>NZ_AOTD01000167.1 GCF_000344295.2 Campylobacter showae CC57C | reverse complement strand
TTCGTGGCCATAGATAGTATCGTTTCCGTCGGTACCTTTGGCAATACCACCATTTTTACCTTCTGTCAGATTAATATTTTGATAAATTTCTAAATCTTGCCTCCACTGCTCAAATAAATTATTTTTAAGAGCATACTCGATCATTTGTTTAAAAGCTAAGGCCAATGGAGCCACGTTTTTGGTATTACCGGCAATCATAGCAGCGTGCATGAATTCCCCAATATCTATAAATGCTTTCTTGGGGTTTACCTTTGCTATTTCTTTAAATTTATCCGCTACCTTGCCATAATCAATGCCAAATTTATACTTCGTATTTCCGTCACCATCTTTTATCTCTTCAGCTTTTATGTCTATTAAAGATATATAGTCCTTAAGTCTAGTTTGAGTTCCTAGGCTCATATACGCATACTTTAGTATATCATCGTATGTTTTATTTACTTTTTGTATTATATCTTTTACGTCATTATCGTCCGTATAATATAGCTGCCCAGTTTGCTTGCCTGTAAATGCATCTATCACACTTATTTTGTATTTTATATCATCAAATTCTTTTAGTAGGCTTTGATCTTGTAGGCCTTTTTTCATCCTAGCTAGCTGCGACGGCGTTACTCTAGTTTCTCTATTTTTGGGAGTATATATGCTAGGTAGCTTGTTTCCGCTTTGTTGCATTATATGTCTTAGCTCTTCATTCTGATTTGCTTCTTTTAATGCTTGTTGATAGTTGGTTTCGGCTAGTTTATTTTCTATATTTACCATTTCTTGATGTATAACTATTTTTTGGGTTTCGCTAGTAGCTTGTGCATACCTCTGCCTTAGCACCGCCAGCTTTCCTTGAGGCGTGCTCTCGTCAAAATAAGTAACGCTACTTAAAGAGTGTTCGTATTGGGTATATCCCACCGACGTCTTAGCCCACTCTTTTATTAAATTCGGCAATAGGCTTAGTTGCTCTTCTTTGGTATTTGCTTGTTTATAGGAGTTTAGTATATCGTTTAGCGTACTTGATAAAACGGCAGCCTGATTTAGATCCCTTAGATTTCCGCTACCTTTCAAATTTATCTGACTGGCTTGCTCCTCGTTTAAGACTATATCGTCTTTGTGTCTTGAAGAGAGGGTATCTACGTTAAAGTTTATATCAGCCATCTTATGTTTTTTACCTTCACTATCAATATAGTTTCCTTCAAACATTACGTTATTGCCGTTATCTAGATCTTTATCTATATTATTAAAGGCCAAATTTAAAGATTTTATATTGACTTGCTTCAGGCTTTTTAGTTCGTTTTCTTGAGATATGCCATCTTGATTAATGTCTTGCCATACTTTAAGATATTTATATATCTCGTCGTTACTATCTATGATACCGTCACTGTTCATATCATAGCTTTTTAAAGCATGATATCCGTTTACGGCTAAATTTCTATCGCTTGGATTATTGTTCGGATTTAAAGGAGTAAAGTTTCCAAATAGTTCACTTCCGTCATCTATTATGCCGTTATTATTTCTATCGTGAACTAAAAGACCGTCTTCTTTACCTACCCAAGATGTTTTCATAGCTACTTTATCGCCGTTGTGATCAAAGTATACCCCTTTATCCAAACCGGTAGTATTTATCTTGCCGTCTTTGTTTAGGTCTAGGGTAATAGGGTCGTAGATAAGCGCGCTAAGAAATGGAAAGCTGTATTTATTAAGATAGTCTGAGAAATTTAATCTGTCGTAAAGAAAACTAGAGAAGACAGGGGTATCATTAAAGGGTAGTTGGCTATCGAGTTCTTTTATCATTTCGGATAAAGTTTTTATATTTAGAGGGTCGTCCACTTTTGATAACAGGTTTGGATACCTTGGTGTATCCAAACCCCCAAAAAGTACGGGCTTAAGTTCCTTTAGTCTGCTTGCCTCTACATTATGGTGTGGAAAATTATTAAATGCATTATTTATTGTACTAATAGTATCATGAATTGTAGTGGAGTTGCCTGTAAGTATGGCAGCTGTGCTTAGGGCTGTACCGATAACAACTAGACTTATAGCTGCGATAGGATTCGAAGATATCGTTGCTATGCTTGTTAACGTTGCTATATCGCTAGCTGCTGACAATATGTTGCTATCTTTTATTTTTTTATCTTCACTTAAGCCATCTACCGTGATTGTAGCAATATTATTGATTAGGGATGCAGCTGCAAGGGGCTTGCCCCAGGTCGAGTCTTTTCCTATTAATTTGGCTAATTCGTGTGCTGTTCTAAGTGAGTCTATTGTAGTGCTTACACCATCTTTGTTTATAATATCCTTGATTGAATTGGATATATTAATATAGTAGTAGACTCCAGCATTACCAATGATATTATCTATATTCTCGGCAGTTTGTTTGGTTATGGGTTTTGTAAATGCATTCCTATAATCATGAATGGCTCGGTTGGTCAACACGTCTGGTCCCATGATTACTTTCTTTTGTATTTTAGGTATTTTACTCATTTGTTTGCCTTTTTTAATTTAATTTTCTATGATCTTTATTGTTTAATATCCAGACTATTATCAGAAAAAACACGGCTATTTTAAACACGTCAAATATAAAATTCATCGCTCGAAAATTTTTCGTTAGCTCGTATTCATAGTTATAGATCGTATATATTTCCCCATTTTCGCCTTCTAGCTGTAAAATTTGATTTCCCAATAGGAATTTTCTGCTATATATTATCGCACCTTTATTCATTAACGAGTCGTAAATATTTTTGTCTCTATTGTCTATATGGAAAAACATGCGCGAGCCGTCGTCTAGTTTTAGCCCCAGTCTGCCTTGACCGCCCCTTGGTTTATAATTTGCGCTTTCAACTATCCCGTAATTTTTAGTCAGCTCGTTTAGCGGTTTGACCTCGCTGAAAAATACCGTATCAATGATGATGCAAGCGATAATCAACAAGCAGAGCGGAATTATTACAAACATTGAAAAAATCGAAGTAATATTTCTAATATACGAGCCGTTTCCTTTCATTGGGCGTTCGATAAACACGGTATAAAGGTATGAGTTTTTGATTTTATCTTTAATCTCCTCTAGATTCATTGGCTGCCTCGTATTAAATTTTGCTCATTGCATTTTATCCACAATCCTCTTAAACTACATTTAAGTTATAATCGGCATTTATTTTTAAAATATTATCGATTATTAGGTATTTTTAATGCTTTATTAAGACTCATTGTGATTAAATTTAGGCCTAAATTTCATAGCAATTAGGAATGTAGAGTTTGCGAAGGATATCTTTTTTGTTTTTTATCGTTTACTTACTTGGCACGTCCCTATCCGCCAAATCAGTATCCTTCTCCTCACTCGCTAAATCCTTAGAATCCACTAACCCTTCTATCCTATCTTCCAAGCTTCAAACCTTACTGGCAAACGAAGAGATAAATGCAGCCAAATCAAGCCTCTATCCCAGGCTAAGCCTAAGCGCAAATAGCGAATACTCTAAGAAGTATGCAAACGCTAGGAATAGTTACATAAACGATGAAAGCCTGGTAAGCTCGACGGGCTTTGCAAGCTCGGTATCTTTAAAGCTAAACTACGAGCTATATAAATTCGGAGCAAATGCCTTAAACATAGATGCGGCCGCTTATAAAAAACAAAGCCTAAGCTATAAAGAGTGCGTAACGCTAAACGAGGCTAAACTAAGACTGCTTGAGCTATATTATAATCTGCTAGATAGCAAAGACAAGCTAAATTCCTATAACAACCTAAAACAAATCAACAAAGAAATCTACGAAACCTCCAAACGCCTCTATGAAAACGGCGATCATGCAAAAGCAGCAATGACAAATAGCGCCATAAGGCTAGTAGAGATAGAAGACAATATAGCAAGCCTAAACAAGCAGATAAAAAACCTACTTAGCGAGATATCAAATTTTAGCGGAGAGGATATCTATATAGACGACGAGATGATGCCTTTTAGCAGCGAGGATATGGGGAGTAAATTTGATCAAACCGGCGCAATAGACCAAGCTAGTCAAGCTAGTCAAACCAAATCTTTAAGTCAAGCTCCTGGCACCTTGCCTCAAAATTTAAATTTAGATAGTTTAATCTCCTCCCCTCTACCTCCCTTTGAGCAAACTTCCGAGGCTAAAGAGCTAAACGCCCTGATCCTTTCTAAACAAAGCGCTCTTGAATCAAAAAAGAGGGAGTATTATCCGGCATTTTATCTATACGCCAAGTATGATTTTTACGGAGACGACAGAGATAACTTTCGTCGCTCTTGGGACGATACCCAGAGAAACGGATACAGGATAGGTCTTAGTATGGTTTACAATCTCTTTGACGGCTTTAATAGAGAAGCCGGCATAGAAAGTGCATCTCTTGAACTGCTTTTAGCCAAAGAGCAATTTAACGAAGCAAAAAGGCGGTACGAAAAAGAGGCTAGAAATATAAACGATGATCTGCACTCAAATTTAGAAAAGCTAAAAACTACTTTGGAGCTAACCTCTTACTCTAAAGAGCTTTTGAGCATGCAAGAAAGACTAAATTTAAACTCGCAAACGGATAAACTAAGCGTGCTTGAAAGCAAGGTTAAATTTAACGAAAATCTCATCAAAAACGAAGAGGCGTTTTTGCAAGCAAATATGCTTGCGGTAAAACGCTTTTTAATAAACGAAAAGAGCGTAGATTGCAAAGCGCTTTAAGAAGCTTAGAGATAGTTGGAGCTCTAAATAACGTTAGGATAGACAGCAGAGCCATAATAAGAGACTACGCCCTAAACTCTACTCCAAGCTTTGAAGAGCTGATAAAAATAGCAAAAGACAAGGGCTTTAAGGCTAAGATTAAACCTTTAACTATTAAAAATTTAGCATCCTATCCATTGCCTTGCATAGCTAGGGATAAAAACGGAGTTTATTTTAATATCCTAAAAGTCGAAGCTTCTAAAAACGAGGTCTTAATCTTTAAAGATAAAAACGAGCCTTACGCTATTAAATTTGAAGAGCTATTAAACTCGCTAAATTTAGAGCCAAAGATGATAGTCTTAAAGCATAAGCTCTTAAACGATAGGATCAAATTCGGCTTTGGTTGGTTTTATGCTAGGATGCTAAGCTATAAAAAGATAGTAGGCGAAATTTTAATAGCATCTTTCGTTATCCAGCTATTTGGCCTAGTTACCCCTCTTTTTACCCAGGTAGTACTTGATAAGGTTTTAGTGCACCACTCGCTTAGCACCCTAAACGTCATAGCGGTAGCCTTTGGGGCGGTGATTATATTTGAAATGCTTTTAAGTCTTAGCAGAAACTATATATTTGCCCACACTACCTCAAAGATAGACGCTAGGCTTGGAGCTATGCTATTTGATCATCTGATAAAACTACCTATGATCTACTTTGAAAACAGAAAAGTAGGAAACATAGTAGCTAGAGTTAGAGAGCTAGATAGCATAAGAGAGTTTATAGCCAATAAATCGGTTACCGTGCTGCTTGATATGCTTTTTAGCGTGGTGTTTGTCGCGATGATGCTGCTTTATAGCGTTAAGCTCACTTTGGTGGCATTAGCTTTCGTTACCGTTATAGCTACTATTTATTTCTTTGCTACTCCAAGGCTTAGAGCAAGGCTAGAAGATAAATTTCAAATGGGAGCTAGATCAAACTCCTACCTGGTCGAATCAATCACCGGAATATCTACCGTTAAATCCCTAGCGATTGAAGGCAGTATGCAGCGCCTTTGGGAGGATTTTTTAGCCAAATACGTAAAATCAAGCTTCGAGCTTTCAAATTTATCAAATATACTTTCAGGCATCGCAAATGCTCTTTCAAAACTAATGACGCTAGCTATACTCTATCTAGGAGTTGGCCTAGTTATAGAAAACAAACTAAGCGTAGGTCAGCTAATAGCCTTTCAGATGTTTGCGGGGCAGTTTAGCGCTCCTATAATGAGACTGGTAGGTCTTTGGAACGAATTTCAGCAAGCGCTTCTTAGCGTAGATAGACTAGGAGACATACTAAATACCCCAAAAGAGCAAGAAAACGATAGTGCTATAACTCTAAATGAGATAAAAGGCGGAGTGAAATTTGATAACGTTAGCTTTAAATACTCTCCAAACTCTCCTACCGTGCTTCAAAACTTTAGCTTAGAAGTAAAACCAAACACCAGTATAGGCATAGTGGGTAGAAGCGGTAGCGGAAAGAGCACTCTAACCAGGCTTCTTCAAAGACTGTACTACGCAAACGAGGGAGCTATCTATATAGATGGAGTCGATATCAGGCATATGAATCCGTCCTGGCTTAGGCAAAACATAGGAGTAGTTTTGCAAGATAGCTACCTCTTTAGTGGCTCCGTTAAAGAAAACATAGCTTATGCTTATCCAAGCGCCCCTATGGATCTAATCTTGCAAGCTTCAAGGGTATCGGGAGCGGATGAGTTTATAAGCGCGTTGCCCGAGGGCTACGACACCTTAGTGGGAGAAAGGGGCTCATCTCTTTCGGGCGGTCAAAAACAACGTATCGCAATAGCAAGAGCAATACTAACCAATCCTAGAATTTTAATATTTGACGAAGCGACCTCCGCACTTGATTACGAAAGCGAAAAGATAATATCAAATAACCTTGCCGCCATTAAGAAAAACAGAACCGTATTTATCGTAGCTCATAGGCTAAGCACCGTTAGGGAGTGTAACGAGATAATAGTACTGGATAAAGGAAGACTGATAGAAAGAGGAGACCACGAAAGCTTGATGAGGCAAAGGGGTTATTATTACTTTTTAAATAGCCAGCAAGCAACCGGCAATACGAATCAAGCTTAAATTTAAAAAATGATATAGTGCGATAAACAAAGGACAATATTGAACGACCTCCACGAATTTAAACCCCTGCTAATAGAAATAGAAGATAAGCCCCTTAATCCTTTGGGCAGAATCATTCTTTATCTAGTACTGGCTATTATGGTCTTTGGTACCGCTTGGCTGATACTAGCTAAAGTAGATGTAGTAGTAAGCGCGCAAGGCAAGGTTATACCAAGCGGAGAGATAAAGATACTAAAACCTCTTGAAAGCGGAGTAGTCTCAAAGATATTCGTTAAAGAATCAGACAGAGTAAAAAAAGGAGACATTCTAATACAAATAGACCCCACTGTAACCGATGCATCGCTATCAAGCAAACAAGACGATCTAGCGGTGATTAATTCAGACATCGCTTTACTAGAAGCTCTAATCAATGAATCAAATTTAAGTAAAGACGAACTAAACAAGCTAAACTCCTCTCAGATAAGCTTATATAATAGCCAAAAACAAATTCTAGCTAGCACCTATGAAGGCAACAAAGCCAAACTAAACTCAGCCAAACTTGATATCAAAGCAAACGAAAGCGAAGTAAATAGACTTAGCCTTCTTCTAAGCAAAGAAGAGGAGGCTAAGACAAGGCTACAAAAAGTACTTGATCTAATAGCAAAGAAAGAATACGAAGAGGTAAGTAAAAATATCATAAATTTAAAAGAGCAAAAAGATATTGCTCTATATAGACTAAAAGAATCAAATAAAAAACTTGAAGAAATCATAGAAGAAAACGAAAAAGCCATAAAAACCATAAAATCAAGCTGGATAGAAACGTCTCTAAGCAAAGAAAAAGAAAAAAGAGAACTAAGCGCTCAGATAAACGCAATCCTTTTTTCAAACAAGACCCAACAGATAAAATCTCCCGTAGACGGATTTGTCGGAAAGTTGCTTACCCATACCGAAGGAGGCGTAGTAAGCCCAAACGATAATCTAATATCCATAGTTCCCTCAGACGCTCCGCTCATCATAAAAGCAAACGTTCTAAATAAAGACATAGGTTTTTTAAAACTAGGTCAAGAAGTAGCCGTAAAGATAGATACCTTTAGCTTTCAAAAGTACGGACTCTTACACGGCAATATAATAGAAATCTCAAAAGACGCCATAGAAGATGAGAAGCTTGGGCTAATATACGAGATCAAGATAAAACCAAAAAGCCTGGATATAAAAGTAGAGGGAGAAACCAAACAACTAGAAATAGGTATGAGCGTAATAGCCGAAGTAAAGACCGGCAAAAGAAGAGTCATAGAGCTGTTTATATATCCGATAATCAAATATATGGATGAGGGACTTAGCGTGAGGTAATGGGCAAATAAGAAGCCTTGAATCTACATGCAAAATACTAAACCTATCTATACCACTAAGGCCGCAATATAATCTATCGACCAATCTACAAGCTTTACTTTTCTTGATATTTATGCGATTATAAGCTTTTATTGTGCAGTCTATCTTTAGAAAATTTAAGTAGACGGTTTGCGTTTAGTATTTAGCAACGTCTGAGAAAATATCAATGCATGAAAGTATTTGTGTTGTTTGTTTTTGATTTATAAAGCTACCTCAATACCTCAATACCTCAATACCTCAATACCTCTCCCATACTAAATGTATCACTAAAAATGCAACCAAGAAAAACAAAAGCAATTTTATATGAATGTTTTTGTAAAATAGCAGGTTTTAAAGAATTGTACCACTTTTTATCAAAAGTGTACCATAGTTTAAGAAAAAATTCAAAGAAAGGGAAACTGCAAAAGAGGCGGTTTAAATACCGATAAATAGGGCATTTATGGTGTCACGGGGGAGACTTGAACTCCCGA
>NZ_AOTD01000166.1 GCF_000344295.2 Campylobacter showae CC57C | reverse complement strand
TGCGTTAAATGCGATGTAGCAGATTGCGGCTAGCGTTATAAAGAACGCGTCCGCGTTTAGGATTGTTTCCACCTTATTGGGTAGTTTTAAGAAATATAAAACTGCATTCGTGCCAAAGCCTAGCAAATTTATGGCTAAAAATACCCACATAAATCGCTTGGCGGGGCTGTTAAATAGTTCTGTTTTCTTTGACTTCTTCATGATTTTAATAAATTTGCTCCCTAAATTTGATTTATTAGCCTAGTTCTCGGTTTAAGGCCGTTGATTCGCTGAATTATTATCCTGGTAAATAGTTCTTGTCCGTTTAGGACGGCCGATTTCGTGTTGCTTTGGGCATAGTCTTGTTTGACTAGCTCGGGGTATTTTTCCTTGATCTCAAAATCGCAGCCTAATATATGAAACTGCGCAGGGTTGTGTCGTAAAAAGAACGTAAGGGGCACGCCGATTATGCCATCATAGTCGATTGGTATGTTTTTATAATTGGTCACTTCTATGATTTTGTAGTTATCGTATTCCGGATATTCGTGCTCATTGCCTTTATATTTCTTCATTAGTCTTACGCCGGTTTGATGCTTTGTGCTTTTTAAATTCGTAAACCACGATACGTTGCTAAATCGCTTTTTGCTGCCGTCCGGGCGAGTAAAAATATTTACTTGGTGATTTCCTAGCCAAATTTGGTTATTTTTGTATAGCTCAAATATCTTTTTATAGGTAATCGAATACGTTCCGCCTACGATTAAAAATTTCTTTTGACCGCTTTGGGCTATATCTATAAGCTCTCTAAAAAGGGAGAAGGGCGGATTGGTTACGACGATGTCGGCCTGCGCGATTATCTCCTTTACTTCGTCGCTGCGAAAGTCGCCCCGACCGCGCAACTGTGTTTCGCTCATGCCGTCACTCGTGATCTCTATTTTCGTGCCTTTCGAGTTTAGCTCGTTGATGTTAAACGTCGTCGTAATCAGCTTTTTTAGCTCCAAAGTTTTAAAATTTAAGGCGAAATACCTATAAAAGTTGCTATTTTTGCCGTCATTGCACGGGCAGACCACGATTTTGTCTTTAAAGTGCGCTTTGTAATCTTGCAGCTCTTCTCTGATCTCGTCAAAGCTAGTATAAAACTCGTCGTCGATCTCGTATTTGGCTTTCATAAAATATACATTGGCTCTCTTTTCTTTATCCGCCATCCAGCCTTGCCCGACCAGCTCGTTTTGGGTTGAAATTTGGCTCATTCTTTCCCTTTTTGTTCCGTTTTGCTTTTTGTATCGAAATACGATTTTAAAAAGCAAATTTCAAAACAATCAGCTTCTGGATCATTTAAATAATGCTCTAAAAATGAAGCGAGTTCTGAACGTACACTGCCAAACTCTTTAATAAATTTTTTCTTATTTTGCGTTGCAAAGCATATAAAATCATCTTTGCCGATAATACACTCATAACGACTTTCTAAGTTTCTCCTGTATTTTTTAAAAATGTCAAAAAATACAGGGTTTAACGTATCCTTATATTTTTTACCGAAATAAATCCCGGCTATATCTTGCTCTTTATCGATTGTCGTTTTACGGCAAACACGAAAAAAGATTTCGGCGTTGTCCACAACCATGCTATTTCCTCTTCAATGCCTTTTCTATAAACGCCTTACAAATTTTCAGATCGGTATCGTAACCTTTGGGTAGCTCCAGCTTTTTATCTTTTGCTAGATCTTGCGCTAGTTTGATTTGTTTGTCGCTCGGCGGACGGATGGCCTTATCTTTATTCTTATTTATAAAATCCGAGCAAATTTTCCAGTCCGTTTCGATACCGTCTGGCAATGCTATTTTTAAATCCGAAGCTATGTTTTTCGCAAAATTTAGCTGAGCTTCGCTCGGAGGTTTGGTTTCACCGCTATTTAGCTCCTTAAAGCCCATTTTCTCGTGCAGCGGCTTTATAAAATCGAGATAATTTACTTTGCCGTCGCTTATTTCGTCTAGCACGCCTTCCATTTGCTTTGTAAATTCGCTTTGCGTGATCCACTCGTCATTCGCCTTAACACTTTCGATGAAACTTATCCCTTTGCCGGTGGCCACTATGTTTTGATTTTTGCCTTTGGTTTCGATAACTACGAATTCCCGCTTTAAAAGCGTAGGCAGAAACGTAGCATACGTGCTTGGCCTACCGATGCCCTCTTTTTCTAAAAGGGAGATAAAATTGCTTTCCTTGTAGTGCTGCGGAGCTTGCTTTTTAACTTCTTGTAGCTCGAAGCCTAGCACCTCGACTTCGTCGCCTTGATTTAAATTTAGCTCTATTTGGGCTACGTCTTTATCTTGCTCGTCTTCATCGTCCGCTTGCTCTTTCAAAGCCCCCTTAAAGCCTTTATAAATGCATTTGCCGGTCTTGGCCTTAAAGCTTAGAGCCTTGACGTCTATGTCGTATGTTTTGTTCTCGTTTACGGTATTTTTGGCTTGGCTTAGGACTGAATTTAGAAAAATGAGCTCATAAAGCGATTTTTCGTCATCGCTTAGGCTTTCGCGCCCGGCGATCTCATCTATCTCGCCGTAACCATGCACGTGGCTTATACGGATCGCTTCGTGGGCTTCGGCTTGACTTTGGCTGCCGGCTTTATATATTTTTTTCTCGTACCACTCCTCCCCTTTAAATTTAGCTTCTACTTCGTTTATAAACTCGTCCGATATAGTGTTGCTGTCGGTTCTATGATACGTTATAAGACCTTTTTCGAATAGCTTTTGAGCTAGGCTCATGGTTTTATCCGAGCTAAACCCCAGCCTCTTATTCGCCGCTTCTTGCATTTGGCTGGTTCTAAACGGAGCTTGCGGCTTTATTTGGCTTTGTTTCGTATCTATTTGATATACTTTCGCCATGCTACCGCCAAGTTCGGCGATTTTTGCGTTCGCTTCGTCCTTTGAGCTAAAAATATTATCGTTTACGGCCGTAAATTCTACGCCGCTTCTCGTTTTTAGCTTTGCTTTGATTTTGTAGTCGATCTGTTTTGATGCCGGGCTTGCTAAAAACTCTTTTATTTCAAGCTCTCTTTTTACGATCAGGGCGAGTGCCGGCGTTTGAACCCTGCCGACGGATAAATTTTTATCGTTGAGCTTGTTGATGTAAGCGGGCGACATGATAAATCCCACCAGCTTATCGCCTACCGCTCGTGCTTTAAAGCTATCGAATTCCTTTAAATTTGAGCTTGCAAACGGCACGGCTTTATCTAGCCCTTTTTTAATGCCGCTTTCGGTTATTTCGTGAAACTCGGCGCGCTTTACGCTTTTGGCGATATTTTTAATCGTCTCGTAAACCATGTAGCCGATGCCGTATCCCTCTCTGTCCGGGTCGGTAGCGATAATGACGTCCTTACCTTTGCAATCGTTAAAAATTTCGTTCATTCTATGCTTGCTTTGCCCTTTCATCTCAAATATCGGCTCATAGCCGGTATAATCGGCCACTATCTCCTTTGCAAGCTCTTTAAAATGTCCTTTGGTAGCATAAACCTTTGCGCCGGTTATATGCTCTATCTTATCGCACTTGTTTGGGCTTTCGATGATGATTACGGCATTACTCATTTTTCGCTCCTTAGTTAAATTTATTGCTCAAACGGCGCATCTTGCGCGTTATCGATATATTCATTGTCTATCTGCGATGCAGAATGGGTTTGCTCGTTTTGCCCGATTTCTTGCCTATCTTTGGTATCGAGCATTATCATCTTATCGACGACTACGCTATGCTTGCTTCTGTTTTGTCCGTTATTATCCGTCCATCGGTCAAATTTCAACCGCCCCTCGATAAATATCCTTGAACCCTTAGCCAGGTACTGATTGGCTATTTCCGCGCTTTTACCCATAAAAGTTACGTCTATAAAGCACGTCTCTTCCCGCTTCTCGCCGTTTGCCACATTAAATTTGTGTGTCGAGGCTATTGCGGTATTACCTATGGCCATACCACTTGCCGTGTATCTGAGCTCTATATCTTTGGTTAAATTTCCTATGATTGTAGCTTGTGCGAACATTTTTACCCCTTTTAAAAGAATTTTCTAAATTTTAGCCTTACGGCACCGCGTATCCGCCGCGAAATACTTTATAAGCATCATATACGCCTTTTCCTAGCATTTTCGTACCTTTGCCTATATCTTTTCCAAGATTTACACTCGCGTCTATTCCGGCTTTCGTGATTTGTCCTACCGCATTTCCGCCGGTGGCCTTGCCGAAACTTTGCAACGCTCCGCCGATAAAGCTGCCGCCGGTCGCTTTTCTAGCTAGTCCACCCAGCAAAGTCTTTCCGGCTATGCCGCCTGCTACCCGCCCCTGCCACTACTCCGCCTGCTCCGCTTTCCATCTGTGTTCCTAGTACCGCATTTATCCAATTTGGTATTTTTCTGATTATGAAAAGCGCAGTTATGCAAGTGATCGCGCCGGTTATCAAGTATTCAAACTGCTTTATAAATAATTCACCTATGACGTTTTGATATTTCTCAAGCTCTATGATCGGATTCATTGCTAAATTTAGGGCTATAAATGCCAAAGGAGCTATTATGGCGTATGATAGATATAACTTGTACCAGCTCCATAAATACGGCAAAAAGCGCGGTGTGATCAAAAACGGCAGCACCAATGGCAGCGTGCTTAATATCAAAAATGCTACGAATTTACTAAAAAATATAACGATCGTAATGCCGATTAGTAGAATAAAAAATACTAGGTAAAATATCCAAAACGGGATCATTAAAAATGCCGTTACGACGCTTGCCATTATGTAATCCGTCGGGCCATTAAAACTTAATCCCAACATAGACCATTCTTGCGATTTTAAATAGGTCTTGGTTCCGTATTCCCACATTAAAGCCCTTAAATTATCCACTCTATTGGCCGATTCCGTCACGATCGTTCCGAAATCTTGACTCTGAAAAATTGAGCTTACAGTCGCGGTTATCATATTTTCAGGTATGGTTAGGACGTATAGGGCGCCGGTATATGCGCCAAATGAGCTAAGAACGGCAAAAATAAAGCAAAGCTTGATTATATATTTTATAGCGTTAAACGTCTCCTCTCGCGTCGGATAGCCGTTTTTTAGCTTATCCAACAGCCAAAATACGACTATTAAGATTACGATCGTCGTCGTGGCGGTCGAATAAACTAAATCGTGAGCTCCTTGATAAAATTTTTCAAATAAACTCATCACGTTTTCTTGCATAACTGCTTGAGTCTTGTTTATCCAGTTGCTATCCGTTAAAAGCGTTTTTGCTACTTGCTGCTGTGCCATTTTATGCTCTCGTTATATCTTTTTTATAGGTTTTTATCGATATTAGTGCTTTATTGTTATCTAGCGGCTCTGAGATTTTTATCTTTTTGATTTCTATTTTTTTGCCGTCTTTCATTATCGTCTCTGTCGTGATCTCCTCTTGAAAATAGGGGCTTTGCATCTCGATGATAAACTCTTCAGCTCCCTCTTTTATGCTTACATCATCCGCACTCATCGGTTGCTTTTTGGCGGTCATTCCGTCGCCGACCCCTAGAAAATTCAAAAATTCAAATAACATTTTAATTCCTTTAAATTCGGGGCTTTCGCCCCGTCTACCCTAAGTTTGGTTTAGCTTACCTGCCTTGTTCCATGACCTTATCTTTTTGCCTAGTCTGCTTTTTAGCTTTCTCGGCTTCTTTGGACATATCAAGCCTTTGCGCCGGGTTATAGTAGTCTACGCCTTTGATTTGAGCCATAGTTAGGCTGTCTAGCTGCTTTGCTAAATTTCCGCCTATCCCCAATGTCTTGCCGTAGTCTATTCTGACTTCGTATGCTTGGTTCTTGGCCGCCTCTCGGTAGTTTTGGATGGCAGTTAGATCCCGCTCTTTGATTTTTTCTTCGTTTAGCCCGTCGAATTGACTTACGTGATAGAGCGTTTTCGTCTCCAATCGCGGCTTTATCGGGATTTTTTCCTTGACTACGTACGTGATCGCCTTGCCGGTATTTTCATCGAGTCTAACGTTGCCGTCTTTGTCTTTGACTGCCGCTATAACCTCTTTGCCGTCTTTGTCCAGTTTCGGCCTTAGCTCGTGATCTGCAATATAAAGCATTTTAACGCCGTCCACTCTCGCTTGTAGGCCGTTTTTGGTTTTTAAAATTTCGCCGGTTTGCTCGTCGTGTTTGAGCTTTAGCACCCCGCCCATCGCGTTGCCTTGCTCCATCGTTACGAATTGAGCCTTGTCGTAGCCTTTTATGGCCATCTCCGCCCTTAAAAGCATGCTGGTCTCTCTTGAATACGTTTTGCCGGTTAAGGCGTTGTAAGGCATGGTGTTATCCACCTCTTCCTTGCTCATATCCCTTTGCCAATCCGCTTTTGCGGTCTTATGAGCTTCAAAAAGTTTATACTTCATGTATTTATCGAAGCTCTCTTTTTTCTCGGCATTACTCATCTGCTCCCAACTCTTTTTCTCTTGTTCCATTGCCATTTTTTATCCTTACGTCTGTCGTTTACTCATAGCTTTTGGGCTATGAGTCGGTATTGGGCTCGTCTTGATCGGCGACTTCCATGCTTTGGTGGGACTTATTTAAATATTCCCATTCCTTGCTCTCGCCGTCGCTGATTTCAAACTCACCGTCTTCGCTTGTCGCAAATCGCTCGGCAAGATTTTTCTCATACTCTTTGTATGCCTTTTCTTGCTCTTGCTTTTCTGCATAGGTCATTGCTTACTCCTTAGGGTAGATTTTAGAGCTTTGAGCTCTAATTTAAATCTTCTATAAAAATTTAGATTAGAGCTCTTAAAAAATAATAAAACATCTAAAAATAAAATTACATATAATTTAAATTTAACAAAAATAAAAATATTATATTTTTAAATTTTTTGCTAAATTTATTATAAAAATTTATAAAATTTTACTCCCTATCCACTTTAATTTTTAGAGCTTTTAGCAGCTCGTCTCTTTGTTGTCTTTTATCATCCGCAGGCTTGATCTCGCTTGAGCCGTTTTGTGCCGTATTTACTTCGCCTTTTGCCTCTTTTTCGCTCCCTTTTTTGGCCGTATAGGCGTCTTGCTTGACGGCAGCTTCGCCTTGGTCGTCCTTTGCCTCAACTTCTAGCTTATCTGCCCCTTTCCACTGTGCCATCTTGAACCAATAAGGCACTTTTGCCTTGATGGGCATCTTGTAAAAGCCTTTAACAAGAATTAAAATATCGCTACTATCTTGGTTTTTCAAATCTTGGGCAGTTACTAGCTTTTTGGCTTCTTTGCTCTTTGAGATATTGCTTTTAAACAGCTCCATATTACCTTGCGATTTGCTGATTTTGATATTTGTGTAGTCGCCGATTAACTTACTCGTATCCTCTGCGTCTTTGTCGCTATTCATGTTAAAAATTACGTGATATCCGCTGTTATTTTTTACGATATTCATATCGTCTTCACCGTAGTATTTTTTGATCTGCTCGTAGCTTTGCGTAACAAAAACCGGTAAAAGCCCATAGCTTCTGCAAAGTGCGGGGGCTTCTAATAAAAATGGCATCTTGCCGAAGCGCACGAACTCATCCCCAAAAAAGTATATAAATCTCTCGGGATCGCTGCACTCTTCTCCGCTCATTAATTTCTTAAATAATGTTTCTATGAAAATACGAATTAAAGGAGCTAAAATTTCGATATCTTCGGTTTGAACGACTACGTACATCGATATTCTTTTCGCTCTTAAATCCTCGAACGTAAAGCTCATCTTGCTGGTTGCGTTGGCTACTTGCGGATTGCTAAAAACTGTCATAAATGTATCGTATGTCGATTTTATGCTTGCAAATTCATTATCTGCGGCTCTTGCATACGCTCTAGCCTGATTTCTCGTGCTTTCGTCGATACTTTCGTCAAAGCTTGTCTGTTTTAGCCAAATTTTAAAAGTATCTACGTCATAGTCTCTCTCTCTTTCTTTGTCCGGGTCGTCCTCGTCTATCTCTTTCATTGCCTCTTCGCCGAATTTTTCGTCCAAATACTCGAAATAATCGGCTTTTGGAGCTTGTGCAAGTTGGGCTAGCGTAGCGTGTTTGTCTTTTTGCATAAAGTATTCGGCGAAAAATACAAACATCGTTCTTGCCGATTTTATCCAGTGATCGTTTTCGCTGCCTTTTTCGCCTACGAAAATGGTAGAAGCTATCTGCTCGGCCAATTTTTTGATATGTATATACTCCATGTCTTTAACGATTGAGCGATCGAACGGGTTAAAAAATAGCGTATTATCCCAGCTAAAAGGGGAGAATAGCTGAATTTCGTTGTTAAAATATTTTTGCCTATACCCGGCTGTCTTTTTATATAGTTCGCCTTTGATATCTAACGTTACGCAAGAAGCCGGTACGCTTAGTAAATTCGGAATGATCATACCCGCCGTTTTACCGCTTCCAGGAGGTGCTACCACTAGCGTTGAGAGCGGCTGCGTAGCCCTTAAGAACTGCGGATTATCGCTATCTATATTGTGACATCCTAGCACCAAGCCGTTTTTATAGTTTATATTCATTTTAGGGAAGTCTTCGGGCGTCGCGAACCTTGCTGAGCCATAATCTTCGCCGTCTCTAAAATACGGCAATAGCCACCACGTAAAGACTACCAAAAACGGGGCGATCAGTGTAAATAATGCAACGTAAGCCTTTAATTTTAGCGTCGGCGCGCCTATATTTATTAAAATTTTATACGCCACTGCGGGTACTTTTATCAAATCCGGATTAAAAATAACCTTGACTACCGCCAAATATAGCACTACGCCCATTATGAGCGAAACGAAGAAAGCCCAAGCCCATCTTTTAGCGGTAAATTCTTTTGAACTATCCATTTTCCTCCCCTTTTGTTCCCTCATTGCTCGGCGTTTTAGTATGTTTGACATCTATTTTTATTTTTAAATCTTCCATTTTCGCGCTTAATTCTTTTATGGCTACTGCGAAGCTCCGCATATTTTTTTCTAGGTCATTCTTGGCTTCTTCGGGGCCGGTAATGTTTGCATTTAGATGATAGGCAATCTGATTTAAATTTACTCCCAAGCGACCGAATTCTCGTAAGAATTCGCTTATTATTTCGTTATTCGTTTCTATCTGTTCTAGCACGTCAGCGTATTTTTCTACATGTACCAGCTTTCGAACTACTGCCGATTTACTTTCATTGCGTCTTTGAGATATGCGTTTTAGTACCCTTGCGTCGGCTTCGGTAAAATATATAAAATGCGCGGCTACTTTTCTCATGCTACGATCTTTGCAATGTCCAGTTCTTTTAAATTTAAGATATCCGTCACGACTCTTTGATTTTTAACCCTGGCTATTTGGATAATGTAATCGATCGCCGTAACGATAAGGCTATCTAGCATGCGATCGTCCACGCTTGATAGGCCGCCTCCTAAAATAATATTGGTTTTAATGGCTTTTATGGCGTCTTTGGGATTATTTGCGTGTAAGGTACTTAAATTTCCGGCATGCCCGGTGTTGTTTACCCTTAAAAACGAAAAGGTATTGCGGATGTCTATCTCGCCTAAAAATAGCCTATCGGGTCGCAAGCGCATCGCATTATCGATCGCTACCTGATAGCTGTAAATTTCGGTGGCGATTTTGGGTACGGCCAGCTGCGTTTTATTTACGTTTTCTACCCTCAGCTCTTGGCTGTCCTCTATGGTGACTACTCGCTCGCCCGGGTCTATTTCTCCCATTAACGAGTTTAAAAAGCTGGTCTTCCCGCTTCCCGTTCCGCCGCTTAAAAGTACGTTTTTCTTATCCCGGATTAGCTCTTTGATTTTTTCATAAGTCCAGCCCTCGTTTATCACGTTTTGACTTAATGTAAAGCTTTCTAGTTTAAAGGCCTCTTTGCTGGGTATCCTTATACAAATTGCGATATCGCTATTAAACAGACTTGATTTATGCTGCGCTTGGACGCGGTAACGTAAAAACGGATCGGGCAGTTCGCATGAGAGGTGGCAATGCGTTTCGTCGAAGCGCTGATTTCTTCTAGTGGCCAGCTCGATCAAAAAATTATTTAGAAATTTTATATCTAGCTTTGGGTCTTGCACTATTTCCCAGTGGTCGCCGTAGTCTATGTTTATTTCGCACGGCCGATTAAATATTAGTTCGTTTGCCCGCAGGGTCAAATACGGCTTTAAAACGCCTAAAATATTATTTAAAATTATGCTTTCGCTCATTTTACTCTTCTTGGCTTGCTTCTGTTGTGCTCGTACTTACCAAATCGTTTTTTTCTTGCACTAGCTTTTCTAGCTTCTGCCTTTCTTTTGCAGCGTTTGCCTCAGCCTTTTCGGTAATTTTTAGCTGATTTGCTATGCGTTTTAGTAGTCTATCGTTTGCTTTTTTATTTTGTAGCTCAGTCTTAACTTGGCTTTTGATTTGCTCGTATTGCATCGGCTTTCCCTTTAATCGTTAAAATATTGCATCATCACTTCGCCGTTTTTTGGTTTTGCAAACCACATATGATTTGTAGGCACTAAAAATATACGGCTTCCGCTTTTGATTTCTATGGTTGGCTTGATTTGGCTTTGCTGCTGGATTATGTCTTGCACTACGCTGCTTACGTCGCTTCTAGCATTTGAGTAAATTTCGGTGGCGTAAGAGTTGTTTGAATTTCCCATTTTTGAGGCTATACCTAAAAGCAAAGCGTTCGTAATCGTTGAAATTGAGTAGGCTATGCCGTAGCGTTCCCAATATTTATTATTTATCGCTCCTACGACTCCATTCATTCCCATATTATCGGCGGCCATTGCATCTGTTAGCATTATATTAATGCCTTGCGGCGTGATTATCTCGCGCCACCTGATTTCCAGCCTTTCATGCCCGATTTTGGTGTCGTTGGTGTAAAAGCCTATCACTTTACTTCCGCGAGGGATCAGCACTGCTCGCCCCATAGCAGCATATATGTCTTGCTCTATTTGAGCCGTTACTATTCCGCTCAAATCCGAACTTATCGCGCTCGTTAGAATTGCCGGGATCAGCCGCCCGGCTCTAATAGTGCGGTATAGTCTGTGTTCATTCGTGCTGACATCTAGGCTTTTTTGATTTGAGAAGCCATCGGCGCCGTATTTTAATGAGTTTTGATTTACGTTTTTTATCTCGTTGTTGCGATTAGCTAAAATTTGAGCTCTTATTAGCTCGCGCATTTTGTTTTCGTAGGCGGCCTGGTTGTCTCTTCTTATTTCTTGTTTTAGACTCTCTTGCTTGGCTTTTAGCTCTTCTTGTTTATCTCTAGCGCGCTGCGCCATTTGCTCTTGCTCTTTCGTCATATCTTCGGGCGTAGCGACCGGCGCTCCTGGCGTGATCTGCCCGGATTGCTTTTTATTAGCTTCGAGTTCTTCTAATTTCTTTAAAATTTCGCCTAAATTTTGCCCGTCCTCGCTCGGCATTTTCTTTCCGGCTTTATAAATGTAATCGTCGACCGGAAATTTTGAATTTTCAAAAAGATGATTCAGATTCTTTTGGTTTTGTAAATTTCTTATTTGCTCGTCTTGCTGCTCTTGCCCGGCCGCCTCGTTAAAAATTTCCTCCGCCAAAAGGGGAGAGGAAATTATACCAAGCGTCGCAAGGCTTAAAAGCAGCGTTTTCTTCCCCTTTTTCATTCTAAAATCCTCTTGCTTTTTTTGTGGATTCGTTATATTTTTCTTGGTTTTTCGTTATTGTTTTGCTATTCTCTTTTTGTCTTTGTTTTACGGCTTCTTCATCGGTGTTTAAATTTTTTCTTATCTCTTTTCTTAGTTTTTCGGCCTGCGTTTCTTTGCGTTCTACGCATACGTAGCTGTCGCCGCTTTTAATCGTAAATTTCGGATTTATAGTCTCTGCGATTATGTAATCGCCTATTACCCTCGTTTCTACTGGGCTATCTTGTTTATCAATGACTGCGTAAATAGTAGGGATTTGCGGCATTTCGTCTTTGGAATACTTAAAATACGTAAATTTCTTATCGCTAAAAATTTCAGCCGATAGCAGCCACTCATTTTCTTTTTTGGCCTTTTGCGTATATCCGCTGTAAATATCGCTCTTTTTGACTTTCAGCTCGGCTATGCCGTCTTTTATTGTTAAATACTCCTTGCCGTCCTCTTCAAGCTTAGCAAGCTTAGCTTTTTGCGTTTCGCCGTCTTTTATACGAACTATGAAGCTTGGGTCGCTTGAATTTTTATAATCCGTCGAAAAAATATAAAAGGTATGGATTTTTCCATCACCCGTAAAAATCGTTAGGCTAGTATCGATGCCGATTAGTTGCGGGATTATTGCGATAGCATTAGGCTGGCTTGGGATTTGCTCTATTTTAAAGCCGGTCTGGTCGCCTAGCACGAAATTATCTATCTCGCTATCAAATATCAGCGTAGTGGCCATTGCATGGCGCGTGCGAATTTTGATGGTTTTATCGGGCTGATATTTGACTACTTGCGTATTTTCGTATCCGCTGTATTTCTTTGAGTGAAATTTTTGCTGCAATGCCTTTAAATCTTGATTGCGGATGGCGTTTTTCATAAGCTCCAGCTCGTCTTTGCCTATCTGCCTATCCGAACCATCGGGCGCACCACCGAAGTCTATTACGTCTTGTTCGGGAATTTGCCCGCCGTTAGGGTCGTTAAATTTTGCCCCTTGCAGCTGCTGCCTTTGCTTGTATAGTCCGAGCGGATTTATTTTAAAATTCGATTGTATATTGTTGTTTACGTCTTTGTTTTTATCGTTAAATATATCTTCGCCCATAGAGCCGTTTTGCTGCTGCTCGTTTACCAGCTCTTGCGTTTGGCGCATAATGGCGCGGATTTGATTCATCTGCTCTTCGCTTAGTCCCTCTTGAGGCTCGGGTGCGCTTAAATTTAAAGCAAGTACCGAGACGATCGAAAGTTTTATTAAATTTCTCATTTTGAGCCCTTTTCGTCCAAAATTTGCGTTATTTGATATTTACTTACGATAAAACCGGTAGGATTTTTCATCGTATCGGCGTATGTGCCACTTTGGTTGCGAAAGTCGTACTCTATCGCGCTTCTGTATTTTTTATAGCTTACTTCAGTGCGCGTAGGATTCGTGATCTCGGCCTGGAAGTCGACCGTCGCTACGTTTTGACTTAAAACGGCTACGTTTAAAATTTGAATGTTACGGAAGTAATTTTTAGTCGTATAAATCGAGTTGGGATCGCTTACTAAACTTTGAAATGCTTCCCATACCTGCCTGCTGCTTTGCGTGCGTATCTCGTTGTAGCGCTCGACATCGTCTATGCGATTTATCATCTCTCTGTTTTTAACGTATCCAGCTAAAATGCTTTTTAGCAGCTCTTCGTTGCTGCGGACATTTAGGCTCGTATCGTCTATAGTCACGAAGCGGGAGTCGCCATCTGAAAATTTAAGTAAAACCGGCTTTGTTTCCTTTAACGGCGTTAAAAGCGCTATTGCTACCGCCAGACTTACGCTTACGACCGCGAGGGCTATGATCGTATAAAACATATACGCTTTAATGCTTCTTTCGGCTCTAAAAATAAAATTTGGGTCGATCTTTCTCTCTTCAAACGCCATTTAACCCACCTTTATAAAATCGTAACAAGCGCAGGGGCTTATTCTTTCTATTTTGCTAGGTTTATCCGCGCATCCGCTTAAAAGCGCCGCTAGTATCGACGCCGCCATGATGATTGCAATCTTTTTCATCCTTAACTCCTCTTCCCTTTAAATTCTATGTAATGTTTTCGCCAGTGAACCGGGCTATCGTTTTTAAGCTGCTTTAAAAGCATTACGTTGTCCGAGCTTGACGAGAATACTCGCAAGTAGCTTCCGAGCCTCGATAAATCTATATCCAGCTTTGCGCTCTCGTTTCTTAATTTCATATTTAGCAGTATTTGCCTCGCATTCGAGTTTGTCTCTTTTAAAAATTTGGCTTCCGTCGGCGTTAATCCTATCATCGCGTTTAACTCCGCCAGCGTCTCTTCGCTATTGGTCGGAAATATGACGAAATTTGCGATATTGTCCAAAAAAGACGAGCCGCGCTCAATGTTGTTAAATAAGCTCATATTTTGAAAGCCCATACACATTACTCCGCCGATTTTTCTAACTTCTAGGATCGCTTCTAGGATTTTTTCTTGCATCGTCTCATCCTGTAAATAATCCTTTAACTCGTCTATAAAGCAAAAGAAGCCGCGCTTATCCGCGCTATTTTTGGCTTTATTTTTTAGTTTATGAAAAATATATATAGCCGTAAGTCCGGCGGTTTTTTTGTTTTGCAGTATGCCGTCCATATTTAATACCGATAGCTGCTTGGTAAAATTTAAGGCGTCTTCTTTGTTGTCGAATATCGAACCCTTATAATTGTCAAATCTGATTTTTAGTCTTGATTTCTCGTTATTGTCGCTTGGAAGCGATATAATAAAGTCGCTTAGCGTTAGCGTTTGACCATCTTGCTTCATGTCGTATATACGGTCTATCGTGTTGTTAATATCGTTTATGGCTTCATGCTCGTCGTTTTTAACCTCGGCCATAAAGCGTAGCCATGACTTTAAAAAGTCTCTATTTTCGTTCGTGTCGGCTAGACTGAATGGATTTAATTTAAAGCCATCGCTCTCACTATCGTGATATTCGCCGTCTACGTAGTTCGTGAAGTTATACATACCGCGTAGCTTATCCATTGCAAATATATCTATCGGGTATTTAAATAAATTTGTCATTAAAAATTGCGCCAGCGTCGTCTTTCCGCTTCCGGTTCCGCCCACTATCATCGTATGCCCGGCTGGGCGATCGCCATCTGGCTGCCAGTGAAAATTGAATAAATACGGCGTGCCGTTTAGGTGCTTAAATGTCGTTATCGCTTCGCCGCCCCAGTCATTTTGGTTAAATCCGGTTACTTCGTTTTCAAAATTTGCGATCGTGGCTAAGTTGCTGATATTTAGCGTTTTCTTTCTAGCGTTTAAATTTCCGCGACTAGGAAAGAAACTAAAATAAAGAGCTTTTTGATTTAGCGTTTCTCGGACAACATTTAATCCTTGATTTTCTAGGATATTTTTTAGTTCGTTCGAGCGGTTTTCCAGCTCTTTGAGGCTATCGGCTAGGCAATATACCGAAAAGCTCGTCTCCACCAAATTTTCTCTGTCGGCTTGGATTAGCTCCATTAACTGATCTAGCTCTTGGCGGACTAGCTCTACCGCAAACGCTTTGGTGTCCTTTATCTTCTTGATCGCCTTGCGCTTTTCGTAGGCTTTTAGATAAATCATAGCCATAAATTCGTTATTGCTTTTGATTAAATTTGAGGTGATGATCGACTTGATTTGCTCAGTTTCGTAGGCTTTTACGCTGATAAATCTAGCGTATTTGGTCGTGCCGTCGTTGCGGTAAAACTCTATGTAGTCTTTTTTAAATTCTACGTATGAGCTTATGTAACTATCCGTGATCAGCTCATTCGTATATGTAAGGTTCGTCTCTTTCGCGTTTGAATACGTGGCATAAAAATTTATGATCTCATCGCCGCTTAGCTGTCTTGGCTGATAAATCGAGAAGTAGTTTTTGATATTTGAGAACGTATCGCTTAAAAGCTCGATTTTTTGCTTTAATTTTGCGCTTTCGTTGCTTTCGTCGCCCTCTTCGCTAGTCATTTTGGTTTTAAAGCTTTCCAGTAGTCCTGTGATATTTTTCGTCATCGTAGAAATTATTAAAAAGTATCTTATAGCGTATATATCTTGATTGGTTTCCCATTTTTTTATGATCTCGTTCGCATACGGATTTATATTTTTGTCTGTATATTCTTTGTCGTCTTGCTTTGTTTTTTTGATGATTAAATTTATTTCTACGTCATCTTTCAAAGTCGTAAAAAACATAACGCGGTTTAAAAGGTAGTCTGTCTCGTCGTCTAAGCTGATTCCGGCGTAGCTTATCCCTTTTAGCTCTACTGCTATACTTGCGTTGCCGTCTTTGGTGATTATTATATTCTCGCCGTATTTGCAGGCGATGTTGTTTTCTTTTGCCAGTGTATAAATTTGCGGTTCTGCTATCATTAAAATTTCATCCGCTTTTTTATTGATCTTATTGATTTTTGATAAAACGTCGTTTTCCGTTTTATTTTTAATGCTTGGTTTTTCTTGGCTTACGTCAATGCCAAGCTCTTTTTTTAGTTTTTCTTTCTTTTTATTTTGATTCCACTCTTTGATTACGCCTATTATTCCGCGAGCCATTTTCTAACCTATGCATAAAATTTGTTTTGCGATATTTTCATTTTAGAACCTATGATGTCGTATATGTCTTCATCAAAAAATTCTAAAATAAAGAAGAAGCAGTATAAAATAGCAACGACTGCTAGCGAATATAAAATCAAGATAAACCACGAGATAAATCCAGCGATTATAATCGTGAATAGACTCGTGGTTGTTAGACCTATGATTTTCGTTCTTTTGGTTAAGTCCATATAGCAGTCGGTCACTATCATTCGCTTTTACCTTTTACATTGCTGCGGCAGATAAGCCGTATGCAATACCAAGAATAATCGCGATACCAAGTAGCAATTTTATATTATTTTTTAAAGCCTCGATATTTACGAACATTATCGTTAAGAATACTACGACCCAAATAATGCCGAATACGGTGATTACCGTATTGATAACGCTTGCGGCACTACTGCCGGCTTCAGTGATTTGTTCGTTTGCCTTTGTTTCCAAAGTTTTTAAAACGTTTTGGCCGCCCGCTCCGAATAAATGAAACGGCAAGAACATTAAAAAGTAAAAAATACTTTTCGCCTTTTTTGAGACTTCTCTCATTGTTTGCTCCTTTTTGATTAGAATATTTTCGATTTCTAGCACTATACTATTTTTCAAAAAGCGAGATTTTGTAAAAGTGATTTTGCGAATAGCGATTTAAAGGATATACAAGCAATTCTTTTAAAGATTTTATAAGTATTTATTTACTTTTTTACTTTTTCATATTGATTATTTTATAGGCTTTTTGCGATTATTTTTTTAAAAAAGTCTTTTTACAAAATTACGCTTTTCAAAAATTTTACAAATTCTTTTAAAAATTTTCTCTTCCGTTTCGTTTTGCTTATCTCTGAATACTTTTGCTAGATATTTTTAATTTTTTCTTATATTTTGTCCATAAGCTTATCCGAATAAAATTTTCTTGTTTTATTTTTATGTATCGCGAATATAGTTCTAACTTTTCAAATATTTTTGTGCTTTTTTACGCTTTCCCTTTTAAAACCTACTTGCTTTTTCTCAAAAATAAAATGCTCTGCATTTTATTTTATTTTCGGCAATTGCAAAATTACCGAAAATCACAGCTTTTTTAAGTTTAGTTTCCCCATTTTTAGGCGTTTTATCGCCGTAAAATGGGCTAAACTTAAAAAAATGATATATAAAGAGGGTTATCCTGCCTTACTTCTGGCATTATCTTTTCTTAAAGCTACTTACACTAACATCTTTTGCAAATATCTTTAAAAGCTATGAATACTTTTTAAGAATTTAAAAGGGAGAGAATTTGGCAAGACGCGATTGGGATGCGTTTTTCGAAGAACTAAAAGCTATCAGAGCCGGCTATACTCGTACGGCAAAATCGGAGCATAAATACGTTTCTTTTGGAAGCGGCGTAGGATTTTCTCGCTCGCATATTCCTTTTCCTAAAAATAACTTTGCCAAGCAATCAGTCGTAAAGATGATTTCAAATTTGCCTAAAACTTCCATCAAGCGTTGTATCGACTACGCTCTTAAAAACTCTCTCGACGGCGCGGCTATCAATGAAAAAGGGGAGAGAGTAGGCAGCGATGAAGTTTTAAAAGATTGGGGCAAGGATTTCGGCGATAATACAAACTCGAAGGACGCGTGGCATCTAATTTTTTCTATCAACGAGCCTTGCGACGATCAGCAAAAATTAAGAGCTTTGAGCGAGAGTGTACATAACGTATTAGGTCTAAATTTTAGCGGACACAAGTATGCTTTCGTGCTACACACCCATCAGAATAATCCGCACGTGCACGTGGTTTTAAATAAACGAAATAGCTTTACCAATAAAAAAATCCACTTTGATAGCAGAAGCGAAATCAGAGAGTTTTTTGACGACGTGCGGACGAATTTCGCTTACTCTCTCGGAGCTCGTGGGCTAAAATACGAGAATAAAAATTTCTTGCAAAAGGATTTAAAGCTCGAATTTAACAAAGTAAAATCCGCCGTGAAGCTGGAAGCGGACGACTATACGGCAAAAGATAAAATAAACGACTATTATTCAAAAATGCAGGATAAAAATAAGCAAAGCTATGACGCTACGGCAGGGCGAATTGAAGCTATGAATAACGAACTTGTCGCGCTTAAAAAAGATAATGAAGAGCTCTTACGGCTCTTTATGCTTTATACTAAAAAGCGAAATAAACGGGCGTATAAGCTCGCTCGTGAGTTAAAAGAAAGTAACCGAGTCATCAAAGAAAAGAGCAAGGCCGTGCTATCTGAAATCGACAAAATAAATAAAATTTCCAATCAAGCTATGCAGCTTAACGAGATGCGATTGGCTCACTATAAAGACCACTCCGCAGGGCTAAATTTACTTGAAAATTTTAGCTACAACTACAATAAAATTTATCCGAAAAATAGGGGCGCGAGCAAGGCCGATGTCGAAAATTATAAAAAAGTGCGACGCGCTATCGCTATTCATCGCGGCCGCGAGGACGATGCGGCTAGGAAGTATTTCGAGGATAGCCTGCTAGTTACTCGCATGCTCGGGCGTAACGAAAGTCTTTTTAAATTAACCGCAAAGCTTGAAATTTTAGATAAAAACCTTTACGTCTTGCAGCACTCGGGCATAATCGGCGAAGAGGCTACCGCTTTTGAAAAAAGGCTAAAAAGCAATAAGGAATTTATCGCGGATATTTGTCAAAAACGCTTCGACTACGTCGGCAAAAAGCTTTTAAATAGCGATAAAATCGATAAGGACGGTTTTTTGTTCAAAGAATATTTTAAAGGCGTATCGGTGCTGGGCGTTAAGCCTGACGATCGTCTAGTAAAAATCAAAAACGAAAAGAGGCTTTATAAAGACGTCTTGGCTGAACGATCCGGTAAGACTAAAACTCAGGGTTCTCGCCCGGCGGATCAAAATAAATTTAATAATGAACTTGGCGGTCGAGAGTAGATTATATTTAAGAAATAATAAAATATTTAAAAATAAAATTATATTTCATTAAAATATAGTAAAATTAGAAATATCATATTTCTTAAATTTATGTAAAAAGAAGTATAAAAAAATTAAAATTTAGAAAGGGAAGGAAGCTTATTTTCCCCTTTTTAAAAATTCAAACGCAAAATTATTTTACGTTTTCGTTCGAGTTGCTTTTGATGATGCCCTTGAGCTTGTCTGCATATGATTTATCAAGCTCAAGTCCATTTTTTCGTAAGTCGTTGTAGCCTTTTTGAATATCTGCCCCAAGATCGCTCTTGGCTTGCGGGGTTAAAATATTCTGCTTCTTAACGAAGCGATCGATCTTTTTTTGTAAATCTTCGCACAGCTCTTGCTTCGTTTCTTTTATGACTTTCTGAAGATTTTCTTTGAGATTAGGAAGATCTGTGCGTATAACGTCTTCTATGATCTCGTTTTGTATATTGTCATAATTGTGAGAAGACCAATTTCTGATATCTCTTATCCCTTTTATATCTTCTTTTTTAAATTTATCTAATATATGGTATTCCTGCGCTTCTTCAAGCTTCTTAAATTGCTGGTATACGACGTCGATATGTTTCATTATCGCTGGCTTTGCAAGCAGCTCGTCTTCTAGTGCTGCTGTAACGCCTTTGGGCTTACAAATTTCAAATACTTGATCTATTTTTTCTACCGCCAGTTCTAATCGATATATAATTTTTTTATCAGACATAAATCGCTCCCCTCACTATCTTGTCGTCTTGCATTTTTTGTTCAGAATAGAAATCGCAAATATCTACCGATTTATGAAATTTGCCCGCGATCTGCTCTTTTAAATCATTTAAATACGCAAGCGCTTTAAACGCGTGCAGTCTATCCAAAAAGTCCTTTTTGTCGGCCAAAACGACTATATCTATATCCGAGTCTTCACCCGCATAACCTTTGGCATAGCTTCCGAAAAGTCCTATCTTTTGGATGCCGTCTTTTTCAAGACCCGGCTTGAGCTCGGATAGATATGCGAGTATCGATTCTTTGGTTAAATCGGGTAACGTCGTCTTCATTGGGGATTCTCCTTTTTCTATCTTTTTCCGTTTTCAAGAACCGTTATATATTCTGGATCGCACTCAAATTTGCCCCATTTTGTACATTCGACCTCGTATGCCGACCCTACTTTTTTATTATTTTTATCTACGACTACTACTACGAGTTTCTCATTGTTTATGAGGTCGTTTTGAGCTTTCCATCTTGTAAATTTGGCAAAGCCCTGCTCTGATGTATAATTTTTCCAATTTTCGCCATTAAATAAGGTCTGTGCATGATAAAATTCAAAATCTGTATTTTTAACTCTCTCTTTTAGCTTATTGACCATTGCATCGTAATTTGCTTGTTTTATTGCCGGATTTGCATTCTCTAGCTTTACAAGCCCATCATCTTCACCGCATCCTGCCAACATAAGCCCGGCTATAACAGCCGCCGTCAGCAGTTTAATTTTCTTCATTTTTCATCCTTATTTTTACAAATTATAGCATATTTTGCTATTTACTTTTGCCGCCTCTCGAACTCCTCGTAAATCGGCATCAGGACTTCCTCTTTGTGGCCTCTGAAATCAAAGCCCAGCGAGTCCAAGTAGTCCGCCATCATCTCTACGCTACTCTTCAAAAAGCCAAGCTCCCTGTCGCTAATGTTGCCAAGCTCCACCGGCTCAAGAGGGAGTGGGGCTTTGATTAGCTCCACCATTATATCGTGTGCCCTTTCAAATTTATTATAGTTCTTGTTCATTGACTCATGCTGCCCTTCGTCTATTTGACCCCTAAAGGTTTCGCGGCGCCCAACCATCGGTCTGTCTAAACGTTTGCGCCAGCTTATCTAAAATAAAAACTTTAAACGGATCGTGGCTAAAAAATACGCCATAGCTTTCAACGTTCGTCGCGTTGCCTATAAATTTAAGCTTTATCGCCTCCGTGTATTCACCATCCCTTTTTAAGGAGTATCGCCCCTCATCCATCGAAGAATTTAAACGGGCGTAGTCTATTTCCGTTAAATAAATTTTCATTGTAATCCTCTTGCTATGCCGTTGCCCGGATGTATCTATCCATGCAATCTTTAAGTCCTTTTAGCGTGTTATATGAATAAAAGTGCCTATCCCGCGTGTTTGTACCGCATTCACAATATAAAAATAGAACCTCTTGCTCGTTCCAATTCGTGCTAGCGCCGTAAGTCCAGCCGTCTATTTCAATTCTTGCTCCGGTTTCATCTTGTTTAACTTCGCCGTATTGGCTAAGTAGTTTAATCGCATTCGTTAATTTCATCTTTTTAAGTTCCTTTCTTCTTAATTTATAAAACGATTATACCA
>NZ_AOTD01000165.1 GCF_000344295.2 Campylobacter showae CC57C | reverse complement strand
TGCCCCGCACACGCATTTCGGGCGTGCTCCTTAAACCGCTCGGACATCTACCTAGGTTTGGGGCGAAATTATATCTTGACTTGCTTAATGTTAGCTTTTATAGCTTTAGTCCCAAGATAACGGCATATTTGTACTCATTATCCATCGGGCAACGCTAGGCGGCTCGCCCCATTTTTCAAAGCCAAATTTCAAAAACAGCTCAAGACTTGCTCTGCTTTGGCAAAAAAATTGCCGAGCATTGGGACAAAAAGGTGCCCAGCTTCAACGATGGCTTGTTAAAACTAGCTACGCAAATGAATTTATAATCAAGGTTGATTTTAGTAGCACCAAATACAAACCGAGGCAAGAGTTTATGCACTGGGCGTTTGTGCGGGTGGATAAAAATAGTTAAATTTGTTTTTTAGTTAAGCGATATAAATTAAGCGATATAAATTCGGATCAAATTTAA
>NZ_AOTD01000164.1 GCF_000344295.2 Campylobacter showae CC57C | reverse complement strand
AATTAAATTTAAAGAGGGAATTAGCAAAAAGGATTTGACATTCGTATTTACCGGCAGCAACCTATCCATCAAGTACGGCAGCAGCGATACCGTCACAGTTAATGGTTACATGAACAACACAGCATATCAGATCGACAAAGTAGAACTAGGCAATGGAAATTTCATCACCAACTCCCAAATAAATAAGATCATACAGGACATCAGCGCTTACGCCAAAGATAACGGTATAACTAGTATCAGCCACGATACCATCAGAAACAACCAAGATATGATGAATCTGGTAATGAGCGGGTGGAATTCCTAAAGAATAACATGTAAACACTATAAGGGAAATGCTGAAATTAGCCAAGAAATAAGTGTGGTAGAAATCAAATTTGATCTCTACCACATATAACATTTATTTTAATTTTACACTTCCGTCTCCCTAGTATTGTCCCCTATTTTTTCAAATTTAGCTTGATCTTTTATGTAACTCTTTGCTACATCAGCACCAAACTGGGTGATATAAGCGCCCGCTTCCTCTAACGCCTCAGGCTTCGCCTTTAACGCCATACCCCAACAATAAGCTCTCTTTTGGTATTATTTAGTTCAAATTTTAAAGTATAGAGCCAAAAATGAAAATATTAGATCAAATAAAAAACGGCGAAAGCAAAACCCTTGAGTTAAAAGAGAAGCTACCCGATAATAAATCAATAGCAAAAACAGTAATCGCCTTTGCAAATACTAGCGGAGGCAAAATAGTAGTTGGTATAAACGACAAACTAAATATAACCGGAGTAGACGCAAATAGCGTCTACTCACTAAAAGACAAGATAGCTTCGGTGATATTTGACAGCTGCTCGCCGGACATCTTGCCTGAAATTTATACGATAAATATTAACAGCAAACTTCTTTTGGTGATAGAGATTTTCCGCGGCAACCTGATGCCCTATTTCCTAAAAAGCGAAGGTGTGGCCGATGGCGTCTACATAAGAGTCGGCGCCACGAATAGAAAAGCAGGCTCTCAAATCATAGAGGAGCTTCAAAGACACAAAAGATATGTAAGCTTTGACGAGGAGATAAACTACGATATAACCGTCAGAGAACCAGATATGATACCCCTAAAAACAAGATTTGCTAAAACAGGTAAAACACTAAACGATGAAAAGCTAAGAAATTTAAAACTCATAAAAACCGACAGGGGCATCACTTACCCCACAAACGCCCTTTTGATACTTCTTGGTAAATTTCCTCATTGTGTGGTAAAGTGCGCTAGGTTTAAAGGCGTAACGATGGAAACCTTCATAGACAAAAAAGAATACAGGGGAAATATATTTAGCGTCCTTGAAAACACTCAAAACTTTATCCTAAATCACATAAATTTAAGCGCCAAGATAGAAGGACTATATAGAACCGATAGCTACGAGATACCTATAGTCGCTCTAAGAGAAGCTTTAATAAATGCTCTTATCCATAGAGACTATGCAAATTTCGGAAGAGATATTAAAGTAGGCGTATATGACGATATAGTAAACATCGTCTCCCCAGGAGCCCTACCAAACATAGTAACCATAGAAGACATACTAAGAGGCAGGAGCGAGATAAGAAACAAGGTTATAGCAAATGTATTTAAAGAGCTTGGCCTGATAGAGCAATGGGGGAGCGGTATAAGCAGAATAATGATAGCTTGCAAGAGGGCGGAGCTAAAACAACCGAGGATAAGAGAGCAAGGGGATTTTGTGGATGTTGAGTTTTATAGACCCAAAACAGAAGAAATGTCAGATAAAAAATAATTGCGGTGTCTATATTCTTTATATATTAAATAGAAGACTAATATAATTCAAGTATTACCAGTCTCTAGTTCCGTTAATTTGTCTTAGCCAATATTACTAAAATTACTCATATTTTTTAAAATTTCCTAAAAGCATAATCATTAGTCGCGAGCGGATTCACTTAGGTATCTTTCCAGTAATTTTTCTAATTCTATAAAATTATCTGGCGTGAAAATGAGTCTGTATAGCCAGATTTTATGCTATAATGCCAAACTAAAAAGTTTAGAATAGAAATATGGGCGAGCATACCCCATATATATACAAATTCTAATAGATTTAAATATATTTGGGTGCTCGTAAGGAGGGCTACGCCCCCCTTAACCCCCTTGAAAAATTGCCGCATCTAGCCAAAGGCGGCTAGGAAAATCTAACGATTTTTTAGCGGCATTTTTTCAAATATGAGGACGGAGATCGCACTCCCCATACCCCTATGACGCTTCATTTTTTATTTTTAATCAATACTACTATTAAAAATAAAAAATGAAGTTAAAACCCAGCAGAGGTAAGCAATGAAAAAAGAGGGAAAAACGATTACAAAGATTCTCAGGATGACGCCTAGCGAGCATGATAAAATTTTAGCTAAAATTAGCGAATTAGGCGGTATTACTTTTACAAAGTATGCAATGAGCTCTATGCTCTCTCGCCCTCTTACAAAGACTCCAATCACAAGAGAACTGGTTTTAGAGCTCTCAAAACAGGGGAATAATCTAAACCAGATATCTCGCAACTTAAATCAAGGAAAGCTCCTAGATAGAATAGCGCTTGATATAATCAACGAGTCGCTGGAGCGCTTAAACGCTATTTTTGATCTCTTAAGCAAACAAGACAAAGAGCAGAGATGATAGTTAAATTTCTACCAACAAAAAACGGCGGCGGGCTAGGTAGCGTAAACTATTTGCTAAATGAACGTCAAGAACAAGGCACTGCGCGCATTCTAAAAGGCAGCGAAGCTCAGGTTAGAGCCCTTATAGCTCAAATGCCCTATAAGCAAAAAACTTGCTTTGGGGTCTTGTCGTTTAGCGAGCAGGCAAATTCTATCGGCGATGAAATAAAGCAAGATATTATAAAAGACTTAGAAAGAGCTTTGCTTGGAGATTATATGAAAGACCGTGTCGCCGTACTGTGGGTAGAACATAGCGATAAGCACGGACGACTCGAACTTAACTTCTTAATCCCCAAGATCGATTTAATAACCGGCAAAAGTTTTAACCCATACTTTGCCAAGCGCGATCAATTTAATATCGATCTTTGGAAACGAACCATAAACGACGAATACGGCTTTACCAGTCCGAACGACCCGACAAAGCAGCAAAACATCCGTATCGATAAAAAAGACTTAGCTCATTACGATACGATCGCACAGCTAGATAAAACTCTAAAAGAGTTAGTGGCGCAAGGAGCCATCAAAAGTCGTGCCCATATGATAGAACTTTTAGAGGCTAGCGGCTATAAGGTTACTAGACAAAACGAAAGCGGAATAAGCATAGTATTATCCAATCAAAAAAGACCCAACAGAATGAGAGGAGGAATTTATGACGGACGGTTCACAGACATTGACAAACTTAGCGAACTCGGCGAAAGCGAGTCAAAAAGAATTAGAAAATACGTTGATCGAGATACACAAGAAGAGTGTCGATACAATAGAGAGCGAATTAGCGAAAATATACGAAGAAGAGATCAGCGAAATAAAAAACGATACAAAGAAGCAACTCTTGGAGATCGTCTCCGAAATGAAGCAGACCAAAGAAACGATATTAAACGAGATGAAGCCCGCTATAATACAAAGATTATTGAGTGGTATGACGGCAATAATCTTGGTTATCGGGTTAATAGTAGGATATTTAATCAACTTTTTGATCTACGACAAACGCATAACGGACTACCAAACACAAAACTCGAAGCTACTAGCGAGCAATCAAGAGTTGCAGAAGTGGCAGATTCCGGAGAATTTAAAATACAAGGAAACGGACAGCAAAACGAACCGAGAGTCTCGCTACATGATTTTGCCCAAATCGACACACAATCTAACGGATGGGACGAAACTTTATCAAATTTACAACGGGGGATTGTAGATGACGAAACTGCAGACCGCATTATTAGACGAAGTAGAGAAATTGCAAGAAGAAATTCTGAGATTACAGAGCGCGATAAAGAGCAAGCAGAACGAGAACGACGAGTTAGCACAGAAATACGAAAAATTGCAGAAAGCAAAAGCAGCGCTTTACTACGAGGACTTAGCGAACAAATTCGCACAAGAGCTGGAGAATATCTTATCGGCGCACAAGAACGAATTAAGCCTAAGCGAGAACAAATTAGAAAGCTTAGAGAGCGAACAGACGCAAATAGAAGCTATCAAGAGCAAATTAAATCAGCTCTTGACGAGTGGAGAAAGCGACTACTCGGCGACGGAATACCGGGAATTATTAAGCAAATACGAGAGCTTGCAAACAAACTACAAATCTCTAGAAAACGAATTAACGGCCATAAAGACGATATTGAAAGAGAGTTTGGAGGATATGAAAATAGAATTAAACACAATATACGACAAGCTAACGAGCGATATGGCGCAGCATTTAGAGAGTGCTTGGAGAGCGAAACTAAAAGAGCTACTACCGCTTGTGGATCTGAAATTGAGCGAGAACTAAAAAAGCCGGAACGCCAAAAACTAGTAGAGCTTAAAAGACAAAAAGAGCTTAGCATGGCAAGGACTCGTTAATCGCCAAAAATACACAAAAGAGTTACCGGCGCGTCGGTAAAATTTGATATGGCGTTTTATGGTTTTAGTTGGATATATTTAGGAAAATGGTTATGAATCTATATAATATTAAGATTTTTATAAAAATCGGCAAGGCTTTCAAATGAAAATCCTCCATGCAACAGATTTACATTACAATAAATCGTGGTTCAAATTTATCAAGAATCTTGAATCAAATTTTGACATCGTTTGCATAACAGGAGATTTTATCGACGCCTTTGACCAGACTGGAATAGCTCCTCAGATCGCTTACGTTAGTGAATGGCTTGCAAGTTTTAATAAACCTGTATTTGTTTGTAGCGGCAATCACGACGTAGGGCTGGCCTACGAGCAAGAATGGTTAAACGATATCCCAAATATTTATGCCGATAACGCCGTAAAAGAAATAAACGGAGTAAAATTCGGCTGCGCTCCTTATCTCAAGCCCGATTACGCGAAATTTGCCCAGTGCGACGTTTTACTTTCGCATGTTCCGCCTGCTTACACGAAAGCTTCCGTTGGATACAGCGGCGATGATTACGGTAGCGAAAAGCTTTATAACGCTATCGGCAAACAAGTCATAACTCCAAAAATCCTTCTTTGCGGGCATATCCATAATCCTAAAAAATATATGTAGGCTAAAGCATACCACGATTTACAATCCAGGTTGCGATAAAAATTTGAAAGAGCCAGGGTTAGCGTAGTGGAGATATGAAGCGTGCTTACACGCTTTACTAAAATTTAGCGATCATCGCAAGAGGGCATTAATTAAAGGCTTAACAACACAAGCAAATTTATAAATGCTATCCTGATACGTTAAATTTAGGCAATTATATCCGTTTATTTGTCGTGCATTATTGCAACGCGCGTATATAGTTTTTAGCCGAAATAGCCAAGAATGCCGAACGAGAAATGCCGAGCTCTTTTGCTGTGGCATCTATCTCTTGCATTATATTTTCTTTCATAGTAATAGCATAGCTTTTTGTTTTAATACTAAGCGACCTAGGTTCTATTATTTCTTCATTATCCGCTAGCATTTCAACCAACGCGTCTTTAAATGCGCTTTTTAAATCGCTTATAGCTTCGGCTTCGTTATTTCCGGTGCCTTTTATATATTCATACTCCTTGTAGTAAGCATAATAGTAAAACGTATCGTCAAAGTTTTTATCCTTTACGACGATTGCGACATAGGGTAAATTTAGGTAGTAGTTTAAATCTTTTTTCATTTGTCTTCCTTTAAGTCTGCGTAAATTTCAAGCACGTCTTTGACGTAGCAAATTTTCATAGGCTTTTGCTTAGGCAAAGTTAGCGTCGGCGCGTTTTTCTTACGAAACACGAAATGAGAACCGCCGCTATTTTTACATTCATAGCCTAGGCCGATTAAAATTTTATGCAAATCATCAAAACTAACGTCTTTTGGACTTTCTTTTAATTTTTTGATTAGCTTACTCGAAATCGACATCCTTGCTCCAATTTACTATAAATAAAAATACATATTCAATATATAGTTATTGTATCATAATAACATATAACTGTCAAACACTCTACATCACCCTTTTCATCTCTTTCTTGACCATATCACCCGTAGCGTCGGCGTATATCATAGTATTGTATCTAAGGGCTTTTGGATAAGTGCCGCTCAAATAAAATGGACGTCGATATTTATTCAAATCCCATCTTTTATAGGATTATATATACTTTATTATTCGCTATTTTACCTACGGATAAAACGAAAAATAGTCCCTATTTAGTTTTTAAGCATCCCGCCCTCCTCATATTTAACCATCTCAACTTTAGCTTTTAACGCACTAACGTTAATAGGCGTAGCATAAGTATTTAGTAGGATTTTATACTGTTTTTCATGACCCACTATTTGAGCAATGGTGTCATTTGCTACCTCTTTTTGTACCAAGTAATTTATAAAATAGTGCCTAAACGAATAAAACGTCTTTTTAGGATCTTTGGTTATTAGTTTTCTTTGAATCTGATTTCTAAAAATTTCAGAGAAATCCTTGTTCGTAACTTTAAAGATATTTCCGATCCTTTTGCCATTAACATAATCAAGTAGTCCTAATTCTATTAATTTACTATGAATGGGCACAAACCTAATACTATTTTTAGTTTTAGTAGTTTTTCCGTCATCGGTGTTGATACTAAAACAATAAACTCCGTCTTTTAAAACCATATCTTTTTTATGAAGCTGAGTGATCTCTTTTATTCTCATGCCACTATAAGCAGCTATCATAGTAATATAGTAAAGCTCATCGGCTTTTATCCTAGAGCTAGGCGATTTACCGCTTTGCTTAATATTAGATACTATGTCAAATATCTTTTTAGCTTCGGTTACGTCGTATGGAAGCACAGCTCTATCGCTAGGGTCAATATCTAGCTTGATGTTTGTTTTTGCGGTTATGCTTCTATTTATATATCCGCTATCAAAGCAATAATTAAAAAACTGAATAACCCTTATCATGTATTTTTGGATAGTAACTTCGGAGAGTTTATCGTCGCTTTCTCCTATTTTAAGTATTTGAGATAAATTTTTATCTTTATACTTACTCTTTTGGGCTAGCTTGGCGGGAACTTTATATAGCAGCTCCTTAAATTCCAGCAAATTATCCCTAGTAATATTAGCTACCGAGGCTTGCTCGCTAAAATATAAAAACAGGAGTTTTCTTACGCTAGCTACCAGCCTCTCGGTATCTTGCGACCATTTATCCAGCTTTGAGGTATTAGCCTCAAAGATTTCAAACGCCTCTTTTAAAGTTTTTTGATTTTCCGAATTTGCAACTAAGGTCTGATTAAAACTGCTTAAAGAAGGAGCTTGAAGCACTTGTCTAATCTCGTACTCTTCTGTAATTTCAGCTCCCGGATCAACCATACCAAAACTATTTTTATCGTCTATTTTTACCTTTATGCTTTTGCGAGGATAAGGATTTTTTACGATATCTTCTATGCTTCTATTGCCGTCGTTTACTTTAACTAGTTCCAAATTTGAGACCGAACCGTACTTTTTATCTAATATGGCGCATACGGTATCGCTTAATCTTTGCGCCATAGCTTCAAACTGCCCGTCCGTCATCGGCAAGCATCCTGCATCTTCCAGCTCTTTTATATTATCCTGAAATGAATCGATATTCTTTGCGTCAAATGCGGAGGCTATAGCTTGCTTGTTTATAAAGATCGTATCGGGTTTATCTAGATTACCGTTAAGATCGCCTCGGTCTTCATCGTCGAGGAACTTTTGCTCCTGCTTATCGTCAAACAGCAGACTACTTTTTTCAAGCTTAGAAATAAGGTAGTTAAGGGTTAATATGTTTTTCTCTAAAAGGGTTTGTCCGGTGGCTTGTTTATCTTTATCATCCAAGACGCCGGCTACGCGGGCTATATTATTTACGTCTTTAACGAGTACCTCGGGAAACTCGCCGTCGATCAAATTTTGTTTAAAATAAGCGTTTAGAGCATTTAAGAAATCTACGTCCAGCTTTTTATTAAGAAGCGAATGTTCTTTAATACTCTTGCTAAGCTTTATTCTCATAAACGAATTTACGAAAGACTGAACTATACTATCATTAAGATTCATATGAACCGCCCTTTTTATAAGGTAAAGATTGTTATCTAGAATCTTAGCCGTTTTTTAGCTTTTTCCAAGAGATTCGTGGAGGTAGAAAAGCAAATTTCCCGTTTTTCGTTAAAAAACTTTCTAATACTAGGAGTAAGTACGGCTCTGTAGTAATATATGCCGTTTCGCTCTCTTAAGTGATGTGCCATATCTGTCACCGGTGGACAAAAGTGGAACAGTTTTATATACACGCGAAATAAAAATCATTTAAAGTGCCGTAATTTCGGGCTTTTAAGAGGTAAATTTAAAATTCCTCATAAGCCGGAGGTCGGGAGTTCAAGT
>NZ_AOTD01000163.1 GCF_000344295.2 Campylobacter showae CC57C | reverse complement strand
AAAAGCCGCAGCTCTGGCAAACAAAGAAGTTGGCGTTCTAGACGCGCAAAAAGCCGACGCTATTGCAAAAGCGTGCGACGAGATAATTGCGGGTAAATATTTAGATCAATTTGTAGTAGACATGATCCAAGGCGGTGCTGGCACTAGCACCAATATGAACTCTAACGAAGTCATCACGAACATCGCGCTTGAGAGCCTAGGACACAAAAAAGGCGAGTATCAGTACCTACATCCAAACGACCACACAAACCTCGGTCAAAGCACCAACGACTCTTATCCAAGCTCGATTAAAGTCGCTGCTTATGCGAAATTAACTGATCTTTTAAAGGCTATGGAGCTACTAAAAAGCGAGCTAGAGGCCAAAGCAAAAGACTTCAAAGATATCATCAAAATGGGTAGAACCGAGCTAGAGGATGCCGTGCCTACCACGCTTGGCAACACATTTAACGCATTTGCAAGCTACATTAAAAGCGATATCGAAAAAATCACAGCCGCAAGAGAGACTATGGCTGTGCTAAATATGGGCGCAACTGCGATCGGTACGGGCATCAACTGCCATCCTGATTATAAAGTCGCCGTTCATAAAATTTTAAGCCAAATAACCGGTGTAAATTTCAAACCTGCAGATGATTTCATCGCAGCTACTCAAGACACTGCTGATTTTGTTCACGTTAGCGGCGCGTTAAAAACAGCTGCCGTTCGCCTAAGCAAGATTGCAAATGACTTAAGACTAATGAACTCAGGCCCAAGATGCGGTCTTGGCGAGATAAATTTACCACAGATGCAGCCTGGTAGCTCAATCATGCCTGGTAAAGTAAACCCTGTCATCGCAGAAGTCGTAGGCGAGGCATGCTACGAGGTAATGGGCAACGACGTAACCATCATGCTTTGCAGCGAGAGAGGCGAATTTGAGCTAAATGCGTTTGAGCCTGGTATCGCTTACGCGCTATTTAACTCTATATTTATCCTAGAAAACGCGATGAAAACCCTAGCCGAAAAAGCGATCAGAAAACTAACTGCAAATCCTGAGGCATGCTTAAAATCAGTACTTGGCTCAGTCGGTATCGTAACTGCGTTTAACCCATACATCGGTTACGAAAAATCTGCAAGCATCGCTAAAGAAGCATTGCAAACAGGTAAAGCTGTAGGCGACATTTGCTTAGAGAGAGGATATTTGAAAAAAGAGGAGATAGACAAGATCCTAGAACCTAAAAATATGCTAAACCCTCACATGGGCAAATAATTGAGCAAAAGTCTTAAAGCGCCGAAGTCAAATTCGGCGCCTTTTAAATTTAGTAAGTAAAAAAATCTAATATAAGGAGTTTTCCTATGGATATAATGCTGATTTTACAGATTATAGTCCTACTCGGAGGTATCTACCTGGGCGTTAGGCTAGGTGGTATGGGCGTCGGATATGCCGGCGGTCTTGGCGTCGTTATCTTGGCGATGCTCGGTATGAAAGTGGATATGAAAGATATCCCGATGGACGTTATTTTAATTATCGCGTCCGTTATTTCAGCCATCACTGCGATGCAAGTCGCGGGTGGACTTGATTACTTGGTTCAAGTAGCATCTAAAATTTTGCGCAAGAACCCAAAACAAATCAACTACCTAGCGCCTATCGTTACCTATCTGCTTACGATCCTAGCAGGTACGGGTCACACTGCGTTTTCTATGATCCCGGTTATCGTAGAGGTTGCTAAAACGCAAAACATCAAACCTAGCGCGCCTCTTGCGCTTTCGGTCGTTTCATCTCAAGTAGCGATCACCGCTAGCCCTATATCTGCGGCTTTCGTTGCTATGACCGGCGTTTGCGAGCCTCTTGGCGTTAGCTATCCGATGCTACTTTTCATCTGCATATCTACTACTTTCGTAGCTATGATCGTTACGGCCTTTATCGTAAATAAATTTTACGATCTTGACCTCTCAAAAGACCCTATCTATCAAGACAGACTTGCTAGAGGCGCGGTCGCTGAGATAAAAGAGGTAGAATATCAGGCGCTAAAACCTTATGCGAAAAGATCGGTTGCGATATTTGCCGTCGGCGTTTTAGTCGTCGTTTGCTATGCACTCGTTATTTCAAAGAGCCTTGGCATTGTGGAAAAACCTATCCTATCTAGAGATGCTGCGATCATCAGTTTTATGCTTACTATCGGTTTCCTTATCGCTACGCTTTGCAAGATCGATACTAGCAAATTGCTTTCAACCAGCACTTTCCAAAGCGGTATGAATGCGTGCATATGTGTCATCGGTATCGCATGGCTTGGTACTACTTTTGTAAACGGTCACATCGATAGCATCAAAGAGGTAGCTAAAAACGTCGTTACGCAGTATCCGTTTATACTAGCCGTCGCGCTATATTTCCTAAGTTGCTTGCTATACTCTCAAGCTGCAACCACTCGCGTTATGATGCCTGCGGTCGCTGCTGCGCTAGGTATGACTACGCCTGAAAACTCAGGTCAAATTTGGATCCTAGTTGCTTCATTTGCCGCTGTTTCAGGACTATTTGTACTTCCTACGTATCCTACTACTTTGGGCGCTATCGCTATGGACGATACGGGAACGACTAGAGTCGGTAAATTTGTATTCAACCACTCATTCTTCGTACCTGGCACCATCATGGTTGCGCTTTCAGTTGCATTTGCGTTCCTAATAGCTCCTGTTCTTATCTAAGGATTTTAGAGCCAAATTTAGCCGAGACTTCGCTCTCGGCTTTTTTAAATTTAAGGACTTTTTCATGAAGCAAATCGGAATTTTAGGCGGCATGGGACCGCTAGCTACGATAGATCTGTACGCCAAGATCGTAGAGCTCACAAACGCCGCAAAAGACCAGGATAATATCCCCATCGTAATCGACAATCACCCGCAGATCCCCGACCGCACGGCGTATATCCTGCACGGAGGCGAGGATCCGTTTCCTTTTATGAAAGAGTCTGCGACGAGGCTCAAAAATGCGGGCTGCGAGGCTATCTGCATAGCTTGCAACACGGCTCACTATTTTGCCAAGCGCCTAACCGACGAGTGCGACGTAAATATCCTACACATCGCCAAAATCGCGACCGCGTCGATAAAGTCGAATTTCCCGCACGCTAAAAAAATCGCCGTCATCGCCACCACCGGCACGACAGCGGCTAAAATTTACGAAAACGAGCTGATCGCCGCGGGCCTAGAGTGCGTGAAAATCCACGAAAATTTGATGACCAATATCATGGACTGCATCTACAAGGGCGCGAAGGCAAACAAGCTAAAAGAGTACGTTGAGCTCTTTAACGACACGATCGCGGCTATCGAGGCCGACGCATATATCGCGGCTTGCACGGAGATACCGCTGTTTTTACCGTACGCGACGAAAAAAGATAAATTTGTAGACGCTACCCTCGAGCTTGCTAAAGCAGCCGTCAAATTCGGCCTAGAAAAATAATCAAATTTGCGTCTAAACGGCGCAAATTTACCCCCTCTTAAAACAAATTTTTATAAAATCCAAGCTAAATTTAAAGGATAAACGATGAAATTTGGCGAATTTAAAAATGCAAAAACTTTGAGTCTAGCAAGCCTGCTTTGCGAGCAAAACCCGCAGCTAGCAGGGCTGGTAAAACAAAACGAATTTTTATATATCTCTTGCTTTGAGGATAAAATTTTAGGCGTCCAGAACCTCGTTCGCTGCGAGATCGGATCGGCTAGCTACGTGCTGGCTTTGCTTTGTAAGTACTCTCTTGACGCGGCTAAATTTGACGAACAAAAGCGCGAATACTTTGACGAGCTGGATGAAGGATACCTAAGCGGCGAGTGCAACGTCGGCGAGGAGGAGTTTGAGCAGATCGCGGAGTTTTTAAATGATTGCGAAAATATCGTGATCGATAGCTCCTTTTTAGCTCATGCTGACGCGAAAAATATATTCGAGTTTTTGCAAATGCTCGGTAAAAACGTCGTTTTGTCTGACGCAGAGCAGGGTGAGTTTAAAACGGACGGCAAGCTAACGCCGTTAAAAGAACCTGAGAGCTTTGACGGTAGCGTCGTGTTTTTTATGGATGAGGCGGGCGGTTCAAATTTGAGCGATGAAACGAAAGAGCTAATCGGCTCGGCGTCGTTTGCTGCGGCCGCAAAGGTAAAAGACGGTGATATAGTGAGCGTGCAGGCTAATGGCGCCGACGTTGTGGCTAAATTTAAGCTAGAGCCGCAGATGAAGGGCACGGTCGCGCTTTGTAGGGCGAAATTTAGCGGATACGCCTTTAAGCTGGTTAAAATCGTAAAAACGGCACAGTAGCTAGCAATTTGGCGGATAGATTTATCTGCCGAGGCGCGCTACACTAAATTTAATCTCAAAACTCGGCGTTATAACGTCAAATTTGACTCATAGAGCATGGTTTTTGGATGGAGGGGCGGGTAAAATTTGGCTGCCGAACTAAAAAAATTAGCCCGCCAACCGCGCTCTTTAAAATCAAAATTCTATCGGTATGCCAAAGTTAAATTTAGGCTAAATAAAATTTTATCCTAATGCGCGAAATTTAGTAAAAAAATCGCCTCAAAAGCGCGTAATATTCGCTTTTATAGCGCTTTTTAAACGAAAAAGGGTATAATGGTCGCATGAGAAAATATTTTTTGCTTTTTTTACCGATTTTGGCGTTTTCTTTTAGCCTGAGCGTAAATTCGGGCGCAGAGGACGGCAGGCCCTACACAGTGATAAACATCAGCGACGAGAAGGAATTCGTCTGCAAAGAGGAGATCCTTGCCTACGACCGCAAGCTTTATTTTTGCGACGTTGCCGGCGGCGCACTGTCGAAGGTCGACGATAAAATTTTAGCCCTGGCTGAAGTGAGATTTCGCGAGGAAAAGGGCGGTATGCGCGTCTATGTCGTGCCGCGCGCGGCTCGCGTTTGATCTCGTCTAGCGAGCCTCTTTACGGCGCATCCGCCGTGCCGTTTAGCAAAAACGGCGGCGCAGCCAAACGTCACGCCATCGTGATAGATCAAAATTTAAGCGAATTTAAAAAACAAGCAAACGCGGGGATAAATTTCGCCCCGATATTTGAGCAGATGACCGCTCCTAGCGTCGGACCGCTCGATCTAAACAAGGCTCCGATAGAAAGCGGCGACAGCAACGACATAAATATGTACCTGGATGTGAAAAAAAGCTACGACGCCAAGCACTACGACGACACGATAAGCACGACGCAAACGGCGTTACGCCGCTATCCAAATAGTATCTTTGCCAGCGAGTTTTTGCTATACAGATTGCGCGCTTTGGATAAAATTTTAGACTCGCAAAACAGCTTTGAAGGGCTTAGCGCAGCAGACGTTGCAAGCGAGGGGCGCGCGTGGATGAGGCGGTTCGTATCGGACGAAAACTACCCTGAGGCGCTATATCTAGTGACTAAGGCTTATCTTAGACAAGAGCTCGTTAGCGACGCGAACTATACGCTAGATATCCTTAAAAGCGAGCATCCAAACTCAAATTTCACCAAGCTAGCCGAGCTTGAGTTTGCCGATAAGCTCTATGCCTCCGGTAGGCAGGATGAGGCCGTGAGGATGTATGAGGGCGTGCTGTACTCGGCGCAGACGCTAGACGTCGCTAGCCGCGCGGCTCTTAGCCTCGTGCAGGGCAGCATCGACAAGGCCAAATTTGACCGTGCCAAGGATTTTATGCTTAAAATTTTAAATAGAAACCAAGAATATCTACTAAACGATGCGTCCAAGCTAATGGCGCTAGCCGGGGTATTTCACGAGAAAAATATGGACGATATCGCCGCGAGAATTTATGAAATTTTACTCGCTAGATTAGACAAAAACGACGATGACTACGAAACCGTGCTAAAAAATCTAGGCATCGCCCTAGCTGGCACGCCAGGCACGCAAAAAGCCTACGAATACCTAAAAAGATACCAAAGCGAGTTTGCGGACGGGCAGTACGCCACCGCCGTGCAAAATGCGCTAGATAAGCTATTTTTCGCCAGAAACAACGAGAGCAACGCGACAAAGCTGCACGAGCACTACGATGCGCTTATGGCTAAATACGGAAAAACGGATGTCGGCGCTAAGGCGCTAAAAGAGCAGGTCGCGCTCTATCTAAAAGAGCGTAAATTTGACTCCGTCCTGCGCTATACCCAGGCCGTGCGCGATCTAAATGATACGGACACTAGCGCGGTCTTGGATCAGGCGGCGTTAAATTTGGCGAGTGAGGCCATCCGCCAAAATGACTGCGTTACAGCTGTAAATTTGACCGAAAACTACGGCGTAGGTGAGAAAATCGGGGCTAAATTTAAGCTCTTTGACTGCTATATGCGCCTCTCTCGTTTTGCCGCCGCACACGATCTCGCCTCGAAAAATATCTCGACACCCGACATGCTCGACCGCGTGGAGTGGCTCATCAAACTAGCCTCCGTTTTTATAAAGACGCAGAAATATAACGACGCTTTGCGCGTAGCCGACGAGGCGCTAGCTATCGCGTCTAGGCAGGAGTATGCTGACGTCTCGCCCGTGCTTTTTTATAGATTTGAAGCGCTAATGGCGCTAGGCAGGCTCACTGATGCTGCCGCGACGATAACGGCCGTCGAGACGCTGCGCAAAAACGACTTTAAGGTCATTGAGCTCTACGACCGCATGGCCGAGGCGACGTATGGTGCGAACGACTTTTTAAACGCGTCGGTTTACGCCAAAAAGGCGATCGATCTGCAAAAACGCCTACATATCGCCACATTTAGCCCGAAAATCGACTTTGAGTACATCGGCTCGCTAAGTAAGCTAGATAGACTAGACGAGGCGTTGCAGGCCGCGCGAGAACTCCTAGATACGCGCCTAGATCCAGAAAACAGACTGCGCGCGCTAGCTCAGATCTCGGAAATCTATATCAAACTAAAACGCGAAAGCGAAGCAAAGCCGTATCTGCAGGAGTGCGTCGGCTCAAATTTGCAAAGCTCTTGGAAGGCCATCTGCGCCGAGCAGATGAAGCTCGTGGAGTAAATTTATCCTTATTTTACTTTTTAAACCCGCTCAAATTTAGTCTGAAAACTCGGGTTAAATTTGAGTTTGATCGCCGTAGCTAGACGGCATACTTTTAACTCTTGCGCTAGACCTTGGCTCGTGCGGGACATGGCGCTATCTTTATTATCCGCAGATATTTTGCGGCAAACGGGTCAAATTTAAGGTGATTTGGTTAAATTTGTTATGTCTTGTTTGCTTAAATTTGACTTCAAAGATTTCTGGTTTGACAAACAGGCTCAAATTTGACAAGTCTTAATCTGGCTACGCCTAAAAATAGCTGTCAAATTTGACAAGCAAATTTAAACTAGCTTTAAAATTTGGATTAAACCGCAAGCAAGATCAAATTTGACCGTAAAACCTGAACGTAAATTTGAAGTAAGAGTAAAAAGGTGCTTTGCAAATGGGTTTAAATTTGACGAAGCAGCGGCTAAATTTAAGCGGTAAATCGCTCAAATTTAGCCGGCCTTTTTCGAGTAAATTTAAAAAATCAGTCCCTCGTCGTCTTGTTTGATTAGCGTATCTTGCGCGTCTTGTTTCGGTACCGGCGAGATCTTCGTATAGACTTCGATCAAGCCCTCGTACGCAGTGTGAAAGACGCCCTCTGGCTCGATGAAGGTTTTTTGTTTTAGCGGGTACTCCTTCATATAGCTTTCCATAAATTTCTTAAACACCGGCGCCGCAGTACGTCCGCCGCCTTCTACCTTTCTCATCGGCGTGTTGTCGTCGTTGCCGTACCATACGACCACCTCGACCTCGGGCGTAAATCCGCAAAACCACGCATCTATGTTGTTATTTGTCGTGCCTGTTTTGCCCGCGACTTGCACGCCGTTTAGCCTCGCGCTTTGTCCCGTGCCGCGCTCCACGACCGTTTTCATCATATCGGTCATCAGATAGGCCTGCTCGGGCTCCGTGACGAACGTCCGCTCAGGCTCAAAAACCGCTTCTAAATTTTGATAATTTATGATGCGTTTGATGAGGCTTGGCTCCACGATCTCGCCGCCATTTGGAAACATCGAGTAAAATTTGGCGAATTCTAACGGCGAGATACCGAAGCTGCCAAGCGCGATGGATAGGTTTTTAGGGATGTTTTTAAAGCCCATCTCGGTTAGCTTTTTATAAGCCGTATCAAGCCCGATCTCGTCTAGTAAATTTATCGTGGCGAGGTTGCGCGACTGACGCAAGGCCTCGCGCAGTGTGATGTAGCCCTGGAAGCCGCCGCTATAGTTTTTTGGACGCCACTCGTACTGGCTGCCTTCGTTAAAGACTCTCGAGATGTCCGCTGCCTTACTCATAGGCGAGTAGCCCATGTCTAGGGCGATCTGATAGATAAAAGGCTTAAAGCTAGAGCCCGGCTGGCGCATACTCTGCGTAGCGCGGTTGTAGCTGCTTTTGGCGTAGTCTACGCCGCCTACTAGCGCGAGGATCTCGCCCGTTTTAGGTAGCGTAACGACGATAGCGCCGTTTAGGATACTGGCGTTTGCGTCTTTGTTACGTTTTAGTATCTCGTTGTAGCCGTATTTTAGCGCCTCGGACGCCATATCTTGCACCTTTAAATCGACGCTGGTTTCGATGACGTAGCCGCCGGTTTTTATATCCTCAAAGCGCTTTGAGGCCTCTTTTAGCACCTCGTCCACGATGTACGGGGCTTTGTTTTGCGTGAGAGTGTCGTCAAAGACTACGGGCTGCTCGACTAGCGCGGCCTTGTACTCTGCGTCGCTGATCCAGCCTAGTGCGTTCATCCTTGAGATAACGTTGTTTGCGCGGCTTAGCGATAGATCGAGGTGGCGAGTCGGGTCGTAGGTGCTGGGCGCTTTTGGTAAGCCCACTAGGATAGCAATCTCTTTTAGCGTGAGTTCGTCAAGCTCCTTTCTAAAGTATCCTTTTGCCGCGGTTTTTATGCCGTGATAGCCGTGTCCTAGATAGACGTGATTTAGATAGCGCTCTAAAATTTGCTCTTTGGTTAGCTCGTTTTCCAGCTTCATCGAGATGATCATCTCTTTTAGCTTACGGGTTAGCTTTTTTTCTCTGGTTAATACCATGTTTTTAACTAACTGCTGCGTTAGCGTGCTAGCGCCCTCGACTAGTTTGCCTGCCTTTATGTCCTTAACGATAGCTCGCGTGATAGCCTCGGGATTTACGCCGCCGTGTTCAAAAAAGCTCGTATCCTCGATCGCCACGAGCGCCTCGATGACGCGCGGCGGGATGTCTTCGTACTTGACGTAGATCCTGTTTTCGTCAAAGATATTTGCGATGAGTTCGCCGTTTCTGTCGTAAATTTGAGTCGTGAGCTTTGGCTTAAAATCGATGATATTTGACGCGTCAAAGGTGACTTGCGAGTAAAGATAAACAAACGCCGCGCTCAGCGAAACAAAGATAATAAACAAAATCGAAGCTAAAAATCTCATAAAAATGCCTTTAAAATTTTCACGTTTAGCCCCATTGCGGTGCTAGTTTCGCCGTTTTGGCTTAGGATGTATTTTTTGTTGAATTTTTCTATCGTCATGGCTCCTGCTTTGCCCTGCCAAAGATCGCCCGATAGGTAGTTTTGTAGGTCGGCTTCGTCAAATTTGGCAAATTTATACTCGGCAAAGCTGACGTTAAAAAGCTCGAATTTCTCGCCTAAAAATATCATCGCAGTTACGATCCTGGCGGTATTTTCGCTTTGCATTTTTAGCATTTTTAGAGCTTCCTTTTCGTCCTTTGCTTTGCCTAAAATTTTACCGCCACATACGACGACGCTATCGGCGAAAACGACGTTTTTTGCATTTTCATTCGCTTTTAAAAATTGCTCTTTTTTTGCCGCGACGATCTTTTGAACGTAAACGTGCGGCGGTAAATTTTTATTTACGCCGCCCTCGTCGTAGTCGAAAAAAACCTGCTCAAATTTAACGCCGTGATCTCGCAAAACCTTAGCTCTAGTGACAGAACTCGAAGCCAAAATAATCATCAAAACTCCCTATAAGATACGCCAAGATATGCCGCCAGCAGCGCAAACGCCACGTTTAGCGGGATGAAATAATAAATCGTAACTATGAGGTTCTCGTGAAGCTCGACGTATTCGCTATTTTGCAGGGATTTTGAGGCTTTGTTTAGGCGGTACGTGACGTAAATAACGTTTAAAAATAAAAATCCCCAGATCGCCCATTTCGTCGTTAAAATCGTATTTAGCATTGGATCGGCGTTTTTGATCGCGTTTTGCTTAGCCAGTATCGCGCCCGTCACGCCCATAACGGCGATCGAGCCGTAGATCGCGTAGCCTAGGCGCTTTAACATGGAGATTATCGTTTGGTATTTTTGCGTGTCGCCTTCGATATTTTTCATAAAAAATTTTGCAATGAGTAAAAAATTTGCTTGAAATCCGATAAAAACGACCACAGAGAGGATGTGGATAAAGGGCAGGGCGCTGCTAATCTTTGCAAAAGCTATGTTAAATTCGGGCATTTGTCCCCTTTGATCTAAAATTTTCTCGCGCTAGAGCTATTTTGACGGTGGTAAAATTTGACGCCAAAATGCGCGAATAAAATAAACTCATAAACTTATATTTTCCTTTAAATTTTATCTCGGCTCGCAAAATGCAAATTTCGGATTTTGCTTTGCGGCGTCAAATTTGGCTGTCAAAAATTTGCTTAAATTTTACGTCGCAAAAACGCGGTCAAATTTAAGCGATTTTCTTAAATTTGACCAACGCCAGGCTTATTTTTCAAGTTTGATTTTAGCAAACTCAAACGCCTGCCTGATCGCATCTTCTATCGCAAGCACGTTTTTACCGCCTGCGGTGGCGAAATCATCCTTGCCGCCGCCGTTTCCGCCTAAAATTTGAGCCGTAAATTTGACCCATTCGCCGGCTTTTAACGGCGCGTTTTTCACGCCTGCAGCCAGAGCGATTTTGCCCTCTTCGTTTACTTGCACAAGTAGGATCGCCGCCTTTTCGTTCTCATTTTTAAACTCGTCTATCGTCGCCTTTATGTCGCCGCCGTCAATCACCGCGACGCAAAGCTTTGTCTCATTTACGTTCACTACGGCTAGCGCGTGTGCATCTTTTGCCTGCTTAGTTTTATCTTTTAGGCTTTTTATCTCGGCTTTTAGTTTTTTTACAGCATTCATCGGCTCGGCGCTTTTTAGCTCGGTTTTTAGCTCTTCGATCTCGCCACGCCAGGCTTTTGCTAGATTTAGCGCGGCCTTAGAGCACACGGCTTCAATCCTGCGCACGCCCGCGCTCACGCCGCCTTCTTTAGTAATGAAAAACGCGCCGATCTGGCTTAAATTTGCCACGTGCGTACCGCCGCAAAGCTCCTTGCTAATCTCTCCGAAGCTTAGCACGCGCACTTTATCGGCGTATTTTTCGCCAAATAGCGCGATAGCGCCGCTATTTTTGGCATCCTCGATGTCCATTATCTCTGTTTTTGCCGCGATACTTTCGGCGATTGCGCTATTGACGAAATTTTCGATCTTTGTTAGCTCCTCTGCCGTCACTGCCTTTGGATGAGAGAAGTCAAATCTGAGTCTGTTCGCCTCTACGCTAGATCCGGCCTGCGCGATATGCGTTCCCAGCACGCTTCTAAGCGCAGCGTGAAGCAGATGCGTGGCGCTGTGGTGGCGCGCGATCTCGGCTCTTTGCTCGCTTACTTTTAACTTCACGGCGTCGCCGATTTTAAGCTCTTTTTTAACCGCGACGTTTGATAAATTTAGCCCAAAAAACTTCTGCGTATCTAGTATGTCGGCCACGCCCGCGATCTCGCCGCTATCGCCCGCCTGGCCGCCGCTTTGCGCGTAAAAAGGCGTCACGTCAAACATCGCCCAGCCTTGCTCGCCCGCTTTTAAAATTTGAGTTTCTTTAAAATCCTCGTCAAGTAGCGCCAAAACCTTGCTCGTGCGCTCAAGCTCCTCGTAACCGCTAAATTTGTTTTCACCGAATTTTTCTAAAAGCGCCTTAAAATCGCCCTTCGCGCTCTTGTCGCCGCTGCCTTTCCAAGCAGCCTTAGCGCGCGCTTTTTGCTCGCTCATTAGCTCGTCAAATTTTGCTTCGTCGACTTTGAGTTCTTTTTCGCGTAGCATATCGGCCGTAAGATCTAGCGGGAAGCCGAACGTATCGTAAAGCTTAAATGCAGCCTCGCCGCTAAAAATATCTTTCGTGCGCGCTAGCTCGCTCTCAAAAAGCTCGAGTCCGCTTGCTATCGTGGCTAAAAATCTCTCTTCTTCCAGCCTGATTTGCTCTTTTACCGCCGCTTTTTTTTCGTTTAGGTAGGCGTAGTGGCTGCCCATTAGCTCACAGACTTTATCGACGAGGCGGTACATAAATGGCTCTTTTATACCTAGCAAATATCCGTGTCTAATCGCGCGGCGAAGGATACGGCGAAGCACGTAGCCGCGGCCCTCTTTGTCAAACGTCGTACCTTGAGCTAGCAGGAAAGTCACTGAGCGGATGTGGTCGCTGATGACGCGGTAGCTAGCGCCGCTCTCATACGCGTACGGCTTGCCGCAAAGCGCTGCTACTTCGTTTATAAGTGGCATAAAAAGCGAGCTATCGTAGTTGCTAAATTTGCCTTCCATTATCGCCGTGACGCGCTCAAGCCCCATGCCCGTGTCGATGCTAGGCTTTGGTAGCGGAGTGAGCTTGCCGTCGCTACTGCGTTCGTACTGCATGAAAACTAGGTTCCAAATTTCAAGAAATCTATCACCGTCGCCGCCCATGTAGTCCTCAGGCGTGTTAAAATGCTCGCCGCCCTGGTCGTAGAATATCTCCGAGCACGGTCCGCAAGGCCCTGTATCGCCCATCTGCCAGAAGTTATCGTGATCGCCGAATCTATAAATGCGTTCCTTTGCGATGTGCTGCTCCCACAGCGCAAACGCCTCGTCGTCGCTCTCGTGAACGGTCACGTAGAGGCGGTCTTTTGGTAGTTTTAGCACCTGCGTGACGAACTCCCACGCGTACGCGATTGCGTCTTTTTTAAAGTATTCGCCGAAGCTAAAATTTCCCAGCATCTCAAAAAACGTGTGGTGGCGTGCGGTGTAGCCGACGTTATCTAGGTCGTTGTGCTTGCCACCTGCGCGGATGCATGTTTGACAGCTCGTGCGGATCGGCGGAGTAGGGCGCGGTACTTCGCCGGTGAAAATGCTCTTAAACGGCACCATGCCCGCGTTTGTAAAAAGCAGCGTAGCGTCGTTTGGCACTAGCGGCGCAGACGGGATGATCTCATGACCTTTGCTTGCAAAAAAATTTAAATAAGCTCCTCTAATATCCATCGTTTTTTCCTGATTAAAATTTTAAAATAGGGCTGATTTTAGCATAAATTTAATAAAACTTGTTTGAGGCTCGCTATAAAAAGGCGTCGGTAAAATTTAAAAATCGCTCGCATTATCCGTTTAATTACTATTTTTTACTATAATTGCCTAAAAAACATTAAATTTTGGAAAAAAGATTATGAAAAAACGAGTTGCGATAATAGGATTTGGAAACGACGCGAAGTACTACTATAACGAGCTTCGCCGCTCGGAGCACTTTGAACTGGCGGCGATTTTTGACGGCGTGCAAAATAGCGAAATTTGCGGACGGATTCCTTTTTACGATAATATAAACGACCTTTTGGACTCCGTACGGATCGACGCTCTTATCGTCACTGATACACACAAATATCTAAATTTGATACCAAAATGCCTAAATTTTATAAAATTTATCATGCTTGATCCTTGGCTTTGCAAATCAGGCGAGATAAGAGAGCTAAAATACTGCTTTAAATCCCAAAATATCGGCGCTTATATGGCTTTTGTCGATAGGTTTAATCCCGTAATCGCCTCTGTAAAAAAAGAGCTCGCCAGAGAAAAGGAGGCTTTTTCGATAAATATCGCTCGGGGGTTTAATAAAGGCGTAAATTTGCAGCTTGAAATTTTACAAAACATCGACGTTGCAAGGTTTATAACGGGTAGCGAAATAATCTTTAGCAATAAAGTTTCAATCCAAAACGACGATAAAAGAAGCGAAACCGACTCGCTTTTTCAGCTTAAATTTAAAAACCAGACGCTAGCTAGTATCCACAACTCAAAGCGCTTTAAAGCAGAACGCTTTACGATCGAATTTGCCGCGAGCGGCGGAGTTTATTTCGGCGATATGTTGGGTCTTAAGTTAAACAAATACACGCTTGACGGACAGCAAAATTTAAAGGTTTACGGCGACGTTTCGCCGATTAAAGCGCTAATAAACGAGTTTTATCAGGCATGTTGCGGCGCAAAAAGCGATCTAAGCACGCTTGAAGACGCCCTAAAGGCTCAGGAGATTTGCGAATGAGACTTATTTTATTGCTAAACATGGGCGGACCGAACGACCTTAGCGAGGTTGGAGTTTTTTTAAAAAATATGTTTAACGACCCGTATATCTTGGGGATAAAAAGCCCGATTTTGCGCAAATTCGTGGCATTTATGATAACTAGCTCGCGCCTAAAAACCGCGCAAAATAACTACCGCCAAATCGGCGGCAAGTCGCCCATCTGCGAGCTTACGGCAAGACTGTGCGGTAAAATTTCGCATTTTTTAGACGATGATACGGCGGTAGCCTTTGCGATGAACTATACGCCGCCTTTTGCGAAAGACATTTTGGCCGAGTTTACGGAGGCCTCGGAGATCGTCGTTTTTCCGCTATACCCGCATCACTCGTTTACGACCGTATCGTCTAGTATAAGCGACTTTGAAAAGGCGCGGGCCGAGCTAAATTTAAAGGCGAAAGTAAAAATCATCGAGCCGTTTTTCGAGGATGAGAGATATAACGAGATCATCGTAGACGGCATCGAAAAAAGCGCACGCGATCTAAATACTGATGAGATAACGCTGGTGTTTTCGGCGCACTCTTTGCCGCAAAAGATGATCGATGCAGGCGATATCTACGAGGAGCACGTCAAGCGACACGTTCAAATTTTAACCGAAATTTTGGTGAAGCGAGGAGTTAAATTTAAGCAAATTTTGCTCGCATATCAGTCGAAGTTAGGCCCTGTAAAATGGCTCGAACCCTCGCTAAATCAAGCGCTAGCCGAGATAAAAGATAAAAAAGCGCTCGTTTATCCGATCTCCTTTTGTATCGATAACTCCGAAACCGTTTTTGAGCTATCAAAGGAATTTCGCCATATCGCAGACGAGCTAAAATTTAATTTTTACGACGTCGTAGCCTGCCCAAACGACGATGACAAATTTGCTAAATTTATCGCAGATAGAGCTAAGGAATAAAATTTGCTTGCGATAGCGTATCTTTTATAAAGGATGCAAAAATGACGATCGAAGAGCAAAAATTTATCCAAAAGATTTTGGCCGAGCTTGCACAAAAAGCTGCAGAAAAGAGCGCAAAAGGGGGCAACTTTGAAAAAGAGCTTAAAGTTGCTACCGAGGCCATAAAAACTAGTAAAGAGCCCGATGTGGAAGGCTTTAAAAGGACTCTTACAGAGCTTGGCGCAGCAGGATTTTTATCGCAGATGAACGAACAAAAAATCCAGGAAAAACTAAGGGTCAAAAAAGAGGAGCTGATGGAGGCTTTAGGGCTAAATACCGATATGAAAAAAAGCCTAAGAGATGAGCTTGAAACCGTACTGGACGATCTTTTGACCAAATACGAAAAGGAGCTACGAGCCAGCTTGCAAAGCAACTCCTTGCTAGAAAAACAGCAATCTTTACAAAATAAAAATCCGTCGATGCTGGGCACGGTTTTAGGTATCGTATAAATTTGGCGTAGTTTTAAGTCGCGGCGAGTCGGCGTAAAATTTGAATGTGATGTTTTGATATCAAAGCCTTAAAAGCTCGCCGAGACTAAATTTGCATGTTTTGAGCGTGGTTGCCTATAGGGTTTTTGGTTGATGAAAAAAATTTCACATAAAATGGCTATTTTCTCTTACAATCATCAAATTTAAAAATAGCTTTTCAAACTTGTATTTAAAACTACCTATCGGTGTTACACAAATTTGCTTATCATTAAAAATTAAGCAATGCGTCGCGAAGTCGGTGATAAATGATTGAAATTTGATTGGTAGTTTTGTGTATTTGAAAAAGCAAGAAGGCGAGAGTTTATCTCGCCTAAATTTGATTAATAAAGTCCAAATTTGCCGTCAGAGCGCTTGTAGATCACGCGCATTTTGGCGTCCATATCGTTAAATACGTAAAACTGCGCATCGCTATCTTTTAGCTTTTGCATAGCTTCCTCGATCTCTAGGGGTTTATATAGCTCAAGCTCCATAGGGATTATCTCATCTACTTCGCTGTCACTCGTCTGCTCGTCTGCGATCGAGGTTCTAACCGCTTTACCGTCGTCTTTATTTTTGACGGTGGTGTTTTTGTCGTGCTCGCGGCGAAGTACTTTTGACGCGCGCTCAAGCGCAAGATCTACTGCAGCGTACAGATCTTTGTCTTTGTGGCGGATTACGATCGTATCTTTTTTTGCTAAATTTAGCGCAAATTCTACGCTAAAGCCTTTTTTGCCGTTTTTTTCGTCCGCTGAAACTACGCAGCGACCTGAAATTATATCCAGTCCGTATTTGTTAAGCGCATCAAATGCGTTTTCTATGTGCTGTTTGATTGGGTCCGTTAGGTCAAATTGTTTACCTACGATGCTTAGATTCATCATCTCTCCTTTACGTTAAAGTGCTAATATTATAGCATATAAAGTATTATTTTAGAGTTTTTGAATCGTGCGTCTGTGAAATCTTACAGGAGGAATATTTCTGGCATCATTAATGCTTTCGACGGTGGTGTCCAATATGACTATTCCGATAGAATTTGGCGACTGAATAGCTGTTCCGACACAATTGCCTATAGTACCGAAAAGTCGCTCAAGTCTAACATTTACTCTAAATAAAGAGCTTGCTGCTTGATTTGTCGGAAAAGTTGACCTAAAAAATGTCGTATTTATCGGGCAGTCTGCTACAGGCATTGTAGTAAAATTTGTTTGAAGGAGTTGTAAAATGGCCATTTCTGTAGCGCTTTGAGCCAAAAGCTCGGCTTGCTCTCTTAAAAACACATCAGTGGTCTGTTTTGCCGTAGTTGCAGATAAATTTAGAGAAAACATGGCTAAAGTAGCTATTAAAACTAAAAAAATTATTGCCGTTACTAGACTAAAAGCTTTTCTCATTAGTAAACCGCCTTTGTTTTGCATACTGTTGTTTCGGCTTCGGTTGGATTAAGCGACCTTCCCGCATCCCTTATACATAGCTTTAGGACTAAAACGTTATTGACTTCGGTAAAATTAAACCTAGTTACGTTAGTGGCAAGTAGGTCCCTAGATCCATTTACGTATTCCTGATTATTTACCCATGGGCGAAAATTATAATAAAGAAATAGATCAAAATCTCCGTTGGCACTATTTGCACCCGGAACAACAGCGTAAGCTGTATGAAGTAAATAGTACTGTTCTGAAATAACCGTACCTCTATAATCTTTTATGCTTAGTACTGTATCTGTTGTGGCGATATGGTCGTTTGTGACTAGGGCTATTGATTGGGCCACTGAGTGATTGTATCCAAATGATGAATTTATATTTAAATTAGTGCCCCTAAACATTAAACCTATATTATTATTGGCTATGGTTGCTCGATTTTGGGTTAAATCAGATATATTTTGATTAGCTGAAGTCCAGTTTCCTGCTTGGTTTACGAGTCTGCTTCCTGGAGTGGATAGGGTGCCGCTATTTGTAGCTGCATTTTTTGTTGCACTGGTTGGAGCACCGTTTAAGTCTACAAAGCCGCTCCAGCCGCCATCTTGAAAACTCTCGTAGCTATAAGCAACCCATTCTAATATAGGATATGTGCTATTTAAGCCAGAGCCTTGTGTCGGAACAAAAGCTCCTAATCCATCAGCACTTGCTTGTTTTCCTATTGTAGACCCTCTGACTCGGATGGAGAGTCTTTTAGCGATCTGTTCTAAAACCAGCTCCGTTTGCGTCTCTAAGGTGTTTATAGCTCTACTTTGAAGATAGTTTCGGTATATGTTTAGTACAGCTTCTATACCCATATAGGATATCATACCCATTATAACGATTACCATCATTAGCTCTAGTAGTGTAAAAGCTTTTCTCATTACCAAGACCTAGTTAAGATATCGGGGCCGTCACCGATATTTGCCGAATACGCCCTTAGGATTATGGTATGCCCATTACCGCCACTTTGAGCACTGGTAGTGGTTGTGGTTATTTTAATCTCTTTTACTTCATTGTTGGCGCTACTATCCATTGCTCTATTGGTACTTATTTCTGTTGATAAATTTGAGTTTAGGATACTATCTCTATTGTATCCAGCTGAAGATTGTGTTTTTATGGTCTCTTTATGGAAATCGTCTACTTTTTTTTCCCAGCTGGCGCAGTCCTTGTTCTTTGCTATGCCGGAAAAATCTCGCCTATTTACTCCTGAAATAGGGCTTTCCGTAATGTTGTTTGTTGTATAGAAATTTGCCATATTTCCAAATATGGGTGTTCGTTCGTATCGTCTGGTTGGATCATTTACGCATCCCCACTGAGATGTGGAGATGAGAGCCATTCTAGTCTTTGCATCCATTATACTTTCTTGTATGATGGCCATACGATTATTGTCTGATGTTTTTGAGATTAAATTTGGTATAGCCATCATAGTTAGACCTATTATTACTATAGATAGTATAAGTTCTATTAGTGAAAATCCCTTTTTCATCTTTACCAACTTAATTTGTTACTAGGTTTTTCAGATAAGTCATTTATCTTGACTTCGCCCTCAATGATTTCCGAACCGACTACATTTCCTACGCCAACGTCTTTTTGATCTTTATTTAGCGCTTTGCCTCCCCATGACATAGTGCTTGGATCTATAAAAATAACAGTAAAACGATTTGTTGTAGCTGTAGCGCTAGTAGGATCATATATTAGCCAACTAGAAGCTTGCATATGAATAATATCTGTACCTATTATAGTGCTTGATAAATTTATAGGCTCTTGACCATTTACTATAGGGCCGGTGGAGGCAATGGTTGTGGTAGCCGCATGGCTAAATGTGCCGTGCGTGCCTTGATTAATATTTTGATGAGCCTTGTTTACAAACCAATTAGTTGTTTGAGGCAATGCGTCACCTGCGGCTAAAGGATATGTGGTTGTATTGCATCCATTGCAATATACGCCATAAAAAATAGTCGCCCCAAACCCATCTTTCGGTCCAGTATAGGTTGGCGCATATACTTGACCGTAGTAGAAATTTGTGCTTTTTAATTTAGTACCGGTAGGTTTTGTGTATGGAGCACTGTTTATAGGTGAAATGCTCGCATCGCCGCTAGCTGCAGATATATTTGCAAAGTTAAATACATCGCTATTTACTTTAAATGGATTTTTAGCCACATTGGTCGGTCTTGCGAAGTTAAAATTGACTGTGACTCTGGCTATGCCGTCCGTATCAGCAAAAGCATTTGCCTCTACGGTATAGCGACCCAAATTTGTAGTCGCGCTTGGATCTTTTCTTGTACTTGATAAAGTATCGTTATCAAAAAATAATACTTCATTATTTATGGTATTTAAGTCTGCGGCTATGACTGCAGGGTTGGTACTTGTATGATTTACGACTTTTCCGCTGTTATCTGTATAGCCAGGTATTACTTTGTCTATGCCTATAGTGAATTTGTTTTGAGTGGCATAGCAACTTCTAGTGTAAAGCCTTGCGGTATTTCCTCCCTCTATTCTTGCTTGAATATTAAATGTAGCACTAGCTGCCATATTTTCGCCTAAATTCCTATTGCTGGATATATAGGTCATATTGTTGGCAAAATCCGAAATTTGAAACTGATCTATCAATATATCGGTAGGGAAAAATCTATAGTAAACCGAACCGGTTATATCGCATCCTATCTTTCCGTTTACTTTTTCGGTACTATCGCTACCTTTTATACAATCGCTGCCGCTATCTACGGCGGTAAATGTGCTATCTTTTAAGTACAGCTTTGCAGGTCCGATATCAGGGTATGAAAAATCAGAATTTGTAGTTCCGACAGTCTTTTTTAACGTTCCTATGCCATTAGAAAAAGATGCAGTTGTTTTCATGTTTTCTATATTGGTTATTACAATGCTATCTATCGCGCTTCGACAAGCAGGAGTAAGATCTGGGCTAAATTTTACGAGTTGAGTTTTATCTTTATCCTCTGTATGATCGGTGTCGGTCTTTAGATTTCCGGCATAGTTGTTTGCTACTTTATTTGTATTATATACTGCAGCAATGCCCATAGCAGGATAGGCTCTACCGCCAATCAATGAAATTCTAGCTGCATCGGATGTAGACTTTACTGAACCATTAGCGTAGCCTACAAATTTTTCTGGTCTGACAGTAAATAGGTCAGATATGCATTCTGGTGCGGTATATTTTTTTGTATATGGATCTTCATATGAAATCCTAAAAGATACTGCCCTATATGCGTTGTTTATTAAAATGTTTTCTAGTGGAAGCATGCCATTGTTTTTGTTTAGCTCTACATCGGCTATAGGCGATGCTAAAATAGAGGCTCCAGCAGGACAACTATCAACCGCGTCTATTTTTACTTTTATAGGCTCATCTGGCCCTTTTGGTGCGCTACCTGTTGGTAGGTCTGAGTTTAAATATGCGATTTTGACATTAAACTGTTTTCCGGTTAGCTGAGTATATAAATTTTCAGAGTCGCCTTTTTTTGTAAATTTCTCGTTTACGATTTTTATTGTAGCCATATCGAATACTGTTAAATAGTACTTTTTGTCTACACACTTCTTAATTCTTTTGTTTTTGATTTCAAATTTTAATGAGTTGTTTTTAAAGGTGGCCTCATACGCTACATTTGGTTGGAAGCCGGCTTTAAGTGATACATCGTATTGTACGAAAGATTTTTTTGTGATATCTAAAAGCCCGCCTGTTCCTTGTTTTGCACCTTTACCTAGAAAGAGGGTCAGCGTACCCTTGTCTTTAAAGTATGCTTGAAGTGCTTTTGTACTATTATCGTTAAAGTTACTTCCCAATTCAAATGCATCCCCGCTATTTGCGTATGGTTTGACATAGGTGGAATTTGGCTGATAGCTAGCATTTATATCGGTTTTTGCAGCTATTGATAGATATTCTGCATTATCATTGCTATCGTTTCTGATCGTTAGTTTGGTCCTTAATATATCCCCTGGCCTCATTACTGTTTTGCTATTTGCATTGGTACTTACTGGCTTAAATTTGCTTTCATCTTCATTTTTGCCTTTTACAAACAAATCCTCTTCATAGCAAACATTTGGTATATAGGCGTCTGTTGCAAAGGCTACAAAACTTATATTTGATCTTTCGCCAAGCACTAGGCCAGAGCTTGTTTCTTGCACTCTAGCTCTTAGCTTTACATCCGCACTAGTTTGTCTATTGGTTATATACTTTGAAATATCGTATATATCAAGATCTACTTGGTTATTATATTTTTTTGAGCTATCCATGTGTTGACCGAATTTGGAGATGGTAGAGTTGAACTGTCCGCCGGGCTTGTTTATGCTGCCGTCTCCTATAGACTGAAATGCTGCCCCTTTTTTTATCTGAATGTCTTCGCTATCGACTTCTTTTTTTGCTCCGAAAGAAAAAACAGTTAAACTTGATCTAATGTCTCCTTGCGGCGGAGTGTAAAAACCTTCAAATTTGACTAGTGCTTCCTTGTCTACAACACTATTGCCGCCTAAATGTATAGGAGCCAATATATAAAGTCCGTCAAAGATGGATACTGTTTTTGCTTTTGCTTTATCGTCATCTTTTAGATCGTACACTATCGTCAAGGCCCATCCGCCGTAGTGTCCGGCAAACGCGCTTCCGTAGTTCCATTTGCTACCCCACTTGCTATCATATCTATAACCAAGCCAGCCGCCGTCACGGTACATCATGATGCCTTGAGGATATCCTAAGGATGTTTTAATGCCTCCTACATTAAATGTGGCATTATTTAGTATAGGATTGCCCTCCATATTTCTTATAATATTCGTCACGTCAACGCTAGCATGATACATGAACTGCATACCTCTTTGGGTATAGGCTCCATACCACCTAGTATCTCCTTCATTTGCAGATAAGCTATGATAATACTGCCCGTTGTATTTACTTGGAGTGCCGAAGCTTATGTTTTTAAAGCCTCGTATATCGCTAAAAAAACGATTCGTCATGGCATTAAAATCTTGGTTCATATTCCATACATTTGAAAGTCCTCCAGCCCAATATAACCTAGCAAATACTATATCTTTGGCCCTAATATCTACATTTACGGCTTTGTTTTTGTCGTTTATGGGTTTGCTGAAGTTAAAAGTAGCACTATTGTAGCAGTTAGTATTTACGCATTTGACGCCCGTAAGGGTACTGTTGTGTATACCGGCCGACCCTACTGGATTAAAATTATATCCGCCGTTTATAGGAATGGATATTGTGGCGCCTATCGTTTCAATGTCGCCATTTATACTTCCTAAGCCTATGTTTCTAAGAGATAGTTGTTCATCGCCTTTTCTATCTACGTATCCGTGTACGCCATTTGGAACGCCTACGTATTGAATATTATGATAAAAACCGTCGTTGTCATTGTAGGCAAAGGCACTTGCATAAAACGCAATAGTAGTAGTTAATGCAATACGAAATAGTTTCATTTCATACCTCTTTATTGTTTTTGGTTTTCTATAAAATCCGAAATTTTTTCGGCTTGCTTATACATCGGATATGTCCATGCATCAAGCACTATCTGAGAGAGCGTCATATTTGTCATATTGCAAACGATAGGAGCGATGAAATTTACCGTTGAGGTCTCGATCGGGGTGCTTACAACCATGATATTGTAGATCCTTAGCTCGCTTTTGTCGTTTATGTCCATCAGTTCCTGATAGTACGTCGGTATATCAAATTCGTAATTTCTCAAGGCGTACGGGTTTATCGCGGTAAAAGACGTCTCGTCGTCCTTGCTTTGAAGCTTTACGAAAAATTGATCTAGCTCTTTTAGTTCGTAACTTTTGATATGCTCAAAGCCTAAAATCGGACTTTTGACTTGAAAAACCATATACATCTCCTTAATTATACATTTACCTTTTATGCGAATTGTACCCAAATTTTTCTACTTTTAAGCATAAATAAAACAAAAATTTACCAAAAAGCAACAAAAACAATGGTAAAATAGCC
>NZ_AOTD01000162.1 GCF_000344295.2 Campylobacter showae CC57C | reverse complement strand
TTCAAAGACGCTCAGAAGACGCCGCAAATTAGCCTATATTCTCTCCGGCTATCATACCAAACGTTAAGCAGTCTGCGATCGCCACGCTACCTAAGCGGCTAGCTCCGTGTACGCCGCCGGTGATCTCGCCTGCTGCAAATAGTCTTGGGATAGGCATCTCTGTTTGCAATGAGATGACCTGGGCTTTGGTATTGATGTCGATACCGCCCATCGTGTGGTGAAGTTTTGGCGTACCGCGCATAGCGTAGAAAGGTGCTTTCGAGATATCTACGCCGTTTGTAGTGGTTTTATCCATTGGTTTGCCAAAGTCTTCGTCTTTACCGTTTTTAACGAAGCTATTATATCTCTCGACGGTCTTTTTAAGCTCTGCAGCAGGGATTTTATAAAATGCCGCAAGCTCGTCTAGAGTTTCAAATTTCTTTAGTACGCCAGATTCTAGCGGTTTAGTGTAGTGCTCAGGTATGACCATATTTTTTACGCCATCACTATCGCAGAAGTTGATCGGATAGATATCGGCTTTTGCGTCTATTACTTTAAACATAGCTTGAGAGCGGGTGCGGCGGTCTGCTAGCTCGTTCATATAGCGTTTGCCTGTTCTTGGATCGACTGAAATTCCATAGCGGAAGCTTCCGTTTACGTTAAACATAGAGCCAACGCCAAAGCCTTTTTCATCAGGGCATGCCCATGGACCGAATTGTATCCAGCTTAGCTGCACTGGAGTTGCGCCGATCCTAAATGCCTCTTTCATAGCGCCTGCTGTTGCGCCTGGGTGGTTGGTGCTATCCGTAGTAGGCAAGATAGACGGGTCTTGAACCTGTCTAAAGAATACGTCGCGGCAAAATCCTCCTGCAGCTAGCACTACGCCTTTTTTAGCTTTTATAGTCTTTTTAGTTCCGGTAGTGTTTTCGGCGTCGTCTTTTTGGCTCTTTGGATCAAATTTATAATCCTCTCTGATGATCACGCCGTCTACGCCGCCGTCTTCGCCTAGGACGAATTCGTCAAATTTAGCTCTTTGTCTTAGCTCGCAGCCTTGTAGGTTTTTGAAGTATTCTACCATCGGCTGAACGATACCTGAGCCTGAGCCGTTAGCGGTTTGAAGCGATCTAGGTACGCTGTGTCCGCCTGCATGAGTAACTTTATCTATGTATTTAGCGCCGCATTTTAGAGTTAGTTTATATGCATCCTGCGCGCGAGTAGCGATGGTGTCGATGAGATCTACGTGGTTTAGGCCGCGGCCTGCTTTTAGGCAGTCTTTGATAAATAGCTCGTTGCTATCTTTGATGCCTTCTGCTTTTTGTTTGTCGCTGTTTGGAACGGCAAATATTCCGCCGTTGATTACGGAGTTACCGCCGACGCGTCCCATCTTTTCTAGGATTAGGACTTTGTTGCCCTTTTCGGCTGCGGTGATACCGGCTGCTAGTCCTGCAAAACCGGAACCAACGATGACTACGTCCCACTCTTCGTCAAATTTGACGTCT
>NZ_AOTD01000161.1 GCF_000344295.2 Campylobacter showae CC57C | reverse complement strand
GAAAGGAATTCGCATGAAACATAAAGCGTTTCTCGCCTTGTGCGCATCTATGCTATTATGCTCTTTTGCATTTAGCGCAGGTGCACCAAGCGCAAAGATAACGTCTTTAGTAGATCTTAACGTCACCGACGAGCTGCGAGCCAAACACCCTTTAAAACCTCATCACGAAAAGCTAAGCTTCACCTGTCTTGATTGCCACGAAGGACAAGGGAACGACGCTAGTAAATTTAAATCCATAGGCGATAAAGGCTGTATATCCTGTCACGGCGACAAGAAAAAGATAGCTAAAAGACTAGAATACATGGATCTGCTAAAAGCAAATCCTCACAACTCGGTTCACGACGGCCCTACGCTATACTGCGACGAGTGCCACAACGAGCATAAAAAATCAACCAATATGTGCACGGAGTGCCACGAACACGAAGTTCCGCAATGGATGGGGGTAACGCCATGAAAATTTCAAAGAAAGTACTAGCGCTTATTATATTAGTAAGCGGCATTATAGGGTTTTTAGTCGTGCTTCCCGTGCATTACGCCCTAGAAGAAACTAGCGGAGAGAAGTTTTGCGTAGTGTGCCACGAGATGGATCCTATGGTTATAGCTTATAGTAACGACGTTCACAGCGGCAAAGGCAAAAGCGGAGTAAGGGCTAAATGCGTAGACTGCCACATACCTCACGACAACCTAGCCAAATACGTCCTAGTTAAAGCTAAAAACGGACTAATGGAGGGATACGTTCATTTCTTTAAAGACCCGGAGGCTATAGACTGGCATAAAAACAGAGAGAAAAGAGAGCACTTCGTATTTGATAACGGTTGCGTTAGCTGCCATACGAATTTGGTGGATAATAAGCTAACCTCAGCCCAGGCTCAAAAGATGCACGCTCACTATCAAAGCTTGCTAAATACCGATAAGCAACTAACCTGCGCTAGCTGTCACGCCGAGGTAGGCCACAGCGGGCTAAACAATATGCTAAACTACTGGAAGCCTGAATACAAAATCTACGAAAAGAAAGCCGCAATCAAAAAAGAAGAGATAAAGAAGGCTTATTTTGGGGAGGATTATGTAGC
>NZ_AOTD01000160.1 GCF_000344295.2 Campylobacter showae CC57C | reverse complement strand
AGCCCCTTCCCCCTTAACAAGAAAGATTAAGTACACAGCGCTAAATTTAACCAAACCAAATTTAGCACTTTAAAGATGCGGGTCTCGGCAGGCAAAATGCTAAAATTTATCCAAATTTGAGCGGCGCAAACTTGACTCCGAATTCGGCTTCAAATTTACAGCCAAAAAGTCAAATTTAAATTTCACTTCAGCCTATCGCCGAATTTTTGTTTGTCGCTCATATAGACGAAGCTTAGCACCTCGGCGACGGCACGAAAGAGCTCTGAAGGTATCATATCGTTTACCTCGCACATCTTGTATAGCTCGCGCGCTAGCGGCGGATTTTCGACGATTTTGACGTTTTTTTTCACTCCGATTTGCTTGATGCGAAGCGCTAGAAAATCCACGCCTTTAGCTAGAATTACCGGCGCTTTTTCCTTTGTTTTGTCGTAGCGAAGCGCAACGGCGTAGTGGGTCGGGTTTGTGATGATGACGTCTGCTTGCGGGATATTTTGCATCATTCTGTTGCGCGCGGCTCGCATTTGCAGCTGGCGGATGCGACCTTTGACCTGCGGGTCGCCCTCCATCTGTTTGTATTCGTCCTTGATTTCTTGCTTGCTCATTCTTAGGTCGCGAAAATACTGAAAACGCACGATCAACACGTCAAGAAGCCCGATGATAAACATCACGATTAGCATCACGGCAGCTAAAATCAGCATTTTTTCTTTTAGCCACGCTAGCTGCGCCGCCATCGAGAAAAAAAGTGTATGCGGCAGCTCTTTGATGAAGCTTAAAAACATCAAAAACCCGACCGTAAAAACCGCCGTGACCTTAAGCACCATTTTGATGCCGTCTATCAGTTTTTTAAGAGAAAAGAGATTTTTAAGCCCTTTTATCGGATTGATTTTGTTTAAATTTGGCTCCAAAGGCTTAGTCGTAAATATAAATCCAAACTGCATGAGATTAGCGACGACGCCCGCGATCGCGATGCAAACGGCGATAGGCAGGATGATGAGCAGCGTGCGAAATATCGTCGTGATCGCGACGTTAAAGAGTAGTTTGCGCGTAAACTCCTGGCCGATGAGACCCTGATAGTAGTTATATAGCGTGAAAAACTGATCGCCTATGAAGCCAAGAAGCGCCACCACGACGAAGATCGCGACCGCGAGCGTGACGAAACCCGCGAGGTCTTGGCTTTTGGGGACGTTGCCGTCCTTGCGCGCGTCTTCGATTTTTTTGGAGGTGGGTTCTTCGGTTTTTTCTTGGTCTTCGCCTGCCATCTCTATCCTGAGTTTGCTTAAATTTGGGCGATTATATCTAAAACGAGGTTAAATTTTACGCTACAATTGCCTAAATTTAAAGGAATAAAATGCAAAAGCTTGACGATCACGTAAGCGAGTGGTTTGGGCAGATGAAGGCGCGCAACGAGGCTGCCGCGGATCACTTTAAAAGCCGCAAAATCCCCTACGACGAGTCAAATTTGATAGATGTTTTGCAAAGCTCTCAGGATAAATTTGACCTCCTTTGGGCCGCCGTCGCTCTGCGCGAGCTAAGCACGGTGCGTGCGATACCTGCTCTAAAATGCACCGTCAAATTTAAAAGCATAGACGTGCAAGGTAGCGCGGCTCTAACGATCGCGTTTTTAGCAGGCGGCGGCGAAAACGGCTTTTTGGCGAGTTTGCTTGTTAGCAAAGAGTACTGCGCTAAATTTTACGCGATGACGGGGATTTTTTATAAAGAGGACGCGCGGCGCACTCGGCTTTGCCTTTTGTTTTGGAGTATTCGGCCAGGGCTACTAAAGGCGGCAAGGCGCTTGCCAAAACGCCGTGCGAAGGGCTAGACTGGCTCTATCTAGCTAGATACGGCGCGCATTTGCCCCAGGCGCAAGAAGTTTTTGATAAAATAAATAAAAATAGGAAGTATGTAGATGAAAACGTTTTTGCAAGACTCGCAGGAGAATTCCCGCAAATTTTCACAATCTAAAAAATCGCAAAAAAGCGAAACCGAGCTGCTTTTGGACGAGTGCGGCGAAGTTTTAGCCAAGCTAAAAAAGAAAAATTTGAGCGAGCGCAAGTTTTTATGCGAGCTGATAAAACTGATGGCTTTTTCGATACCGCAAATTCCTTATGAAATTTGGCTCGAAAAATGTATAGAAAGCGGCGATGTGGAGGCTCTAAACGATCTTGTTTTTCAGTACGCCAGAAACGAGCTGCTGCCGGGCTGCGAGGGCGGATACGATCAGTGCGAGAGGCTGATACATACGTTTCTTGCGCTGGCTTGCGGCGACATGGATGGCGCGAAAAACGTAATGACGCACTCTATGCCGCCCAGCACGAACGGTTATAGATTTTTGTGCGTGATGAGCGATCTGGTTTCGGCGCTGCTATGGGATGATAAAAAATCGCTCGAGCCCGCACTGAAAAAAGCGCGCAGATTTGCAGACTCCAAAAAGCCGATAAACGAAAGAGAAGCGGTAAAATTCATCCTTGCCTTGCACGAAAAAGACGCGGCCGCGATGAGCGAGAGTTTGAGTAATTTTTGCGTAAAAGTCGCTAGAACCGCCGCGCCGCAATTTGAAAAGAGGATTAGTTTTTTCGCGCACGGACTTTACGCCTTGGCGCATCATCTCTTGCCTTTTGAGATTTTTGAGCGCATTAGCTTGCCGAAAGCTAAAAATTTCAGCGAAATTTACGCAAAAAGGCTTTTGAGCGGCGAATCGGCGCAGCCCAAATTATATTTCAGCTTTCCGCCGGAATTTGACGTTTTTAATCAAATTTTAAACGCGCCGCCGGCTAAAACAGTTCTTCATCAGCCTTTTGACGGGCCTTCGCCGAGCGATCAAATACATTTCCTCGATCACGATACGATGGTCGAAAATTTGGCGGATGAAATTTTAAAAGCTAGGACATTAAACCAAAATTTATAAATTTTTGGGTATCATCCGTCTCTTACAACCAACAAAGCTCCCCAAGTCTTTTGAAATCCAAAAGCGCTTTTTGGTCTTACCAAATTTTAGAAAGGTAGAGTATGTCAAAATACGCTATATTTAAGCACGGCGGCAAGCAGTATCGCGTCAGCGAAGGCGAATATCTTAAGCTTGACCATTTCAGTGCTGAAGCAAAATCATCAGTCGAGATTACGGACGTTTTGTGCGTAAACGACGGTGAAGTAAAGGTAGGCGCGCCGTTCGTAAAGGGTGCGAAAGTCGTTCTTGAAGTCGTAAACGAGGGCAAGGATAAAAAAGTCGTTATTTACAAAAAACGCAGACGCAAAGACTCAAAACTAAAACGCGGTTTTAGAAGACAGTTTACACGCGTAAAAGTCGTAAGTATCGCAGCTTAAGGAGATAAGAAATGGCACACAAAAAAGGTCAAGGCTCAACCCAGAATAACCGAGATAGTATCGGACGACGCTTAGGCGTTAAAAAATTCGGCGGCGAATTCGTTCGCGCGGGCAACATCATCATCCGCCAGCGCGGTACCGCTACTCACGCGGGCAGCAACGTCGGCCTAGGCAAAGATCACACGATTTTTGCTCTAATCGACGGTTTCGTTAAATTCGAAAGACTAGATAAAAATAGAAAAAAAGTTTCTGTTTATCCTGCTGCGTAATCCTTGGGGCGAAAGCCCCCTTTTTCTTTTAAAACCACCCAAATTTCTAAAATCTAAAAAAGCTTTTATATAACAAAAATAAACGTCGCGTCATTTATCAAATTTTAAAATTTGATCATTTGTATTGTCCTAATAACGACGCTTGGCAAATCATTTGAACTTTTCGGCAAATCAAATTTTAATCAATAAACCGATATAATCCGAAAATCTCGCAAAATAACGAATTAAAAATAATAGAATAAAATTTAAAAACTAAGGCAAAAAATGTTTATAGATAGCGTAAATTTAACCCTAAGCTCGGGGCACGGCGGGGCCGGATCGGTGAGCTTTCGCCGTGAAAAGCACGTGATTTTAGGCGGACCAGACGGCGGCGACGGCGGCGACGGCGGGGATGTATATTTCGTAGCCGATAACAACACCCACACGCTAGCGGCATATAAAGGCAAAAAAGCCATGCGCGCGCAAAACGGCGAGGCTGGTATGGGACGCAGGATGCACGGCAAAAGAGGCGAGCATTTAGAGCTCATCGTGCCTCCAGGTACCGCCGTGCTGGATGCCGAGACGGGCGAACTACTCTGCGATTTAACGAGCGAGGGGCAGCGCGAGCTATTTTTAAAAGGCGGCAAGGGCGGGCTTGGCAACGTGCATTTTAAAAGCTCGATCAATCAAGCACCCGAATACGCGCAAAAAGGCCTCGAAGGCGAAACGCGCGAGGTGCGACTGGAGCTTAAGCTCATCGCCGACGTGGGACTCGTGGGTTTTCCAAACGTCGGTAAAAGCACGCTTATCTCGACCGTCTCAAATACCAAGCCTCAGATCGCAAACTACGAGTTTACCACACTCACGCCAAAGCTCGGTCTCGTCGAGGTCGATGAATACAGCGGCTTTGTCATGGCCGATATTCCAGGCATCATCGAGGGCGCAAGCGAAGGGCGCGGGCTTGGCGTGCAGTTTTTAAAACACGTCGAGCGCACGAAAATTTTGCTTTTTATGCTCGATCTTGCTAACTACCGCGGCCTTGAGGAGCAGTTTGACGCGTTGCGGGCCGAGACGGCGAAATTTTCCGACGAGCTAGCGCAAAGAGACTACGCGATCGCTCTAACCCGCGCGGACGCGGCAGAAAATTTGCAGGAAAAATTTGACGCATTTTTATCACATTTGGGGCTTGCGGGCACGGCTGGCGAGATGAAATTTAAGCAAGATATTTATGAATTTGATGCCGCCAAGCCGTTTTTTGTGATGCCGATATCTTCGGCGACGGGACAAAATATAAACGAGCTAAAATTTAACCTGCTTGAGCTGCTTAAAAAGGAGCTGTAGATTGCGCCAAAAGCCGCGCCGTAGAGGGCTTTGACGAACGCAGGCCTTAAGCGCCGCCCGTATATGCGGTTAAATTTTATTTTTATCGCTCGCAAACGCCGCAAAAAGATAAAATTTAAGGATGCGAAATGAATAAAATTTTTATACTTACACTTTTATGCTTCGGCGCATACGGTTGCGATCCCGCCGATCCGGTGCCGAATTTTATGGATTTTAACGACAAGGATCGCGACGGCGCACTGAGCTTGCAGGAGTGGATGGCGAGCAAGGCGCCGTCTGGGCTGAGAGCAGAGCTAAATCTACGCTCAAACTCGGAATTTAAGAGGCTCGATGCTAATCATGACGGCAAGATTAGCCTTGATGAGCTGGGAGCGAAACCGTCCGCAAAGATTTATTGGTCCGAAGATCCGTGCGCTTCTTGGCCTTGGACAGACGGATCCGAGGATAAAAATCAATCCGCCGTCAAATAAGGCGCACGAGCGTGAACCAGGGGTTACCTCACGGTATGCGTAAAATTTATTGCGAGCACGGTCGGCGCCCGCATTATTGCTAGCGTCGCGATTTGGCTAAATTTAAAGGAAAAGAATGAATATAATTTTTATGGGTACGCCCGAATACGCGGCTAAAATTTTACGCGCGCTTGCCGAGGCGAAATTTGAGATCGCGGCCGTTTTTACTCAGCCCGATAAGCCCGTCGGCAGGAAACAAATTTTAACTCCGAGCGAGGTGAAAATTTACGCGCAGCGGCACCTACCCTCCGTGCCGATCTTTCAGCCTGCGAGTTTAAAAGACGAGGCGGTTGCGGCACAGATAAAAGAGCTAAAGCCTGATTTTATCGTGGTTGCGGCATACGGTAAAATTTTGCCGCAGACCATCCTTGATATCGCGCCTTGTATAAATCTGCACGCCTCGATCCTGCCAAAATACCGCGGCGCGAGCCCGATCCAAAGCGCGATTTTGGCTGGCGAGAAGCAGACGGGCGTGACGGCGATGCTGATGGACGCGGGGCTTGACACGGGCGATATGCTTGATTTTGCCTACACGCCTTGCGAGGACAAAACGGCGGCACAGCTGTTTGACGAACTGGGTGATCTAGCGGGCGAGCTGATCGTAAAAACGCTGCGAAACTTTGCAAATTTGACGCCGCTTAGGCAGGACGATGCGCAGGCCACGCAATGCAAAAAAATAAGCAAATCAGACGGACTTTTTAGCTTTGAGCAGAGCGCGGAGCAGATTTATAATAAATTTCGCGCGCTAACGCCCTGGCCCGGGATCTATCTAGCTAGCGGGTTAAAAATTTTAGAACTAGAGCTTTTGCGCGAATCCCGCGGGCGTAAATTTGAACGTACTGGCGAAATTTTAAGCGTCGACAAGTTCAGCTTTTGCGTTTCTTGCGGCGAGGGCGCTATCAAAATTTTAAAGGTGCAAGAGCCCGGCAAAAAGCCGGTGGACGCTAGCGCGTATCTAAACGGCAAGCGCCTTGGTATCGGCGATATAGCTTTGTAATATGAGCAGAGCAACGGTAGCAAGCGCGCCAAAACATCAAATTTAGCGTAAATTTAAAAGGAATAAAATTTGAGAATAGAGTTCGCAGATAGCGTCCCATCTACGCAAAAAGTTTTGGTCGAAGGGCTGCGAAACGGCGAAATACAGCCGCCTTTTGCGCTCGTGGCAAAAGAGCAGACACAAGGTATCGGTAGCAGAAATAACACGTGGAGCGGGCTAGAGGGCAATCTGTTTTTTTCGTTTTGCATGAGCGAGACGGCGCTGCCCGGCGATCTAAAGGGCGAGTCGGCGTCTATATATTTTTCGATGATAATGCGCGAAGTGCTCGCGGCTCGCGGCTCGCAAATTTGGCTAAAATGGCCGAATGATTTTTATGTTGGCGACAAAAAAATCGGCGGAACCTTGACGACGAGAGTCGGCGAAATTTACGTTTGCGGTATGGGTATAAATCTAAAAAACGCGCCCGAAAACGCCGGAATCTTAGATATAGACGTGAGCCCTAGCGTCGCGGTCGGAGAGTTTTGTAAGAGATTACAAACAGCTCCGTCTTGGGCGGAAATTTTTAAAAAATTTGAGAGCGAATTTGAAAAATCGAGAGAATTTATAACGCACTTTGAGGGCGAAGAAGTGGCGCTAAAAGACGCAAAACTCCTATCTGACGGCTCTTTGGATATAGATGGGCGAAGGGTTTTTTCACTCAGATAAATTTGCTTAAATCTGACGTAAAATTTAATATTTTTACAAAATATCGGTGGGTAGGCACCGCGAAATTCTTTCAGAAATTTTAAAGCCGAAACTAAACTTGGACAAAGTAAGTTTTTTGTAGAATTAATCAGTAAAAAAACAAAAATTTGGAAAATTCTCATGTGTGAAATTATAACCATTGCAAACCAGAAAGGCGGCGTCGGAAAGACGACCACGGCGGTAAATTTGGCCGCATCGCTGGCTGTGGCTGAAAAAAAAGTCTTACTCATCGACATCGATCCGCAGGCAAATGCGACGACAGGAATGGGCTTTAGCAGAAACGACTACGAGTACAACATCTACCATGTGCTCACGGGGCGTAAAAAGCTCTCGCAAATCGTGCTAAAAACCGAGATACCGACGCTTTTTTTAGCACCTTCAAACATCGGTCTGGTCGGCATCGAGCAGGAGCTAAGCGAACAGAGCAAAGACTGCCAAAAGATACTAAAAAGCAAGATGGAAGAGATTGAGGGTCAGTATGATTTTATCATCATCGATAGTCCCCCGGCACTGGGCAGCATCACCGTAAACGCTCTAAGTGCTAGTGATAGCGTAATAATCCCGATCCAGTGCGAATTTTACGCGCTAGAGGGGCTTGCGCAAATTTTAAATACGGTCAAAATCATCAAAAAAACCATAAACCCAAAGCTAAATATCAAGGGCTTTTTGCCGACTATGTACAGCTCGCAAAATAACCTAGCCAAGGAAACCGTGGCAAATTTAAAGCAGCATTTTGAAAATAAGCTGTTTAAAACCAAGGACGGCGACGGCGACTTCGTTATAGTGCCAAGAAATGTAAAGCTCGCCGAAAGCCCGAGTTTTGGAAAGCCTGTGATATTGTACGACATAAAATCGCCTGGCTCGCAAGCATATCAAAATTTAGCGTATTCGATTTTAGGGTAGAAGATGGCAAAGAGAAGTTTGGGGCGCGGACTGGGCGCCATACTAGAAGACGTCGAGCTTGCGTACAAAGCTGAGCTAAATGAGGGCAACAGCGATATAGTAAAGGATATTGATCTAGACCTGATTGTAGAAAACCCGTATCAGCCGCGTAAAAATTTCGACGAAACTGCGCTAAGAGAGCTTAGCGAAAGTATCAAAAGACACGGACTCATCCAACCGATCATCGTCATAGAAAAAGACGGCGGATATATGCTGATCGCGGGCGAGAGGAGATTTCGCGCGACTAAGCTACTGGGTGAAAATAAGATAAAAGCCATAGTCGCCGACATCGAGAGCCAAAGCCTGCGCGAACTAGCACTCATAGAAAATATCCAAAGAGAAGACTTAAATCCGATCGAGCTTGCAAATTCTTATAAAGAACTGATAGACGAATATAAAATCACGCAGGACGGGCTAGCAAACATCATCCACAAAAGCAGAGTTCAGATAACAAATACGATGCGGCTTTTGAGCCTTAGCGCCGTGACGCAAGAGTACATAAAAGAAGGCAAACTAACGCAGGGGCACGCCAAAGTCATCGTGGGGCTTGATCCAAACGACGAAAAAACGGCGGTCGATACCATCATCGGGCAGCGCCTTAGCGTGCGCGAGACGGAAAATTTGGTCAAAAATCTAAAAAATAAATTGCCGCCTAAAGCCGCACTTAAGCTAGATGAGAGGTACCTTGAAAGACTAACGAATTTAAAAGAGATTTTTTCTAAATTTGACGTGCCGATTAAGATAAAAGGCAAAAAAATCACTATCGAATTTGAAGACATAGCAGATATCGATAGGCTAATAAACAAGATAAAATAAAAATATTTATTTAAATTTAGCTTGTTTTATCCTTTTTTTTTGTAAAATAAGTACGGTTTTATTATGCTTAAGAAAATATTAAACTTTAAGGAGATTTGATGTTGGAAATTAATTTGCCGTTAGTCGTCCTGACGGCAGTTATTTTTCTAGGGCTTATCGCTGTTTTAAATTCCATCCTTTACAAGCCTCTACTTAAATTTATAGACGCTAGAAACGATGCGATAAAAAACGACGAAGAGAGCGCTAGCAAAAATACGAGCGATCTTGGCGTGTATGAAGCGCAGATAGAACAGCTCATAGCTGCCGCAAGAAACGAAGCCGGCAAGATCAAGCAGGAAGCTATCAATGCTGCAAAAGACGCGGCCGCTAAGATAGTCAGCGAAAAGCGCGGAGTTTTGGAGGCTGATTACGATGCTTTTATCCAAAATTTAAACTCTCAAAAGAGCGATTTTAGAGCTGATTTGCAGCAAAAATTGCCTGAACTTCAAGCTGCTTTAAAAGCAAAACTCGCAAGGATTTAATATGAAAAGCAAAATTTTACTTTTATTATGTCCTTTTGTTTTGATGGCGGACGGCGGATACGACATCGTACCTAGAACGATAAACTTTATCGTTTTTGCCGCGATTTTGTATTATTTTATAGCAAACCCTATCAAAAATGCCTACAAAGGAAGAATTGCCGCTATCGCGGCGAGACTTGATAATATCGAGCAAAAACTAAAAGACTCAAAAGCCAAAAAAGACGACGCTCTAAGGCGTGTAGAAGAGGCTAAAGCAAATGCAGCCAGTCTAGTAGAAACAGCTAGAAAAGAGGCTGTTTTGATATCTGAGCGTATCAAAGAAGAAACCAGACAAGAGGTCGCAAATTTAGAAAAAAGCTTCCAAGACCAAAAAGAATTTGAAAAAAGACGCATGGTTAAGTCCGTTGTGGGCGAAATTTTAAATGAAATTTTTGCAAGCGACAGTGTGAAAATGGATCAAAGCGAGCTTATCAATATCATGCTTAAAAGGGTCGGCTAATGAAAGAACTTATCGCAAAAAAATACGTAAAAGCCCTAGTTAGCGACCTTAGCAAAGATAAGTTTAATAGCTTTACTGCCAAGCTACAAGAGATCGCAAACGCATTTGCAAATGAAAAATTTAAAAATATCATCGTTTCGCCGAATTTAAAAAATAGTCAAAAAGCTGATTTTGTTCTATCTTTAGTCGGTGAGGCGGATCAGAAATTTGTAAATTTCATAAAACTACTCGGCGAAAATAAAAGACTTGATATTTTGCCTAATATCGTTTCAGAGCTTTTAGCGCAAAAATCAAAAATGGATAATGTTTTTTACGGCAAAATTTACGGCGGCTCGCAGATCAGCCAGGCTCAAATTTCAGAGCTCGAAAGTAGCTTTTCTAAGAGATTTAATGCAAAAATCATTTTAGAGTCGGTAAAAATCGACTACAACGGTATCAAGGTTGAACTAGACGATTTGGGCGTGGAGGCTAGCTTTTCGGTAGATAGGCTAAAAGCCCAAATGAGCGAATACATATTAAAAGCAATATAAAAGGAGAAAAAGCGTGAGTGCAAAAATAAAAGCAGATGAAATCAGCGCCATCATCAAGGAAAGGATTGAAAATTTCAGCCTTAACGTTGATGTGAACGAGACGGGCAAAGTTATATCCGTAGCCGACGGCGTTGCTAACGTTTACGGCCTAAAAAATGTTATGGCTGGCGAGATGGTCGAGTTTGAGAACGGCGAAAAAGGCATGGCTCTAAACCTTGAGGAAAGCAGTGTCGGTATCGTTATTTTGGGCAAAACAGACGGTATCAAAGAGGGTTCGAGTGTAAAACGCCTAGCTAAGCTTTTACGCGTTCCTGTGGGTGATGCACTAATAGGTCGCGTCGTAAACTCGCTTGGTGAGCCGATAGACGCTAAAGGTCCGATCGAAGCTAGCGAAACTAGATTCGTCGAGGAAAAAGCAAAAGGCATCATGGCTAGAAAGAGCGTTCACGAACCGCTTCAAACAGGTATCAAAGCTATCGACGCACTAGTGCCGATCGGCCGCGGACAACGCGAGCTCATCATCGGCGACCGCCAAACAGGCAAAACTACCGTCGCGATAGACACCATCATCAACCAAAAAGGTCAAGACGTTATTTGTATCTACGTAGCGATCGGACAAAAACAATCAACAGTCGCGCAAGTTGTTAAAAAACTCGAAGAGTACGGCGCTATGGAGTATACCATCGTCGTAAATGCAGGTGCATCAGACGCTGCCGCGCTTCAATACCTAGCTCCATATGCGGGCGTAACTATGGGTGAATATTTTAGAGATAACTCTCGCCATGCCCTAATCATCTATGACGATCTTTCAAAACACGCCGTCGCATACCGCGAAATGAGCTTGATTCTTCGCAGACCACCAGGCCGCGAAGCGTATCCTGGCGACGTTTTCTACCTACACTCTCGTTTGCTAGAACGCGCATCTAAGCTAAATGATAAGCTAGGTGCAGGCTCCCTAACAGCGCTTCCTATTATTGAGACGCAAGCGGGCGACGTTTCTGCGTATATTCCGACAAACGTTATTTCTATTACCGACGGTCAAATTTTCCTTGAGTCTGACTTATTTAACTCAGGTATCCGCCCTGCGATCAACGTCGGTCTTTCGGTTTCTCGCGTCGGTGGTGCAGCTCAGATAAAAGCTACCAAGCAAGTTTCTGGAACATTAAGACTTGACCTTGCGCAATACCGCGAGCTTCAAGCGTTTGCGCAGTTCGCGAGTGACCTAGACGAGAGTTCGAGAAAACAGCTCGAGCGCGGTCAGAGGATGGTCGAGGTATTAAAACAGCCTCCTTACAGCCCGCTAGCCGTCGAAAAGCAAGTCGTTATTATCTTTGCCGGTACGAAAGGCTACCTAGATGATATCCCGACTGTAGCGGTTACAAAATTTGAAGCTGAGCTTTATCCTTATATTGAGGCGAAGTATCCTGAAATTTTCGAGCAAATTCGAACCAAAAAAGCACTTGACAAAGAAATCGAGGAGCTTTTGCATAAGGCGCTAAAAGACTTTAAAGCGACGTTTGCCGCTAACTAAGGCTAGAATATGTCAAATTTAAAAGATATAAAACGAAAGATCAAGAGCGTCCAAAATACCCAAAAGACAACGCGCGCGATGAAGCTCGTGTCTACAGCCAAACTTCGTAAGGCTGAAGAAGCCGCTCGTCACTCTAGGGTTTATGCGCTCAAGATCAATGAAGTTTTATCTGAAATCGCCTACAAGATCAACCAATATCGCTCCGTAAATACCGAGAGCAAATTTTTCGACGTTAAGGAGTATATCGAGAAGGTTGATATTATATTCGTCACCGCAGACAAGGGTCTTTGCGGCGGTTTTAATATTCAGACCATTAAAACCGTTAGAAATATGATTAACGAATTTAAAGCGAAAAAAGTAAAGATAAGACTTCGCGCAATAGGTAAAAAAGGTATAGAATTTTTCAGCTTCCAGGGTATAAATTTGCTTGAAAAATACGTCGGCGTGAGCTCGTCTCCGACCTATGAGAAAGCTCAAAATATTATAAAAGACGCGATAGACGATTTTATAAGCGGTGCGACGGATAAGGTTATTTTGGTGCATAACGGCTATAATAACATGATCTCTCAGCAAATTCGCATAAACGATATCGTGCCGGTCGAGCCGCCAAAACTAGTCGAAGTAGAGACGAATTCTTTGATGGAATTTGAACCAAGCGATGACGGTAAAATTTTAAACGAACTACTTACGAAGTATTTCGAGTATAGTATGTATTATGCTTTAGTAGATAGCCTTGCGGCTGAGCATAGCGCCAGAATGCAGGCGATGGATAATGCGACTAATAACGCCAAAGAGCGCGTCGGACAGCTAAAACTATCGTATAATAAGGCTCGCCAAGAGTCTATCACCACTGAGCTTATCGAGATCATCAGTGGCGTCGAATCAATGAAATAATTAAGGAGTATGGATGAAAGGTATCATTTCTCAGGTAATGGGTCCGGTAGTCGACGTCGATTTCACGGATTATTTACCCAAGATCAACGAAGCCGTCGAAGTAAATTTCGAGGTTGAGGGCAAGCAAAATAGACTTGTGCTAGAGGTTGCCGCACACCTTGGCGATAACCGCGTAAGAACTATCGCCATGGATATGAGTGAAGGTTTAACTAGAGGCCTTGAGGCTACGGCTCTTGGCGCGCCTATTAGCGTTCCGGTTGGCGAAAAAGTTTTGGGAAGAATTTTTAACGTTGTCGGCGATCTAATCGACGAAGGCGAGGGTGTAGAATTTAACAAAAAATGGTCTATTCACCGCGATCCTCCACCGTTTGAAGAGCAAAGCACGAAGAGTGAAATTTTTGAAACAGGCATAAAGGTGGTTGACCTTTTGGCTCCTTACGCAAAGGGTGGTAAGGTCGGATTATTCGGTGGTGCTGGCGTTGGCAAAACGGTTATTATCATGGAGCTTATCCACAACGTTGCATTTAAACACAGCGGCTACTCTGTATTTGCGGGTGTTGGCGAGAGAACTCGTGAAGGAAACGACCTTTATCACGAGATGAAAGAAAGTAACGTTTTGGACAAAGTCGCCTTGTGCTATGGCCAAATGAACGAGCCACCAGGGGCAAGAAACCGTATCGCTCTAACAGGTTTAACGATGGCTGAGTATTTCCGCGACGAGATGGGACTTGACGTTTTGATGTTTATTGATAACATCTTCCGTTTCTCTCAGTCTGGTGCAGAGATGTCGGCACTTCTTGGGCGTATTCCGTCAGCCGTTGGTTATCAGCCGACTTTGGCAAGCGAAATGGGTAAATTCCAAGAGAGAATTACATCGACCAAAAAGGGATCAATTACTTCGGTTCAGGCTGTTTATGTTCCTGCGGACGACCTTACCGACCCGGCTCCTGCAACCGTTTTCGCGCACCTTGACGCGACTACCGTTCTAAACAGAGCTATTGCAGAAAAGGGAATTTATCCTGCGGTTGACCCGCTTGATTCGACATCAAGAATGCTCGATCCTCAAATTTTAGGCGGTGAGCACTATAAAGTTGCTCGCGGCGTGCAGGCGGTCTTACAAAAATATAAAGATCTTCAAGACATCATCGCTATCCTTGGTATGGACGAGCTTAGCGAAGAAGATAAGGTCACGGTTGACCGCGCTAGAAAGATTGAGAGATTTTTATCTCAGCCGTTCTTCGTTGCCGAGGTATTTACGGGAAGTCCTGGTAAGTACGTAAGTCTTGAGGAGAATATTGCTGGCTTTAAGGGAATTTTGGAAGGCAAATATGATGATTTGCCGGAAAACGCATTTTATATGGTAGGAAACATCGACGAGGCGATAGCAAAAGCTGAAAAACTTAAAGCCTAAATTTAAAGGAAAAAGTAATGAATAAATTACATTTAGAAATCGTTACGCCTGAGGGTTTAGTGTTTTCAAACGATATCAAAAGCGTAGTTTTGCCGGGCAGTGAGGGTGAGTTCGGGGTTTTGCCCGGACACGCCTCGCTTATTTCGCTTTTGAAAGCCGGTGTTATAGACATCGAGAGCGAAGATAAAAGCCATGATGCCGTCGCGATAAACTGGGGATATGCCGAGATAAACGAAGGTAAGGCCACGATCCTTGCCGACGGCGCCGTTCACGTGTCTGGAAATTCCGAGAGCGAGATAGCAAATTCATTGCAAAAAGCAAAGGATTTGATCGCTAGCATGAGCAGCGAGAACAACGCTATGGCTGCTGCCGTAGCAAAACTAGATAGCATGGCTCGGACAAGATAGTGGCTGGGCTTGATATTTTTTTGAACTACTTATCAAGAAGTAGTTTTATTACTATATTCGTACTTAGTTGGCTCTCTTTTTATTTTATAATAAGCCTTACCATACTTTTATCCCGTATGGCGGGGCTTACCTCATGGCAAAAAAAAGAGCAAAATGCGCTTGAGTCGCTATTAATGGGCGGCTCTAAGCATACTCTAAACGACTCCGTTTTAAAAAGATTCGTAAGCGGCTCCGTATCTAAAGAAAAGCTTTCGGTCGCCGTTAGTATCTCAGAGAGAAACGCGACTAGCGGCATTACTTGGCTTAGCATTATTGCTTCCACTTCGCCTTTTATCGGACTTTTTGGTACGGTTGTTTCCATCTTGGAGACATTTTCTCAGCTTGGTCAAGGCGGAGGAAATGCGTCGCTAGGTGTTATCGCCCCAGCTATCAGCGAGGCTCTTGTGGCTACAGGAGCGGGTATATTCGTGGCGATTCCAGCTTATACCTTTAGCTTACTTATCAAACGAAAAGCCTATGAGCTCATGGGCGTCATCAGGCGTGAAGTCGACATCCTCGTAACGCTTAAAGAAGATCAATGATAAATCTTGACGAAACTCCGGAGCTAAACATAACTCCGCTCGTGGACATCATGCTTGTTTTGCTAGCGATTCTTATGGTTACGACGCCTACTATCGTTTACGAGGAGCAAATTTTACTACCGGACGGCTCAAAAACCAAAACATCCTCGGCTCAAAGAAAAGATTTGACCGTTATCGTTGATGCTACAAAAAAGGTTAGGATCGACCAAAACACCATGGATCTGCGTGAGCTTCCCGATAATATCGTACTTATCGGAGCAAAATACGATAAAAACTCGCCGGTTTATATCAAGGCTGACAAAAGCCTCATATACGACGATGTGATGTTTGTTCTAAAGAGCGTAAAAAACGCAGGCTTTACAAAGGTGGCGCTTCAGACTAATGGATAAATTTGATCTCAAATTTAACACCTCCGGCTATTTCCTATTATCGGCTTTTCTTTATCTTTGTATCATAAGCGGTATTTTTATTAAGCTTACCTATTTTAAGGAAGAGCCGAAAAAATACACCGATACTAAAGATGCTTTTATGGATATCATGATAGTTGAGCGCGAGCCCGACATCACCGTAAAAGCGCCTGAGCCTAAAAAAGAGGTTGTAAAAGAAGAAAAACCCCAGCCTGTAAAAAAAGAGGAAGAGGTTAAAAAAGAAGAGTCAAAGCCAGACACCACAAACAAGCCGCCTGAACCAGATCCCGCACCGCCAGAGCCTGAAGAAAAAAAGGTTGAAGAGCCAAATTTAAAGGATTTATTCGGCAGTATCGATACCTCTAAGCTAAAAGAAGATAAGGTCACCAAGAAAAAAGAGCAACCAAAAGAACAAAGTCGTAAAAAACCGGAAAAAGTCCAGATAACGATCCAGCAAAAAAAAGCTAGCGACGTGATAAATTCGCTTACTTTGGATCAGGTTGCTAAAACTCCAAAGTCGCAAATGACGGGCGAATACAACGAATATTTCGGCACGATCAGCAGAATTTTGCAGAGCAAATGGAGTGCCTATAAGGCCGACTCTAGCGATGAAGCAGAAGTCGAGATAGTAATCGATGTTGACGGATCGTTTAGTTACGATATAAAAAAGTTATCGTATAATAGCGAATTTAACGACAAAGTTAGGGATTTCTTGCAAAGTATGACTTTTGAGAAATTTCCGCCGCCTACCCAGATAGGCAGAGCTGTTAGGCTCGGAACCAAACTAGAAGATAAACTAGAATAACGGAGGAAAAATGAAGAAAATTTTACTTTTTCTTGCTTTTGCCAGTTGGCTTTTTGCCGTTGATGCAACCATTTCGGTCGTCAACAAAGGCTTAGCCCTACCAAAAATCGTGCTTCAAGACGCTACAACGGCCGTAGGCGATCAGGCTTTTAAAAGCAAATTTCATAAAATCATGTTAGGCGACCTAAAGGTTAGCTCTGATTTTGAGGTCGTGGACGAGTATATTGCCAGTAGCTATGAAGGCGACTCAAATACGAACATGATGAGCGAAAAGGGTGCACAGCTTATATTTAGATATGCGCTTGAGGGCTCTGCAAACTCGCCTCTAACCCTCAGGGTTAAGCTTATAAATGCAAAAACAGCCACTACTCAGTATGAGAAAATTTATAATATGAACGACGGAGCAAAGTATCCGTTTATCGCACACAAAGCGATAGTTGAGCTTATCAACGAGCTAAAAATGCCGCCTGTAAACTGGATGGAGAAATTTATCATCTTTGCAAAAGGAACGGGTTCAAAACAAAGCGAGATCGTCATAGCCGACTATACTTTGACCTACCAAAAAGTACTTGTACGCGGCGGTTTGAATATATTTCCTAAATGGATAGGGGCTGACCAGAGAGCGTTTTACTACTCTGATTACAGCGGCAAAAATTTAGTTCTTTATAGATACGACGTTGCAAGCGGCCAAAAAACTAAAATTTTAGATAGCAAGGGCGGTATGCTTATAGCCTCCGACGTTAGCCAAAGTGGAGATAAAATTTTGCTAACTATGGCTCCTCAAGATCAGCCTGATATCTATATATACGACCTAAATTCAAAAAGGCTATCTCAGGTAACCAACTATAGCGGCATAGACGTCAACGGCAACTTCGTCGATGGCGATAGACGCGTAGTTTTCGTTTCCGATAGACTCGGCTATCCTAACGTTTTCGCGCAAAACGTAGATGGAAGCGGTTTTGAGCAGTTGGTCTATCATGGCAAAAACAACAACTCCGTCAGCACCTACCAAAACTATATAGTTTATTCTAGTAGAGAAGACGGCAAGAGTAGCTTTGGAACGAAAGATTTTAACATTTACATGATCTCTACGCAGACTGATTACATCAGACAGCTCACTGCAAGCGGTAAAAATTTATACCCTAGATTTTCTAGCGACGGGCAAAGCGTAGTGTTTATAAAAGAGCTTGGAGGACAGAGTTCTCTTGGTATAATTCGCGTAAATGAAAACAAAAGTTTCCAATTTCCGTTAAAAATCGGCAAAATTCAGTCGATTGATTGGTAATGTTTAGTAATTTTTATGATATAATCACTTCAAATTTCTAGAAAAGGATGAAAATGAAAAAAGTAGTTTTAGCTTCTGCTGCTATTGCGGCTTTATTGTTGAGCGGTTGTAGCTCTAAAAACCCTGAAGTTGATATGAGTGCTGATGCCAATCAAAATATGGGTGGTATGAACTCAAGCGATAACATGATGAGCGATAGCGAGAGATTGCAACAATTAATTTCAAGCATCGAAGGTCAAGTTCAAACTGTATACTTTGACTTTGACAAATTTAACATCAAAGGCGACATGCAGTCTGCTATCAACACAAACGCAGGTCTATTTAATCAATCAGAGGCTCAAGCTCTTTCTGTAAAAGTAGAGGGTAACTGCGACGAGTGGGGTACAGATGAGTATAACTATGCACTTGGTCTAAAAAGAGCAAAAGCTGCTAAAGACGCTCTTGTAAAACAAGGTGTTGCTGCTGATAGAATCACAGTTGTAAGCTATGGTGAAAGCAATCCTGTTTGCACAGACAAAACAAAAGCTTGCGACGCTCAAAATAGACGTGCTGAATTTAAAGTTCTTCCATAATTAATTTTATGACGAATTTAAAAACTTTCGTGGCTCTTTTTATAGGAGCCACTCTCTCTTATTCCGCTTCCAATGAAATTTCGGTATTTGATGCTGGAAATTTAGATAGCTCGAGTCCCTACGGTTTGACCGATAACGAAAAAACTTTTCTAAAAAACAAGCAAAACGTAGAAAATTTAAGTAGAAATATGGGCGACGTTGAGTCAAATTTAAATGCTATGCAAGAGCGCTTAGAAGGCTTGCAGAGCGTACTAGACGGACTAAACTCAAGAATGTCTAGGATAGAAAAAAGACTAAACGATATCGAAGGAAATGACGGAAATTCTACCGCAAAAAGCGATTTTGACGAGCTTAAAAAATACGTAGAAGAAAGCCGAAAAATACAAGAGACCAACAACGCAAAAATCACCAAAGCCCTTAAAGATATGGGCGCTTTGATAGATAAGAGCAACGCCGCACCTGCCGCCACAAAAAAAAACGATGAAGACAAACCGGTAGCTAGCAGTCCAACCGCTGCTGAGTCGCAAGCTCCGAAGACTGATTTTACCAAGCAAAAAAATCAAGACGTAGCAAGCGAAGCTAAAAAGCTATTTGACGCAGGTAAGCTCGACGATGCAAAAGCTAGATACGAATATCTTTTAAGTAAAGATCATAAGCCTGCAATGGCGAATTTTTATCTCGGCGAGATAGCGTATCAGCAAAAGGCTTACAACAACGCCATAAAATACTACCAGCAAAGTATCCAGCTCTACGACAAGGCTGAGTATACGCCAAAGCTTCTTTACCACACAGCTATCAGCTTTGATAAGATAAAAGACACGGCAAGTGCGAATAAATTTTACAAAGCGCTAAAACTAGGCTATCCGGACAGCAAAGAAGCCAAAGCTGCACCTACTCGAAACTAAAACATTCTTTAATAAATTTAACGATATAATCACGTTATTTTCATAAATAGGAGAAGAACGTGAAAGAACAAGTTATAGCTATGTTTTATGAGCTAAAAGACGCAAAAACGGGCGAAATTTTAGAGTCCAATATGCAAGTAGGGCAGGAAATTTCCTTTTTAACAGGCCGTGGGCATATCATCGAGAAACTAGAAGAAGAGGTTACTAAACTAGAAAAGGGCGAAACAAAGGTTATCGTTATCCCGGCTACACAGGCTTGCGGAGAGTACGACTCTAGTGCCGTTCAGATGCTGCCTAAAGAGCAATTTGCAGGTATCGAGCTAAAAGAAGGTATGGAGCTTTTTGGTCAAGGCGAGCACGGCGAGAGCGTACGCGTGATAGTAAAATCTATCGGCGAGGACGACGTAACGGTTGATTTTAACCACCCTTACGCAGGCAAAGATTTGGAGTTTAAGGTTCAAATTTTCGACAAACGCGACGCTACAGAGGACGAGATAGCTACGGGTATGGTAGGCGGCGCACATACATGCGGATGCGGCGGACACGATCACGACCATCACCACGGCGAGGGCGGTTGCTGCGGAGGCCACGGCCATCATGAGCACAAAGAGGGCGGCTGCTGCGCTGGACACGGTCATCATCACGATGACGGCGGATGCGGTTGCCACTAAGAGTATCTAGATGAGAGCGGCGTTTATATTCCCGGGACAAGGCTCGCAAAGCATCGGTATGGGTAAGGAAATTTACGAAAATTTCCGTCCGGCCGTCGAGCTTTTACAAAATGCAAGCGATAGCCTAAAAATCGACTTTTCAAATCTACTTTTCAACGAAAACGACCTTATAAACAGGAGCGAATTTACTCAGCCTGCCATCGTTTTAAACTCGCTTATGTGCTATCTAGCGCTAAAGCAAAGCGTAAATTTCAAGCCGGAATTTGCGCTCGGGCACTCTTTGGGCGAGTTTAGCGCGCTTGCGGTTAGCGGCGCATTTGATTTTACGGGTGCGCTTAGGATCGTAAATTTACGCGGTAAATTTATGCAAGAGGACTGCGCAGGCAAAGACGTAACGATGAGCGTTGTTTTGGGGCTTAGCGATGAGACGGTCGAGCAAATTTGCAAAAACGCTCAGGCGGACGGCCATCAAATTTACGCCGCGAACTACAATTGTGACGGTCAGATCGTGATCGCGGGTCTAAAAGACGACATCGCCAAATTTGAGTCAGCGTTTAAAGAAGCGGGCGCTAAGCGCGTGCTGCCTCTAAATATGTCCGTCATTAGCCACTGCCCGCTTTTGAAAAACGCAAGCGAGAAACTAACGGCACAGCTAGAGCCGGCATTAGCCGCCAAATTTGCCCCAGTCGTTTCAAACGCGTCGGCGAAGGCTTACGGCACGAAAGACGAAGCGCTAAATTTGCTAAAAGCCCAGCTCGTTAGCCCCGTTTTATACAAACAAAGCATCAAAAGCATCGAAAACGAGGTTGATATTTTTGTGGAGTTCGGCGGTAGCGTGCTAAAAGGCATCAACAAAAAAATCACCGAAAAGCCGACCTTTAGCGTCACCGATCTTAGCAGTCTTGAAGAGCTTTTAAAGGAGCTTAAATGATAGCGATCTTAGGCGCGATGCGCGAGGAGGTCGCCCCTCTGCTCGAGCGTATCAAAGACTACAAAGAGGTTAAGCACGCAAATAACGTATTTTACCTCGCAAATTTCGGCGGCAAAGAGCTTGTGATCGCCTACTCTAAGATCGGCAAAGTAAACGCCGCCCTGGCCGCAAGCGCGATGATCGAAAAATTCGGTGCCAAGAAACTGCTTTTTACCGGCGTCGCAGGCGCGCTAAATCCAAATTTAAAAATCGGCGATATGCTCTATGCTACTAGTCTCGTGCAGCACGACGTCGATATTACGGCGTTTGGACACCCGCACGGCTACGTGCCCGAGACCAGTATCTTTATCAAAAGCGACGACGCTCTAAATGCGTTAGCCTCTAGCGTCGCTGCCGAAAAAGGCATCGAGCTAAAAGGTGGCGTCATAGCCACGGGCGATCAGTTTATCTGCGATAATGCGAAAAAAGAGTGGCTAAAAGCGACCTTCAAAGCCGATGCGGCCGAGATGGAGGGCGCTAGCGTGGCGCTAGTTTGCGAGAGTCTAGGCGTACCGTTTTTCGTGCTTCGCGCCATCAGCGACGAGGCGGGCGGGAGCGCGGAGGTTGACTTCGATAAATTTTTACAAGACTCGGCAAACGTCAGCGCGCAGTTCATGCTCGCGATGATCGAGCGGCTATGATAGAGCTTAGCAAGCGGCTGCTGCGCCAGGTCGGGCAAACTAACGCCAGATACCGCATGGTGCGCGGCGGGGATAAAATTTTGCTCGGTCTTAGTGGCGGCAAGGACAGTCTCGCGCTCGCACACGTGCTAAAACACATGCAAAACGTCACGCCCGAAAAATTTGAGTTTAAGGCCGTGACGCTAAGCTACGGCATGGGCGAGGACTACGCCTATCTCACGCGCCACTGCGCCGAGCACAGCATCGAGCACGACGTGATCGATAGCTCGATCTTTGAGATATCCAAGGACAAGATCCGCAAAAACTCCAGCTTTTGTAGTTTTTTCTCGCGTATGAGGCGCGGCTATCTCTACACCTACGCGATCGAGCACGGTTTTAACAAGCTCGCTATCGCCCACCACCTCGACGACGCGGTTGAGAGCTTTTTTATGAATTTTACTTATAACGGCGCGCTACGAACGCTTGCTCCCAAATATATCGCGGCAAACGGGATCGAGGTTATCAGGCCGTTTATATTCGTGCGCGAAAGACAGCTACGCGAAAACGCCGTGCGAAACGGGCTTACGGTTATCGGCGACGAGGCGTGTCCGGCGATGCGATTTGATATCAAGATGCCTCACGCTAGAGCCGAAACTAAGGAGCTTTTGGCAAATTTAGAAAAGCAAAATCCAAAGCTTTTCGTCTCGCTAAAGGCTGCTTTTGAAAACATCCACAGCGATACGTTTTTCGCCGCCGGGGCGCAAAATTTGACCGACGAGGAGTGAGTACTCGTCAAATTTAGCTTAAATTTGACCGCTCTTTCGGTCAAATTTGACTTTTGCCGGTCGGCTATCCCCTTGCTCCTACTGCGCATAAGAGGATACGTTATCGTCGCTCTGCGGCATTTTTGCTCCTTCGTTTTTGGATTAGTTTATTTGATATTAGCTTTTCTTTGTCTTGACTACTTATATTGGCGTCGATATGGATCACCTTATCCGTATCTCCTATGCGTATTATTGCATCCATCTTTTTTGCTCGTTTGCCCACGACATAAATGTTCGTACGTCTTGAAAGGTTCCATCAGGCTCGGTGCAATATTTTTCTAAATTTTTTATTGGCATATCTACATAAAACGGCCTTTTTTTGTTTATATTTTCTCCGTCTATCCATCTTATTTTATACCATATATAAGTATCATGGCACTTTTTATACGCCTCTTTCAGCTCCTCGCTAGTAGGCTGCCCCGAAACGTTATTGTCTAGTAGCAAATTTAGCATAGGTTCGTAGTTTGGCATATATTCCATATCTTTAAAATAGTTGCCGTTCTCGTCAAAATACCCCATACTAAATAGTATTTGTAGCATCTCGGTAAAGTTGCCAAAGGCAATATAATCAAAAGGCAATATCCAGCCTTTTGAGCCTTCGTTTTTCTGACCGTATTTTGCTTCGTACTCTACAAATATATTATCTCCGTCGATAGTCAAGCTTTTTATCCTATCGTTTTGGGGCGCTTTTAAATATCTTTGAATTTTTTCTTTATTGCTAAATTTAACCCCGCTATCAAGCAAGAGCTTAACGGTCTTTGTAGAGTTGTTTTCTATAGCGTAGGCTAGGGGCGAGAGCTTGTAGTTGTCTTTCGCATGAGCGTTTGCGCCCATATCTATCAACCTTTTTGCCGTGGCTTCGTCGTCGTAAAAGCTAGCGTACATCAGCGGAGTAGTGTTTGCCTTCATCTTTATGTCGGCGCTAAGCCCGTTTCTTGTTATAAAATTTAAAATTTTATCCGTATCTTTTAGCCTCAGCAAATTTCTTAAAGCGTTAAGGGTGGCGTTGTGCTCCTCGTATTCGTCTATATCCCAGTATCTAAAACCAAAATCGTCCACTTCCTCTTGCGTTACGTATTTGGCTAGCTCAGAGTTTGAGTCTATCTTGGTGTCCGGCGTGACGGTAAAATGCGTAGGGCGAGATAGCTTTTCGTAAATAAAATTTACGAAAACGACAAGGAAAAGAGCGGCAAAGCCGAGTGCAAATTTCTTCAAATTTATCCCTTAAGTCAAATTTGCAAAATTTTAACTAAAAGCCGGTAAAGAGGCGGTAAATTTGATGAAATTTGAGCTGATAAATTTGGATATCGGGAGCAGGGCACGGCGAGATCCGCCCGCATTAAATTTGAGCGGGTTAAATTTGAAAGCAAACTCTGGCAAGTCAAATTTGAAACGCCAAATTTGATCAAAGCCCCTGAAGCAAAATGGAGTATAGCGCGTCTATCTCGTCATCGTCAAGCAGTAGCGTAGAGCGTTCGCTAAAGAGCATTTTTATCTTTTCTACACTAAAGCCCTTTTGCGCGGCGCAGTGCTCGTGGGCGGGTAAAAAGCTCCTGGCTAGCGCAACGCTATCCTCTACGGGTTCGTCGCAGATAAAGCAAAAAAGCTCATCGTGTAGCCTGCCCTCGGCCTCTAAAATGCGCACGTAGCTCTCGATGAGTAGGCGTTTGGGAGCGCCCCTGTCAAAGCGCGAGGCGCAAAGCTCAAGCTCGCGAAAATACACCTCGTCTATCTGCTCGACGTCTCGCAGGTGCGCGTAGAGTAGGCGCATAAACTGCTGCCATACGAGTAGCCGCTCGCGCGAGAGTAGCCAGCGGTAGCCTAGGTGCAGGACGCTGCGCAGGTGCGGGAGGAAGTTTTCGCCGCCTTCGAGCTCAAAGTCGATCTTGTAGCCTTGCAGGACGTTTGAGTGGCGCGCGCCGTAGAAGCGGTAGGATTTAACTAGTAGCGAGGGCGTTAGGATGTAGACTAGCAGGTCCTCGTCGCGCACCTTTTGCGTGTGCAGGATGTAACCTTGCATGGTTAGAAAAAGGTTTGGATTTTTTGGCGCAGGATCTCAGGCTCGGCGATGTGATTTATCTCGTCGCGAAAGGCGCTTGCGCCGTCTATGCCTTTGGAGTAGCGGTGTAGGTGCTTGCGAAATATCGCCGCTCCGTGCTCGCCGTAGTGCTCGATCATCGCATCAAAATGCGCCAAAATGATCGCCTTTTTCGTCGCCGCGTCAATACTGCCGCCCGTTTTTATCTCGTGGAAAACCCACGGCATGCCGATGCAAGCGCGTCCTATCATTAGCGCGTCGGCGTTGGTTAAATTTAGCGCCTGGCTCGCGTTTTCCGGCGAGATGTCGCCGTTTGCGATGACAGGGATATTTACCGCCTCTTTAGCTCGGCCGATCGCGGCGTAGTCGACCGCTGCCGTGTATCCGCCAGCTCTCGTGCGTCCGTGAAATGCGATGTAGTCGGCTCCGGCGTCCTGCGCGGCGAGGGCTAAAATTTCAGGGATTTTTTCATCAAAACCTAGGCGCAGTTTGACGCTAGTCATTTGCTTGTTTGAGATTTTTTTGATGGTTTCTACGATTCGTTTTAGATTCGAGATATCTTTTAGCAGTGCCGAGCCCGCGGACTGTTTGACGACTTTTGGCACAGGGCAGCCGCAGTTTAGATCGATACCGTCGATACCGTCGATATCGTTTAAAATTTCTACCGCTTTTTTTACTATATCCGCGTCGCTGCCTGCGATCTGCACGATATATGGCGTTTCAAGCGGCGATTTTTTGAGCATCTCAAGCGTTTTACTACCCTCGTAAACTAGGGCGTTTGCGCTAATCATCTCGCTTACGGTCACGTCGCAACCAAACTGCTTAACCACGCTTCTAAGCGGCAGATCCGAAAAGCCCGCGAGCGGAGCTAGAAAAAGCGGCTTTTTTGAAAAATCTATCAGCAATGCGCGTGCTTGAAAAATAGATCGGTCGGGACGTTTTTGCCGTTTTGTCTGAGGTAGAGCAGGGTGCGGAAATTTTGATATTCGCCGGCTTCAAGGCCTGCCAAAACTTCTTGTGCGCGCTCGAGCATCTCAAACTCAAACAGCAGATAAACGTATGCCTCTTGCGCCTCTTGGCGTTCGTTTTTGAGGCGCTCGAATATGCCGATGATAGCGTCCGGAGCGATTTTGCTTTTTAGCGTCGCGGCGCTGATACTAAAGCTATCTTTTGAAATTTTGTCTGAATTTAACAGCTCTAAAATCTCGTCGTTGCTCAAATTTATCTCGTCTTTGGCAAAGCGGGCAATAAGAGTCATGATCTCTTTTTCGTCCAGATCTGGAGCAAATTTTTTGATATCGGCGAGCGAGCCTAAATTTATTAGCTTTTGCCTTGCTTCGCGGACTATTTCGCCCTGATCACCCATAGGTTTTTTAAGCGTTTCCAGATAGTATCCGTCCAAATTTGCTATTTTGTTTAGCTCGTTTTTGATAAAGAGCGGATTGTCCTTGGGTAGCTTAAATTTCTTTAGGTCGGCGACTTCGCCGTTTTTGACCGTACGCACCGTGTCTAGGGCGTTTTGTAGCTCTTCGCCCTCGATATTTGCGTCCTTGTACCTATCCCACGGCGAGAGGACTCTGGCTATCTGGGACGGGATTTTATAAAAGTTCGTTTTAAAGTCTTTGTTCGTATCAAGGCCTAGCAAAATTTCCTTACCGAGCTCTCTGTAAAATTTCTCATCGTGTGAAATTTTGCGTTTAAATGCGTAAAATTTAAACCCGTGATAAGCCATGTGAAGCACGCAAAATATCGTCAAAATCGCAGGCGGCAATATCATCCAGACGGCGACGGGTAAACTTAACGCATACTCGACGTCGCTACCGAAAATGGCAAATTTAAGATGAAGCTCGTAAGAGCCGTCGTTGAAAAGATAAACGATCGCGCCGACTACGACCAGGTAAAGCACGGCGTAGACTATAAAACGTTTGATTTGCATGGCGTACCCCTATTTTGCGGTTTTTTCCACTATTTCACGGCAGGTGATGCAGTATTTTGCGTGCGGTTTGACGCGCAAACGCGCCAGTCCGATATCTTCCTCGCACATCTCGCAGATGCCGTAGGTTTTGTCGGCGATCTTTCGCAGCGAGACGTCGATCTCGGCTAGTTCTTGTCTTTGTTGAGCGCTGATTGATTGCTCGATGAGCTGATCGGCGTTTACGGAGGCGATATCAAACTCGTCGCTGACGCCGCTTTGGCGTAGTCCTGCCATCTCGTTTGACGAGTCTAAAATGTTTTTAGTTATCTGTGCTTTTCGCTCCAGTAAAAGTGCCTTAAACTGCTCCAGGTCGCTTTTGCGCATTTTTTTCCTTTATTTGTGATATGGGTGGTTCGCGTTTATGCAAAGAGCTCTGAAAATCTGCTCGTGAAGCATAAGCTTTGCTATCTTGTGCGCCATCGTCATGCGGCTTAGGCTGACGACTGCGTCCGTTTTTTGTTTAAAATTTTGGCTCAGCCCGTAAGCTCCGCCGATAAAAAACGAAATTTGAGCCTTGTCCGAGATGAGTTTGGCAAACTCCTCGCTGTTAAATTCGCGGCCCGCTTCGTCAAGCGCCACGCAAAAGCCGTTTAAATTTGGCTCATAAACCTCGTCGTAAGCTTTTAGCGCTTCGTCTCGCCCCTTGCTTTGGGCTTTTGCGATCTTGTCGTTAAATATAACGACATCTGAAATTTTGGCGAATTTTGACGACATCTTCGCGTACTCTTTGATCTCGTTTTCAAAATTTTCACGTTTTGACTTTTGGATGCAAAACACGGAAATTTCCAAATTTATTCCTCGTCGTCCAAATTTTGAGCGCTCGGCTGCTTAGCGGCGTAGGCCGGGTTGTTTGAGAGCAGCCTTATCATATCGCTTAAAAATTGCTTATGCTCTTTGCGCTCGACTATGGCGTCTATTAGGCCGTGCTCTAGCAAAAACTCCGATCTTTGAAAGCCTTCGGGCAAATCGGCTCCGATGGTTTGCTTGATAACGCGCTGTCCGGCAAATCCTATGAGAGCGCCGGGCTCTGCGATGATGACGTCGCCTAGCCACGCAAAAGACGCGCTCACGCCGCCCATCGTAGGATCGGTTAAGACCGATATATAGGGCACCTTAGCCTCGTCAAGCAGCTTTAGCGCGGCGGAGGTCTTTGACATCTGCATTAGCGAAAACGTACTCTCCTGCATCCTCGCTCCGCCCGAAGCCGAAACGATGATGAGAGGCTGCTTTTTATCGAGCGATCTTTTTACGGCGCGCACGATCTTTTCGCCCTCGACCGAGCCTAAAGAGCCGCCCATAAAGCTAAAATCAAAAACCGCCAGCTGTACGTTCATACCGTCGATCTTGGCCTCGCCGCAGATCACGGCCGAGCTTCTGCCCGTTTTTTCCTCGTTTTCGCTTATGCGTTTTTTATAGGATTTTTTATCGACGAATTTGATCGGATCGACGGGCTTTAGCTTGATGTCAAGCTCGACGAAGCTACCTTCGTCGCAGATCATCGCTATCCTCTTATCGGCAGCTAATCTCATGTGAAAACCGCACTTTGGACAGACGTTAAAATTTGCCTCGACCTCTTTGTAATACATCAGCGAGTGACAGCTGTCGCATTTGACCCAGTGCGCCGGAGCCTCGCTAGGAGCGGATTGTTGCTTTCTCGTTTTGGAAAAAATATCTAAAAAGCTCATGGTTCCTACTTTTTAAAAAATTTAGGGATTATAGCCAAAGTTAGCTTATGTTTTGCTAGTCGGGTATTAAATTTACGCTACGCGCTTTCGGGAGTAGGCGGGTAGAATCGCGTAAATTTGCGCTATTATTTTTTTGTTTTCCGTGGAAATTTTAAATTTACGCGGAGTTGGTTTTAAAATTTGAAGGGTTAAATTTAAGAGATTTTACTGCGGTGCGTTTTAACTTTGCGATATAAATTTAAAGAGCTCAAATTTGTAAAATTTAACTCAATAAATTTGAGCCTTTAAATTTGCAGCTTACCACTCGATATAGGTTTTCGCCTTTTTTATGTTTGCGATTTTTATTTTTAAAATTTGACCTTCGCTTTCAAACGATATTTCTTCATCGTCGGCGGATAAAATTTTGCCTTTTAGTTTTTTGTTTTCGCCGTCTACTTCGGCTGAGATTTTAGCTAGTTCGCCGATACTCGAGATAAAATGGCTCGATTTTTCTAGCTTTCGCTCAAGTCCGGGCGAGCTAACCTCTAGCACGTAGTCACCGCTAAGGGGCGGCTCGACGTCAAATATCGGCGAGAGTAAGCGCGAAACCTTTTCGCAGTCGTCCAAATTTACGCCGCCCAGTTTTGCGATGTAGATCCTATAAATCGCTCTGCCGTTTTCGTTTGCGACCTCGACGTCATAGAGCTGTACGCCGCACTGCGAGATCAAATTTTCAAGATTTTGCATTTTTATTTAGATCCTCTGAGATTTTTTCAAACAAATCGTCCATGTGGTTTTGGTATTCGAGCCTATCGTCGAATTTGAAGTGAAAATTCGGCGCCCTATACCAGCCTTCAGCTGCCATGCAGTGATTTTGCAGGTACTTTGATACGCGCTTTAGGCGGTCTAGTATATAGGCCTGCTCGCGCTCGTCAAACATCATTTTATCTAGATAAATAAACGCGTCGTACCTGCCTTTTTTACACTCGACGTCGGTTACGCAAATTCCGCGTAAAAGCTCATCCTCAAGCGTAGATAGAGCCTCAGGTAGTAGCTCTTTTAGTACGCTTTGCGTGCGCAGGCGCTTTATCTCCGAGGGGTTCATAGGCTAGCTTGCTCCTCTACTTCTTTAAAGCTCTCGATGTAGTCGCCCTCTCTGATGTCGTTGTAGCCGTCGATACCCACGCCGCACTCAAAGCCGCGAGCAACCTCTCGCACGTCGTCTTTGAAGCGTTTTAGCGAGCTTACGGTGCCCTCGTGTACGACTACGCCGTTTCTGATTAGGCGGATTTTTGCGCCGCGGTTTATCGTGCCCTCGGTTACCATGCAGCCTGCTATTGCGCCCACTTTAGGGACGTTGATGACCTGGCGTACTTGGGCTTGTCCGAGCTGCTCCTCGTGGATGACAGGCGACATTAGGCCGCTTAGGATCGCCTTTACGTCGTCAAGTAGGTTATAGATGACGTTGTAGGTTTTGATCTCGACGCCGCTTTCTTTGGCTTTTTCTTTTACTTCGCCCGTCGGTCTTATGTTAAAGCCCAAAATCACCGAGTTTTCGCTCGCTCTGGCTAGCTCCACGTCGCTTTGGGTGATGCCGCCCACGCCTGAGTGGATGATATTTACTTTTATCTCGTCGTTGCGAAGCTTTTCTAGGCTTGCCTTGATGGCTTCTAGCGAGCCGCCCACGTCGGCTTTTACGATGACAGGGAGCGATTTTAGCTCGCCCTCGGCGATCTTCTCGCTAAGCTCCTCTAGGCTTACTTTCGTTGTCTTACTGAGCTCTTTTTGGCGCAAATATTCGGCCTTTTTCTGTGCGTATTCGCGGGCTTCTTTGTCGGTTTTGACGCTTATTAGCGTTTCGCCGGCTTCAGGAATTTCGCTAAGTCCCATTATCACGCCGCATTCGCCCGGTTTTATCTCTTTTAAAATTTTGCCTTGATCGTCGGTTATCGTTCTTATCTTGCCGTATGCGACGCCTGCAACCACGATATCGCCGACTCTTAGGGTACCGTTTTCTACGATAACCGTAGCTACCGGACCGCGCCCTTTTTGCTGCGAGCTTTCTATTATGGCTGCTTTGGCATTTGCCTTTGCGTTTGCCTTTAGTTCTAAAATTTCAGCCTGCAAGAGTACGATCTCAAGCAGATCGTCTATGCCCGTACCCATCTTTGCAGAGATCGGAACGAACTCGTATGTGCCGCCCCAGTCAGTGGATAAGATATCTAGCTCGGCTAGCTCGCTTTTTACTTTGTCTGGGTTTGCAGCCTCTTTATCCATCTTGTTTATCGCGATTATGATCGGCACGCCAGCGGCTTTTGCGTGGCTTACGGCCTCTTTGGTTTGCGGTTTCACGCCGTCGTCGGCTGCGACCACGATGATGACGATATCGGTGATCTTGGCTCCTCTAGCGCGCATAGCCGTGAACGCTTCGTGGCCCGGAGTGTCGATGAAGGTAATATTTTTGCCGTTTTTATTTACCATGTAGGCGCCCACGTGTTGCGTGATGCCGCCCGCTTCGCCCGCTGCCACGCGCGAGTTTCTGATGTAGTCTAGTAGCGAGGTTTTACCGTGATCGACGTGACCCATGATGGTTATAACAGGAGCTCGGACGGTCAAATTTGCATCGTCTAGTTGCTCCTCTTCTTCGTCGTAGGCTTTAACGTAGTCAAACGCTTCTTGCGTATCGACGATATTTACCTCGATGCCGAATTCATCTGCTAAAATCTCTATCGCATCCTCGTCTAGGAAGTCGTTTTTGGTCGTCATCATGCCTAGCATAAAGAGCTTGCCGATGATTTCGCTCGGTTGCTTGTTGATCTTGTCGGCAAATTCGTAAAGACGGATCTCTTTTGGTATCTCAACGTAGGTTACCGATTCGCCGTTATGGTCGGCTCGTTGCGATTTTTTATGTTTTTTGCGAGGCCTACGCGCAGTACCTTGCTCTAGAAATGAACTTACCGATGTATTTAGTACCGGTTTGTAGCTGGTATTTGCAGGCTGTCTTGTTTTTTGAGGCTCCGGAGTTTGCGTTCGTACGGAAAAATCAGGCAATATAACCACATCCTCATCGTCTATCACGATGTCGGCCATGTCGCGGTCGCCGAGTAGATCCATCTTTGTAGCGCCGTCTTTTTTAGCTGCGATGACTGGCTTTTTCTCTTTTTTCTTTTTGCGCTCGATCTTTTCGTCGCTAAATTTAAACATATTTTCCAAATTTAGCGCCGGCGCAGACTCTCTTCTCTCGCTTGCTCTAGGTGCTGGCTGCTCGTCTTTTTTCTTTTTTACGATGACTAGGCCGCGCCTTTTTTGTAGGCTAACGTCGGCTAGGCTTTCTTTTGGCTGAACGGGCTCGCTGGCGGCAGGCTGGGCTTCTGGCTCCTCTTTGGGAGCTGCTTGGATTTTTGGCTCCGGCGCTTTTTCGGCCGGTTTTTGAATGACTGTTTTTTGCTCTTTTTCAGATTTCTCGTCGTTTTTTGTTTCTACTTTTTCTTTTGGCAAAGGCTTTTCTTCTTTTGCGGCGGTTGGTTTTTTAGCCTCTTTTGGCTTGCTTTCTTTTTCCTCTTTGCCCGCTTTAGCTTCCGCTTTTTTTACGGTCGGTTTTTTCTTTTCGGGTTTTTTCTTGAGAGCTTCGGGGATCTCGCCAGTTTGGATGTAGGTGTATAGCGCCGCCGCTTCTTCAGGACTAACGCCGCTTGAGTGCGTTTTGACCTTTAGCCCAAGCTCAATAGCCTTTTCTAAAACCTCTTTGCTATTGTAGCCGAGCTCATTTGCTATCTCTGAAATTCGAACAGTCCCCATTTAAGAGTATCTCCTTTAAATTTTGCCCGTTTTGTAGCGTCGCTATAAAGCTGCCTGCGACTCTTCCGAGCGATTTTCTTAAAATTTTCTCGTCTTTTTTTAGACATTCCTCGCAAAGATAAAAGCTGCGTCCGTTTCCGTTTCCGAAAAATAGCGAAGAATTTATCAGTCTGTATCTACGCAAAATTTGCTGTTCAAAGCGCTTTTTGCAGACTACGCACGTCCTGATAGGGATAAAATTTTGAGCCATTATTATAACTTCTTTTAGCTTTTTTTTAGCTTTGTAGGATTTTTATCCCGTCGTTGTCGAAATTAAAAATTTCAACTCGAAAGCTCTTAAATTTATCTTGCAGTTTTTGTTTTAAATTTGCCGCATCGTCCGCGTAAACAATGTTTAAAAAGCTAGACCCGCTGCCAGAAAGCGTGCTTAAAAGAGCGCCGTTTTCGTGGGCCATCTTGCGCACCTCAAAGAGTTCTGGCAGGTCTTGCATGCGGATTTGTTCGTGCATGACGTCTTTTGCCGCCGTTCTTAAAAGCTCGTAATTTTCGCTAAAAAAGCAAGCCGTGAGAAATGCGGCGTGAGAGAGGTTGCTAACACACTCGCCCATAGTGAAATTTTTAGGTAGCTTGGCGCGAGATTCGTTCGTGCTCATGGGTTTATCGGGGATCACGACGACGGCTTTGATATCGGCGCTTAAAGGCTTTTTTAGTGATTTTACCTTGCCGTTTTCAACGACTGAGCTCACAAAACCGCCAAGCGTCGCAGGAGCTATGTTATCCGGGTGATTTTCGTAAACTAGAGCTTGGTTTAAAATAGCGCTTTTATCAGCCTTAAACCCAGCTGCCGCGTAGGCTGCCGCTATGGCTGAAGTGATAACCGCAGAGGAGCTACCAAGTCCGCGCGAAAACGGGATTTGATTGGTAAAAATCATGCGAAAAGTATCTTTTTTGCCCGTTAGTTTGACGTAAATTTCATTGAAAATAGATAAAAAAATGTTGTTTTTTTTAAGAAGCGCGTTGTCTTTACCTTCGCCCAAAATACTCACGGAGGCGAAATTTGCCCTCGTTATCTCGACTGTGTTGTGTAGCTCTAGAGCAAGTCCTAGGGCGTCAAAACCGGGGCCGATGTTTGCGCTCGTGGCGGGGACTAAA
>NZ_AOTD01000159.1 GCF_000344295.2 Campylobacter showae CC57C | reverse complement strand
GCTGCTGTGTCTCATCGGCGGATTAATCGGCGTCGGAACGGCCTTTGGTATCGGCTATCTAGCGGAAAATTTCGCACCCGATATCAAGATGATATTTTCGCAGACTTCTATCGTGGTCGCGCTCGCCGTCTCTAGCGCGATAGGCGTGATTTTCGGCTACATGCCTGCTCGCAGCGCCTCAAAGCTAAATCCGATCGACGCTCTTTCAAGGGAATAAAATGAAAAAAATCTCCATAATCCTAGCCGCCTTTTTGCTCGGCGGCTGCGCGGTAACGCAGATAAACGAAAACTACGAGCAAATTTTGCTAAAAGACGACGCAAATTTGACGGCAAATTTTAGGCTGGAGCGCGAGTGGTGGCGAGGCTATAATGAACCTAGGCTAAACGAGCTAATCAGCCTCGCGCTAAAAAATAATATAGATCTGGCAAAATCAGCCATCGCGGTAAATAAAGCCCTCGCGCAAGCAGGCGTCTTACAGGCCGATCTCGTGCCTAGCTTTAATGCAAATTTGGGCGCGGAAACGGGCAAAAATATAAAAACGGGCGGCAGTTGGAGTGAAAGCTATAAAAGCGGCGTATCGTTAAGCTACGAGATAGATCTGTGGCGCAAGCTCGCAAACTCCGCAGACGCCGCCATGTGGGAGGCTAACGCGACGAAATACGACCTAGAGGCCGCTCGCCTTGCGCTCATTAACTCCGTCGCGGACGCGTATTTTGAGGTTAAATATCAAAAAGAGAGCATAAATCTATACGAAAAGACGCTAAAAAACTACGAAGAGCTTGAGGCGATTATAAAAGCCAAATTTGAGCTCGGCAAAGAAGAAGAGCTAAGCCTAAAGCAAATAAAAAGCTCCGTAATCTCGGCTAAAAATAGAATTTTAAACGCAAGCAAGAGCCTTGACGCGGCGGAAAAAACGCTAAGAAATCTGCTAAACGTTAGGCCTGAGTTTGATTTAAATTTGAGCGGAAATTTGAGCGATATTTCTCCGCAGGGCGTAAATTTAAACGTGCCGCTTTACGTTATCGGCGCGCGTCCCGATTTGCAAGCCGCGATCTCGCGCATAAAAGAGGCGCTTTTAGAGGTTAAGGTTAGCGAAAAAAGCTTTTATCCAAGTATCACGGTAGGAGCTGGCCTTAGCGGTAGCGGAGATAGCGCGAGCGAGGGGCTGAAGTTAAATTTTTTAAGCGGAAATATCGCGATAAATTTGCCGTTTTTAAACTACTCCAAGCTCAAATCAAAGCTAAAAATCTCCGAGCTTGAGTTTGAGTCGATGAAGCTAAACTACGCGCAGACGCTAACGACCGCGCTAAACGAGATAGACGCCGGCTACAAAAGTCTGCAAAAAGACGAGGCAGTTTTGCAAAATTTAAACGAAAATTTGCGAAATCTAAGCTCTATCAGCGACATCTATAAACTCAAATACGACTACGGCAAAACCGAGCTAAAAAACTATCTGGAGGCGCAAAATTCGCTACTTGAAAGCAGGATCGGCGTGCTGGCGCAAAAATATAAAATTTTGCAAGACGAAATCGGTATCTATAAAGCTGTGGCTGGGCGGGCGGAGTAAATTTTGCCAGGCTGCGCACCTGATTTGCGGTTTTGATTTGGGTGCGTTAAATTTGCGAAAAATTTGGCAGTAAGTTAAATTTGACTAACCGTAAATGACCTTACAAATTTACTCGCGTCGTTTACCTAGAAAATAAAACAGTCCCGCTAGCGTCGCAAAAAGAGCAAGCATAGACCCGGCGACGATAGCCGTGCCGTTTTGAAAGCCGTTTAAAAACATCCCGTTCGTATTCATACCGAAAAATCCCGTGATAAAATTTAGCGGCAAAAATAGTGCCGAAAGCAGCGTCAGGATGTAGATGTTTCGGTTGATTTTGTCGTTTTTTAGGCTTTGGATATGCGCGTATATATCGTCTATCCTGGCGGCATTTTCGCAGGCTGCATTTTTTAGCACGCCGGCTTCGTAGACGTAGTTTTTGAGCTGCTTTTTTAGCTCGGGCCTTTCGTTTTGACAGATCGCCAGAGCCTCGTAAAAGTGCGAAATTTTATTTTGAAATTTGCGTATTTCGTATTTTAAGACCGCGTGCTTTTTGATAAATTTAGTAAAATCCCTCTTGCCTGCGTAAATTTTCTCGTAGCTTTCAAGCTGGGCGGAGTGCTCGGCGATCTTGGCGCGAAACTCGCTCGTTATCTTTTTTACTACGCGGATAAACTCCTCAGCGCCGCTTTCGCTGCCGTTCTGGGCGTAAATTTTATCTTCTTTAAAGATAAATTTATAGTTTTGTTCGCTGCCGTCCGTCACGAGATAGACGTACTCACACTCCTCGTCGTAAAAGTACCCAGAGATATCGCGCTCGCTCACCGTTTTGCCTTATATGCTCGGCGCGTCTTTACCGCGTTTGGCGTAGAAATTTCGCCTAAATTTTTCAAATTCGCCCGCCGTTATCGCTTCTCTCATCTGCCGCATCAAATTTAAATAATAATGCAAGTTGTGTAGGCTTGCCAAACGGAAAAACGTCAGCTCGCCCGCTCGGTATAGGTGGCTAAGATAGGCGCGCGAGTAGTTTCGGCACGCGTAGCAGTCGCACTGGGGATCTATCGGAGCGCGGTCGGTTGCAAATCTCGCGGACTTGATATTTATCTTACCAAAACTCGTAAATAGCGTGCCGTTGCGCGCGTTTCGCGTCGGCATCACGCAGTCAAACATATCC
>NZ_AOTD01000158.1 GCF_000344295.2 Campylobacter showae CC57C | reverse complement strand
TTTGGCTTGCTTTTTAAAGTTTAAGGTTTGAATAAGATTTTAAAAATTACATTTTAATTCCTATTCTTGGGGGTTTGCTCGGATTTGGGATGAGTAAAATTTTTACAAAATGCCGTTCTTGTTGGCGGTCTGCACTAAGGTGCTGCCGCGCCGAAGCCGAGCCTAAGGTCTCGACTTCTATGGGTTTAAGCGGGGGGGGGCACCCCGCAACGCCCCTCCTAAATACAGGAGCTGCCGCCAATGACGGCAGCGGGAATTAAAAAGGGGAAAGAAAATCAAATTTAGGCTTAAATAATGCTTAGGTTTTTAATTTGTTTTTAGGCTATTTTTGCTTTTTTGCTATTTTATATTTTTATATATTTTAATTATTTGATATTTTATTATTTATTATTTTATTATTT
>NZ_AOTD01000157.1 GCF_000344295.2 Campylobacter showae CC57C | reverse complement strand
AACGAAGTATAAACCAAAAAGACAAGCCGCTAAATTTACTTCCAAAGAAGATAGACCTTTTCTTCATAAATATCGCTACTCTTTGGACTCACCTCCACCTCCATCACTTCCACGTTTTGCACGTCGTTTTTGGCTTTTAGCGCGCTCGCGTCTTCTTCAAATTTCGCCATCAGCTCCTCGATCTGCGCGTTTAGCTGGGCGACTTCTTGCTCGCTTAGTTTGACGTCGCTGCGCTCTTTTAGCACGCTGTTTGCCGAGCGCGCGGAGGTTGCGACCTTGCCGATGTTACCGCTACTTAGCAGCCCTTTGCCAAAAATCGCACCCAAAATGCTCGCACCCACCGAGATCGCGGTCTCTATCCCCTTGCTTTTAAAGTCTCGCTGCTCTTTTTCTAGCTTTACCACCGAGCGGTTTAGCTTCTCCTCCAGCCGCGCTTTTTGCTTATCAAACTCAGCCGTGAGCTTGGCCGTTTGCGCCTCTAAAATTTCGTTGCATTTATCGGCCAAACGGACGTAAAACTCCTCCTTGCTCTCGCCCGGCGCCGAGCTTAAATTTAGCGCGCTAAAGAGCCTAAGTTTGTAGTTTCTATAGATAAATTCTTTGAAATTTTTGGTTAGCTCTTTGAAATTTTTAGCTCCGGCGACAAAGCCCGGCAACGGCGCGTAGGAGAGCTTGAAATTTGGCTCTGCAACCGCGGTAAAATGCATATTTTCGCTAGCTTCGCTCCAGTCGGCGCTTTTTTGAGCTTCATCCAGCCTTAGCGTGAAATTTACCTCGCGAACCTCGTCAAGCCCCTTTTTAGCGTCGTAAAATCGCACTTTCGCCTCGCCGTAAAGATACCCCTCCAGCTCGCCGCCCTCCTGCAAATTTGAGCTTGCAGCGTAAATTTGAGCGATATCGGGCGATAGCACGGGCTTAGCAGCAAAGCTTTTTGCCGGGCTTGATCCGCTCAAATTTAACCCGCTCTTTTGCTCTTTCATCAAATTTGAAATCTGCTCGCGGCTAAGCGGTCCTTTTAGGTAGCTCAGAGCCCAGCGCGTCGAGATGACGGACAGCCCGTCCTCGTGGATATTTTTTAGTAGGAAATTGCGCTTTTGTAAATTTGAGATGAGATTTTCTATCTCGCCTTTATCCATCGCAGAGCCCGCAAGCCCCGTCATACCGTCGATCACGCGTGCCTTATCCTGCGCGGTTTGCAAGCGCCCGATAAACCAAGTGCCGATGTTGCTAAGGCCTTTGTAGTCTAGATCGACCGGATTTTGGGTGCTTAGTATCACGCCAAGGCCGTGTGCGCGAGCTTGCTTGAGTAGAGTTAGCATCGGGATTTTGCTAGGCGGGTTGCCGTTTGGCGGGAAAAATCCGAAAATCTCGTCCATATAAAGCACGGCGCGAAGCGAGCTCGTACCCTCGGTCTTGCGCATCCACGCGATGATCTCATTTAGCAGCAGCGTCACGAAAAACATCCTCTCGCTGTCTTTTAGATGCGAGATCGTAAAGATATTGCACTTTGCCTTGCCGTTTGCGTTAAAAAGCATTTTTGAGATATCGAGTCGCTCGCCGCTTAGCCACGCGCGAAAATCAGGGCTTGCAAGCAGCGTGTTGATCTTGACGGCTAGCTTCATACGCTCGGAGCTCGGATAAAATTTCTCCACGTCAAATACGCCGATCTTTGCAAACGGAGGCGTCGCGATAAAGCTGATGAGCTCCTCTAGGCTCACGTCCGCGCCCTGGCTAAATTTATCGATAAAAATATTTGAAATGAGCAGATGTTCTTTTGAGTTTACGTCGTTTTCTATGCCCACAAGCGATAGCACCGAGCTAGCCAGAGAGCCGACGTACTCGCTAAACTCCTCGCTGCCTACGTCTAAATTTGGGCGCGCAAAATCGCCGAGCAACGCCACACCGACGCCGCTACTGCTCTTTGGCGTGTAAATTTTTAGCTCGGCGCTATCTTTAAAAAGTCCCACGCGCTCCAAGCTCTGAAACGAGCCTTCGATACCGTTTTTCCACGTCTGCGCTTCGCTCGCGGCAAATTCATCTACGCTCATGCCTTTGTTTTGCGCTTCGTTTTCATCGACGTACGGCGCAAAATCCTGCGCGCTCATCTGCGGGAACGCTAAGGCGAGGTTTGTCATATCGCCCTTTGGGTCGATTATAAAGGTCGGGATATTATCGATGCAGGCTTCTTCTAGGATGCTGATGCCAAGGCCTGTTTTACCGCTACCGGTCATGCCGATGATGGCCGCATGCGTCGTGAGGTCTTTGTTTTTGTAAAAAAACGGCTCTTTGTTTTTGAGGCCGACGTAAAATAGCTTTAAATTTTCTTGAATAGTTTTCATGAAATTTCCTTGTAGATTTTGGGCTATTTTACTGATTTTTGATTAAATTTCGGGTGAAGCTGCGGGGTAAATTTGAAATCGAAGCGGGTAAAATTTTAAAAAGGCAAGCACGATGCTCGCCTTTTTATTTTGCGTTAAATTTATTGGTAGGTTTTTAGCTGCTCTTTTAGCTCTTCGAGAGTTTCTTTTACGCGCTTGTCGGTAAATTTTACGATATTTTGATGCGCGTTTTGTTTGTTCATCACTTGGCAGCAGTATCTCATAGCGCCTTTGTATTTTAGCGACGTAACCAGCTTTAGATCGATGTCGACGTCTACTTTTTCACAAGATCCGTTTTCGCAGTCGGAAAGTCCGAGCTCAAATTTAGCGTTTACCTGCTCGCCGTCCCTAAACTCTCCGTCATCGGCACTAACGACGCCGAGTCCACCCTCGGAGATATCGTATAAATTCCCCTGCACTGCGCTACCGTTTTGAGCAAGAGAGACCTTAGTGTAGCGGTTCGGATAGACGCGCTGATATTTTCGCAGATTTGCATGCAAGTTGTGCATGTAGATAAAATCTCTAAGCGTCACGGTCAAATTCGACAAATCAAATCCTGCGATATCGGCTCTTAAATTTTCGGCAAAATACTCATCGCGCACGATGTAAGCGTTTTTTTCCTCTTTCATGGCCAAAATTTGCTCTAGCGTTACCTTGCAAACCACGGCCTCATCCTCGACGGCCATCACGCTGCCTTGACACTCGACCTTTACGCCGTTATATAAATTTAAAAAGTGAATTTGATGGTTGTCTTTTAGAGCCCTTGAAAATACGCTAATAGCGCCTTCTAAGATCATAGAACCGCTGTTATCAGTGTTGATCATTTAGAGGTTTCCCTTCCGAGATTTTAGAAATTTTCCCCTATTATAGTAAATTTATTTTGTTTTTAGTTTAAATTTTTTGCGTATTTCGTTAAAAATTTTGTGAAGTGAGTAAAAAGAGGGGAGAAAAGGGCGAGAGCTCGCCCTTAAATTTAGATGATTATAGTTTATCTGCGTTGTGAGATAGGTAGTCTGCGACGCCTGCGGTATCGGCTTTCATACCTTTATCGCCTTTGTTCCAGCCGGCAGGGCAAACCTCTCCGTGCTCGTTCGTAAATTGCATAGTATCTACCATCCTGATCATCTCGTCGATGTTTCTGCCAAGCGGAAGGTCGTTGACAACCGCATGGCGAACAGTGCCGTCTTTATCAAGTAAGAAGCTACCGCGAAGAGCAACGCCAGCGTCTTCTAGAAGTACGTCAAAACCGCGAGCGATAGACTTAGTCATATCGGCTACTAGCGGGAAGCGGACTTGGCCGATGCCGCCTTTGTTTACCGGAGTTTCTTTCCACGCAAAGTGAGAGAATTGGTTATCTGTCGAAACGCCGATAACTTCGATACCGCGGGCTTTAAACTCATCGTATCTCTTATCAAACGCGATAATCTCGCTAGGGCAAACGAATGTAAAGTCCATAGGGTAGAAAAATACTACTGCGCCCTTCTCGCCGATATTTTTATATAGGTTGAAATCGTTCACGATTTGATTGCTTCCTAAAACTGCTGCAGCTGTAAAATCAGGTGCTTTTTTTGTTACTAACATTTTTTCTCCTTAATAATTTTTATTTGTAGCGAAATTATATCATCTAAAGATTAAAAAGAGCTAAAAATTTAACGTTTTCGTTTTAAAATTTAACGCAAAAATTTAATATCAAATTTACTTAGTTTTTGATATTCTTGCGAAAATTTTGACCAAAAAGGATAAAAAATGGCAGTAAAAATAACAGACATTTGTATCAGCTGCGGCTCATGCATCGACGAGTGCCCAACGAGCGCTATCGTAGACGACGCAGATAACCCGACCGGCGAGGATGCATACTACGTCTATGCCGATAAATGCGTAGAGTGCGTAGGCTATAACGACGAGCCGGCATGCGCCTCGGCCTGTCCGACCGACGGCTGCATCGTTTGGGACGCTCCTTTTGCAGGACAGCCTTCTCGCGCCGAGATAACTGCAGATATGAGAACGGGCGAAACGGCCGTCATCTCGTAAACTTCGCATCTAAGCCCTTTTGCGGAGCTTATTTTGAAATTTAATTTTTTTTTGATATAATCACCGCCTTACAAAAACCACAAAAAGGAAATTTTATGCAGCAAACGCTTTCTATTATTAAGCCTGATGCCGTAAAAAAGGGCGTTATCGGAAAAATCGTGGATAGATTCGAAAGCAACGGACTAAGAATCGCCGCTATGAAAAAAGTCAAACTAAGCACATGCGACGCAAAAGCTTTCTATGCAGTTCACAAAGACAGACCTTTCTTCAACGATTTGGTTGATTTTATGGTGAGCGGACCGGTCGTAGTTATGGTTCTTGAGGGCGACGACGCGGTAGCTAAAAATCGCGATCTAATGGGCGCAACAAACCCAAAAGAAGCAAAACCTGGCACTATTAGAGCCGACTTTGCAGAGAGCATCGACGCAAATGCTGTTCACGGTAGCGACAGCCTAGAAAACGCTAAAAACGAGATCGCATTTTTCTTTGCAACAAGAGAAATTTGCTAAATTTAGGTTAAATTTTGAAAATATCTTTCGCCAAAATCGCAAATAATCAAATACCGTTCGAGCTAAACTCGGACGGACTGAATTTTAACGGCAATCTAAAAAGAATAAATCAAAATTTAGTTAGCTGTAAAGGAAAAATCGTAGGCGAGATAGCTCACAACTGCGACCGATGCGGCGAAGATATAAATTTAAAGCTTAATGAAGATGTAAATTTGATATTAAGCGACGGAATTTATAAGGATAAAGAAGAAAATCTTGACGATGTAGTCGAGTTTTTTGACGGTTTTATAAATTTAGAAGAAGTATTAACAAGCGAAATAGAAGCTTTTAAGAGCGATTATTTTTATTGTGATAATTGTAAAAATCTATAAAGGAGAATAAAATGGCAGTACCTAAACGAAGAGTAAGTCATACTCGCGCGGCAAAGAGAAGAACGCACTACAAAGTAACGCTTCCGGTTCCCGTAAAAGATAAAGACGGCTCATGGAAAATGCCTCACCGCGTAAATAAAACTACCGGAGAGTATTAATACAAATGACAAGCATTTGCATTGACGCGATGGGCGGCGACTTCGGTCCGCAACCTATTATCGGCGGCGTGATCGAGGCTTTAAAAGAAGTAAAATTTGAAGCCGTTTTGGTAGGCGATACGAAAATTTTAGAAAGCCTCGTTCCGCAAAATTTAAAACAATACGTAAAATTTATTCAAGCCGACGAGGTCGTTTCTATGAGCGACGGCGCCACCGATGCGTTAAAGCGAAAAGAAAGCAGTATTTTTAAGGCTATTGAGCTACTTAAAAATAAACAAACTATGGCCGTAGTTTCGGCAGGACACAGCGGAGCTACGATGAGTCTTGCCACGCTTCGAGTCGGGCGACTAAAAAACGTCTCGCGCCCAGCGATAGCAACGCTAATGCCAAACGTAACCGGCGGCAACACGCTAGTTTTGGACGTCGGCGCAAACGTGGACTGTAGGCCGGAGCATCTATTTCAATTTGCGATAATGGGCGAAGCCTACGCAAAAGAAATTTTAAAAATAAAATCCCCTAAACTAGGACTTTTATCTAACGGCGAAGAGAGCAGTAAGGGCAACGAGGCGACTAAAGAAGCCTTTGAAATGATCTCAAAACTCGACAGCTTTGTTGGCAACGCTGAAGGAAATCAGGTTTTTGACGGAAGCGTCGATGTCGTTATTTGCGATGGATTCGTCGGAAATATCCTACTAAAAACAAGCGAAGGCGTAGCTGACGCGATAACTAAAATCATCAAAAAACATGTTAAAAAATCCCCGGTCGCTATAGCAGGCTCGCTTCTCATGAAAAAAGTTTTTAAAACTCTAAAACAGCAAGTTGATTACGACGAATATGGCGGCGCACCGCTACTTGGCGTGAACGGCTGCGTCATAATAAGCCACGGTAAAAGCACACCAAAAGCTATCAAAAACGCGATATTTCAAGCTCTAAAATTCGCAAACTCCGATATAAATAAAGTCATCGAAGACGAGCTTTCGCACTTCGCAAAATGAAATTACAAAGAAAAATTTAATGCCAAAAGCCTCGCTAATATCCATAGCCGCATACGCTCCACCTAAAATTTTAACAAATTTCGACCTTGAAAAAATGGTGGAAACCAACGACGAGTGGATAGTTAAGCGTACAGGTATCAGCCAAAGGCATATAGCGCAGGATGAAGACACGAGCGAGCTTGGTACGAAAGCGGCAAAGATAGCGCTTGAAAGAGCAAATTTGACCGCAAAAGATATCGACGCCATTATTTGCGCGACCATCTCGCCCGATCACTTTTGTATGCCTTCGACGGCGTGCAAGATCGCTAAAAATTTAGGCATAAATGCCATTACGGCATTTGATATAAGCGCAGCCTGCACGGGCTTTATCTACTTGCTTGAGCTAGCAAAATCACTGATTGAAAGCGGAAGCAAAAAAAACGTATTGATAATCGGAGCCGAAAAACTAAGTAAGATCGTCGACTGGACGGACAGAACGACTTGCATACTATTTGGCGACGGAGCAGGTGCCGCGGTCGTAAGCGCTAGCGAAGAAAACGAAATAATCGACGTTCACACCGCAGCCGACGGTAACTACGCAAACCTGCTCATAACTCCGGGCGGAGAAGAGAAATTTATCAAAATGTCGGGCAATGAAGTCTTTAAAATCGCTGTCCAGACGCTAACCAAAGACGTCGTAGATATCCTAGAAAAAAATCGAATTTCAAGCGATAAAATCGATCTTTTTATACCTCATCAGGCAAATTTACGCATCATCGAAGCGGTCAAGCAACGCTTAAATTTTACAAACGAACAGTGCGTCGTAACCGTCGGAAAATACGGCAACACAAGCTCAGCCTCTATACCTATGGCGATGAACGATGCATACGAGGCTGGCAGACTTAAAAAAGGCGATTTGCTTTTACTAGACGCATTCGGCGGCGGCTTTACTTGGGGCTCGGCGCTGTTAAAATTCGGCGGCGAAAGCTACAAAAAATAATTTTAACAGATAGATTGCTATCAAAATTTAAATCAATTTCATAACCTAACAACAATCAACACAAAAACGCCCATCGGTCATTAAAATTTATCAAACGCGTATATAATAGACAAATTGTTTCCAGATGTCAGATCATAACAATACAGAATCCCATCATATGACGACGTAGAGCTTGGCATAAAGCGAGATTCGTTGCTTGAGTTTAAGCTATGCTACGATGATGAAAAGCCCGTTAGAGCCCTAGTTTTCATAGTGCCGGGTCTTGGCGGCGACGCGAATGAAAATTATAGAGAGCATTTAGCGCAGTTCGTAGCTAGCGAATTTGACGTAGCCGTAGCGAGTCCGAACTACCACTGTATCGGCAACAGGCCGCAAACGGGGGGCAACCTATTTTTTAAACGATTTAGACAAAATCATCCTTAAAAATAAATGCTCTAAAATCGGCGTAGAAATCACAGGCGATATCGGCTACGGCGCGCTTTCGGCGCTAGATGCGCATATAGGCGAGATAAAAGCGAGCGGCGGTTTGCCCGGCGATTTTAAATTACAAATATCCGTCACTTTGCAACCCACTAAAAACGAATATCAAAATTTCGGCGTTATGCAAGCTCAAGACGTGATAAATGCCGCGCTTTTTATCAAGGCAGATCCGCCGTTTAAAGCTGCGACCGATATAAACGAGCTGCCCGTGGTCCTAGTCGGCAGTTCGCACGGCGCATACATAAACGCCTTGGCGGCCAAATTTGCGCCGTGGCTCGTAGACGGCCTCATCGACAACAGCAGCTACGCGAAGCTAAACTGGGAGCTCATAGGCCTAGGCAAAGAGGCGGATTATCTCAAATTTCGCGAATACTCGACCGATATATATTTTAAAAATATCAAAATTTACGTCTTTACAAAAACGATGTGGACGCTACTGGATAAATCCTCGCCTCGATATTTCTCGCAGGCGCGCGAAGATATACGAAACGCCCTAGACGCCGCGCACCTAAAAGTCCAAAGCGAGTATCCAAAGCCTATTTACGCCGGCTATCACTGCGCCGCAAACGACCACTGCGCGTCGCCCGAAGAGAAAGCGCAACTCTACGAGGAGCTACGAAAGCTCGACTTTGACGCGACCTTGCATATGATAAAAGACGAGAACGAGCTTGACGGTAGGTTTCTCAAAAAGCTAACGCACGGCCTGGATATGTCTATCAAGCTTTTGATCGCCAAGGAGCTACCGCCGATGCTAGAAAAGATAGCCTCCCGCGAGAAGCAAATTTGCGAAAATAAAAGCATAACCTATCGCTCAGACGAGCTGGAATATAAATTTTCGGAGGCAAACGGCAAGATAAATTTGGAGATAAAAAGATGATTTTGCTCGCCGAGCGTTTTAAATTTCGAGCAAACTTTGCATTTATACGAGTTAATAAAAGCAGCAAGAGCTAAATTTAACTCGGCAGATTTAAGATCGCTCGCCATAAACCCAAAGCAAATTTAAGCGACCGCCCTTAAGCCAAAGCCGCTTAAATTTGAGCAAAAAGCAAAATTTGACGCGCCCCAAATTTAAACCCCCGAGTTTAAATTTACCCGAAACAAATCCAAATTCGAGCGGCGCGTCTAGCCAAATTTACCCATTTTTCCTTGCAAATTCTTTCATAAACTCAGCCAAAGTTCGCACGTTTGCGATACTCACGGCGTTGTAGATAGAAGCCCTGATGCCGCCTACGTGACGGTGCCCTTTTAGACCCAGCATGCCCGCATTTTCGGACTCGGCGATAAAGGCCGCCTCCAGATCGCGGTTTGCGATGGTAAAGCTAACGTTCATCAGCGAGCGGCTATCTTTTTGCGCGTGACCTTTGTAAAAGCCGCCAGAACCATCGATCACGCCGTAAAGCAGCGCCGCCTTTTGCTCGTTGATCTCATTTATCGCCGATAAACCACCCTGCTCCTGCACCCAGCCCAGCGTCAAATTTAGCAGATATATGCCAAAGGTCGGAGGCGTGTTGTATAGCGACGCAGCACTAGCGTGTGTATCGTATCGAAGCATCGTCGGAGTGCGTTCTACGCAGGCTCGCTCCAGCATGTCTTTACGGATGATGACGACGGTTACGCCGCTTGGGCCGGCATTTTTCTGAGCGCCGCCGTATAGCAGCCCCACGTCGGTGAAATCAACCGGCCGCGAGAAAAAATCGCTCGATGCATCGACTACTAGCGGAGCTTTGGAGCGAGGCAGCTCGCGGTACTGCGTGCCGTAGATTGTGTTGTTTGTGCAGAGGTAGCCGTATGCGGCGTCATCACTAAATTTAACCTCTGGGATGCGGTCGTAGGAGGTTTCTTTGCTGCTGGCGACTACTTCGTAGGATACGCCGACGTTTGCAGCCTCTTTGATCGCCTTGCTCGTCCAGACGCCCGTATCTGCATACTGCGCGACGCCTTGGGCGGCTAAATTTAGCGGTATCATCGCAAACTGCAAATGCGCGCCGCCTTGCAAAAATAGCACGTCGTACTCTTCGCCGATGCCGTATAGCTCGCGCGCCTTGGCCATCGCGCCGTAGTGCACCTCTTCAAAAATCTTGCTTCGGTGGCTGATTTCCATTATCGAAAAGCCCTTGCCCTGATAGTCGGTGAGCTCGCTTTGGGCGCGCTCAAGCACGCTAAGAGGCAGAGCCGAAGGGCCCGCGCTAAAATTTAGCTTTCTATTCATCCAAACTCCTTTCAAATTTGAGCTGATTTTAGCGTGATTTGCGTTAAAAAATCATTTTGCGTCGCAAGGGCGGCGGCAAAAGGGCGCAAATTTTACACTTTAAGCTACCTTTTGATACAATTTTTCATATTAAGGAGCGAAATTTGATAGAGATCGAGCGTAAATTTATCCTGCGTGACGCCGCCGTCATAAACGAGCTAAAAGCCCGCGACATCGACGTCCAGCAAAAAGAGGTGACGCAAATTTACATCAAAATCACTCCGCTTGAGGAGATTAGATTTCGCGAGGCTTCGGGCGTTTTTACGATCACGCAAAAATCAGGCGTCGGTCTAGCGCGCGAGGAAAACGAGAGCGAAACGGATGCCAAAAGCTTCAAAAAAGCCTTAAAAAACGCGGTCGCCGCTCCTATAAAAAAGACGAGATTTTTATTTCGGCTTGACGGCGCTGTTTGCAACGTAGATATTTTTCACGGCGCCTTAGAGGGGCTTGTTACTTTTGAGGCCGAGTTTAGCGACGAGCGCGAGGCGGCGGAGTTTAGCCTGCCTGAGTTTATCGCCGCGCACATAGTTAGCGAGGTAACGGAGGATGAGCGCTATAAAAATAAAAATTTAGCCCTTTTTGGCCTGCCGCAGGGCAGTTTCGACGCGCAAAAGAGCATTGAAATTTTACAAAATAGCCCCGAGCTAGAGCTAAATTTACCAAGCTACATCGGCGCGATGGATGCTATGCGGACGGTGTTTTTTCAGATTTTTACGGCGCTAAACAAACACCTAAACGAGTACGCAAGCTCTGGCGATGCCGAGGCGCTACATCAGATCCGCATAAATCTACGCAAAACGCGCTCGCTGCTTAAAATTTTCACTCCCGTTTTTGACCGGAAAACGGCTTGCTATTTTCTGCTAAATTTTAAAAAACTAGCCGAGCTAACTAACCAAAAACGCGATATAGACGTATTTTGCGAGTTTTTGCAAAAACAAAAAGGCTTTGAGTCGCTAGCTAGCGAGCTAGAAATTTTAAGCAAAACCCTAGCCCAAAGCGTCCAGGCCGAGCTCGAGCTACAAAGCGACGAAGCGAACGAAATTTTGCGCGACTGGGAGGTGTTTTTACGCGAGGGAAGCGACTTTTTTAAAGGCGAACTAGGAGACGCGCCGATAAAAAAACTCGCGGCAAAATCCATGCGAGCTCAAATTTTACGCCTCAAAAAATCTCTCTCAAATTTGAGCGAAACCACCGAAAATGCGCAGTTTCATAAGTGCCGCATCGAGATAAAAAGGCTGAGATACTTAAGCGAAATTTTCGGCGGCGGTTTTGATTTTGCTGCAGCCAAAAAATGCTTTAAAAAGAGCAAAATTTTACAAGGAACCTTTGGCTCGCTGCAAGACGCCGACATCTGGCTAGGCCTGCTAGCGCACGTAAAAAGCGGCGCCGAACAAAAGCGCATAGACAAACTCCAAGCTAAAATTTACAAAAAAATCTACGAGCTGCGAAGCGAAATTTTAGACTCGAAACCTAAAATTTTAAAAAGCCTCACAAAGCTTTCGCGCGGCTTAAAAATCTACTATATCTAAAGAGAAAAAATGGAAAAACAAGAAAAAATAGTTCAGATGTTTAATGACATCGCCCCCACCTACGACCTGGCAAACCGCGTGCTGAGCATGGGCGCGGACGTGAGCTGGCGCAAGATCGCGTGCAAAACGGTATTATCAAATTTCAAAGACTCAAGCGTAAATATCGTAGACGTAGCATGCGGCACGGGCGATATGATGGGCTTTTGGCAAAAGACGGCGGGCGAGTTTAACGTAAAAAACGAAAATCTAATCGGCGTTGATCCCTCAAGCGGCATGCTCGCGGTCGCCAAACAAAAATTCCCTGAGTTTAAATTTATCGAGGCGCTAGCGACGCAAACGACGCTTGATAGCGGCTCGATGGACGTGCTGAGCATCAGCTACGGCATCAGAAACGTGGTCGAGCGAGAAGCCGCGCTAAGAGAGTTTAACAGAGTGCTAAAAACGGGCGGGTATGTCGTGGTGCTAGAATTTACTAAGCGCAAAAAAAGCGGGATTTTAACGGGCGCTCGCGACTTTTATCTAGGTAAAATTTTGCCTAAAATCGGCGGCTTTATCTCCAAAAATAAAGAAGCCTACGAGTATCTGCCAAGCTCGATTGAGGGGTTTTTAGACGCGAAAAGCTTTGCGGACGAACTCGCCGCCGCTGGCTTTGAGATGCGCCTTTGTAAGAGCTTTTCGATGGATATTTCTACTCTTTTCATCGCGCAAAAGGCGCGTGAGTGCTAAGCGTCAGCGAGCTAAACGAGCAGGCCAAAACGCTGCTTGAGACGACGTTTTCGTACGTCGAGGTAGAGGGCGAGATCTCACGGCTCGTTAAACACAGCTCGGGCCACTGGGACTTCACGCTAAAAGACGAAAAGGCCGCGATCTCGGCGGTCATTTATAAATTTAACGCCGCCAAGCTCAAATTTGACGTCGCAGACGGCATGAAAGTCGCTCTCTACGGCAAAATTTCGCTCTACTCGCCAAGCGGCAGCTATCAGTTTATCGCGACTCTCATACGCCCAAGCGGCGAAGGCGAGCTCGAGCTTGCCTTTAAACAGCTAAAATCGCGACTTGAGAGCGAAGGGCTTTTTGATATTTCGCGCAAAAAACCGCTACCAAAATTTCCGCGCAAGATCGCGCTCGTAACATCAAAAACCTCGGCTGCGTTGCAAGATATGCTGCGTATCGCGCACGGATGCTGGGCGCTGGCCGAAATCATAGTTTTTGATTCGCTACCGCAGGGCGAAACCGCGCCCGCCTCGCTCATACGCGCGCTAAAAAGAGCCGATGCTAGCGGCGCTGACGCGATCGTACTAGCACGAGGAGGCGGTAGCAGAGAGGATCTGTGGTGCTTTAACGACGAAAATCTAGCCCGCGAGATCTACGCCGCGCGCACGCCCGTGATCTCGGCCGTCGGACACGAGATTGATTATGTTATCAGCGACTTTGTGGCTGATTTTCGTGCTCCGACTCCAAGCGCGGCGATGGCTGCGCTACTTCCCGATATGGGCGAGCTAATGCAAAGCATAGATAGGTTAAGCGAGGCGGCGGACGCGGCTTTCATGCGCGTTTGGGAGCGTAAATTTAACGCTCTTGCTATGATGAGAGCGAGATTTTCTCAGGCGAGCCTCACGCAAAAAATCGCTCGAAAAGAGCAAATTTTGCTAAATTTACGGCAGGCTTTAGACGCCGCCGTGCAAACTAAGCTGCTCAAATTTGAAAACGCGCTAGAACTCGCTCGCGCCGCATACGAGCAGCAAGAGTCCTTTTTCGCGCAGATTTCAAATTTCGTCCGAGTGCAAAAGGGCGGCAAAACCGTAAATCTAAGCGAGCTAAAACCGGGCGACCGCATCGCGCTAAGCTCGGTAAACGCAAGCAAAGAGGCGAAAATTTTATAATCAAATTTGACCCGGCCGATGCCGCGGCTCAAATTTTTAGGCAGGTTAAAAATTTTTAAGCTAAAAATAGTAAGATAATAACGCAAATCAAAATTTAAAGGAGCGATATGAAAACGAATGTAAAATTTTTACTAGCTGCGTGCGCCGCGATGCTAATAACCGGCTGCGCGACGGAGCGATCGCGCGTGGTCGAAACGCCAAAAGTTCAAACCCTAAACACCGCCTATCAAGGACAAAAGATCGCCGTTTCAATCGGCCGCTTTAGCAATCAGTCCTCATACCAAAACGGCGTATTTTCAGACGGCGAGGACAGACTAGGCAACCAAGCCCAAACCATCCTCATCTCAAATTTACAGCAAAGCGGGCGCTTTTCGGTGCTTGACCGCAGCAACATGCGCGCCATCAAAGAAGAAAGCGCGCTAAACAAAGAGGCGCAAAACATCAAGGGCGCAAGATACGTCATCACAGGCGACGTGACGGAGTTTGGCCGCAAAACGACGGGCGATCACCAGCTTTTTGGGATACTTGGCAAGGGCAAAACCCAAACTGCCTACGCGAAGGTAAACCTTAATGTCGTGGACGTGAAAAACTCCGAGGTGATCTACTCCACTCAGGGCGCTGGCGAGTATGAGCTCTCAAACCGCGAGGTGCTGGGCTTTGGCGGTAGCGCTGGGTATGATTCGACGCTAAACGGCAAGGTGCTAAGCCTAGCCATCATCGAGGCCGTAAATAACCTAACGCGCGGGCTTGAAAGCGGCGCTTTTAACGCGAAATAAGGATAAATTTTGCGCTTTAAAACTCTAGCCAATTTCGCGCTCGCCTCCGCCGCCGCCCTGCTAATATCTGGCTGCGCGGACGACTCGCCTAGGCAGCTATACTACTGGGACGGCACCTATACGAGCTCGGTCTACGAGTATCTAATCGAAGAGGGCGACGCGGGCGCGCAGATCGCCGCACTCGAGGAGAGTTTGCAAAAAGCCTATCAAAGAGCCGCCAAGGTCCCGCCGGGACTATACGCGCATCTAGGCCTGCTCTATCTCTCGCAAGGAAACGGGGCGAAATTTAAAGCCTACGTCGAAAAAGAAGCCGAGCTCTATCCCGAGTCGCGCGACTATGCGATGTTTTTGCTAAATCAAAATAGCAAAACGGCGGGCACGTCAGGCAAAACTGAGGCAAATTTAAGCGAGCAGACGAAGGAAAAAGCCGGCACGTCAAATTTGAACGACAAAAGCTCAAATTTAAGCGAGCAAACGAGCAAGCAAAATTTGAAAAACAAGCAAACAAAACCTGCCAAAACGAGCAAAACCGCAAAAGGAAGCCAAAATGAAAAATAAAATAAAATCGGCGCTCCTTGGCGCGTTTGCGGTGCTGTTTCTAGGCGCGTGCGCCGGCTCGCAGCCTCAAATCTACGACTATTCGGCGTTTTTACAGACCAAGCCTCGCTCGATCGTAGTCGTGATGCCGACCAGCGACTCATCCGAGATAAAGGCCTCCGCGGCGGTGCTAGCAAATGCGCTCTATCCGCTTAGCGAGGCGGGGTATTACGTATTTTCGCCCGCACTCGTAAACGAGACCTTTAAAAACAACGGCATCTACGACGCGGCGGAGATCGCGCAGATATCTACATACAAGCTAAAGCAGATATTTGGCGCCGACGCCGCGCTGTATCTAAACGTCGCGGACTACGGCACCTCGTATATGCTCATTAGCAGCGTCACGCGCGTGAGCGTAGCGGCGACTCTAGTGGATCTAAACACCGGCGCCGTGCTCTGGCAAAAGAGTGCGACCGCGGCAAACGACTCGGGCGACGGCGGCGGCAACCTCATCGGTATGCTAGTCTCCGCGCTAGTTAAACAGATCGCCGACTCGGTCTCGGACGCGAGCTTTGACCTCTCAGCGCGCGCAGACGCGATTTTGTTTAGCACCGATTGCAAAGACTGCTTGCTCTACGGCCCGTATTCGCCGCGATATGGCCAGGATAGACAGCTTGGCGGCGGCAAATAAATTTTAAAAAGGACGAAAATGAAACTAGCCGAGGCGCTGATACTGCGCGCCGACATACAAAAACGCATCGAGCAGCTAAAATCAAGGCTCGCGGATAACGCAAAGGGGCAAGAGGGGGAGAAACCCAGCGAAGAGCCAAAGGCACTGCTAGCTGAGTTAGACGCGCTTACGGGCGAGCTTGAGCGACTAATCGTTCGGATAAATTTAACCAACTGCACCGCAAAAACGGACGGCAAGAGCCTAACCGAGCTGATCGCCAAACGCGACGTACTCACGCTAAAAGCGGGAGCGCTGCGGGCTTTCGCGCAAGTTGCCGCACAAAAGATCGATGCATATTCGCGCAGTGAGATTAAAATCCTAAACACGGTCGACGTCGCGGCGCTGCAAAAGCAGGTGGACGAGCTAGCAAAGCAGATCAGACAGCTTGACACGACGCTGCAAGGCGCGAACTGGCAGACCGATCTGATCGACTAAAGCGTCAAATTTAGAAAAATTTCGGGTAAGTATCGCAAGAGGCGAGCATGAAAACCTTCCCTGTAGCGGAATTAGTAGCGCTCGCGGAAACGGCGCACCCCTTTTACGATTTATTTTCAGTAATTTTACATGGGTAACGTAAATGTGCAATGTAACTACCTAATGCTGATCTAGCGATACCGAGGGCGGGAACGGGGAAAATTTTGAAACGAAATTTTGATTTTTGCGGTGCGATTTGCGGGATTGCGGCGAAATTTAACGGCGATTTGGGCGGATTTGACGTTCAAATTTTGCGTTAAATTTAGGAACGCTTGCTATTTTACATTTTAGCTGCGAGCGTCGAATTTTACAAAAATCATAAAATTTAGCCAAATTTAAAGGATGAAATTTGAAATTTAAAACCCTTGCACTAGCGGTCGCGTTTTTCTTTGCGACGAGCGTAAATGCAGAGCTTGCGACAGAAGCGAATTCCATAAATTTTAGAAAAACGAGCGGCGCTGAACAAAATCTCGCGGACGCAAAAGACGCCAAATTTCAAAACGCGCATTCTCAAAATGCAGATACCGCAGCATACAGCACAAACTCATCGCAAAAAGCAACCCTCATCGACGAAGCGAAAAATTTCTACCGCGTGGACGAGCGGCTGTTTCGCAGCGCTCAGCTTGATGGAAGCTACGCCGCGAAGCTGCACGAGCTTGGCATCAAAAGTATCGTAAATCTGCGCCATTTTAGCAGGGGCGGCGACAAAAGGGCGTTTGGAGATCAATTTTGGCTCTCGAACAAGCCGCTTCAAAGCCAGGAGTAAGCCCGCGTAGATCGCGGACGTTCTGCGTACCATTCGCGAGCGCCAAAAAGAGGGCGCCGTGCTCGTGCACTGCTATCACGGAGCCGATCGCACGGGGCTTGTGGTGGCGATGTACCGCGTGATCTGATCGGGGCTAGATGCCGCGCGCAGCGAGATGATAGACGGCGGATACGGCTTTCACTCCATGTGGCAGGATATCGCGGGCTTTTTGACGCCGCAAAGCGAAGCGCTCGTAAGAGCCGAACTTGGAATTTAGACGAAATTGCGCCCGTCCGCCAAACAATGTATATTTTTAATCTATTTCAAATTTGCCGTATAATGGCATTAAATTTTAGAGTCGCAAGCAAAAAAATGATCTTGGTTTAGCAAGCCAAACGCAATCTTTGCTCGTGATAGCTTTGTAGCACATAAAAATTAGCTCGCCGATCAAAAAAGCGAGCTAAGAGCCTAATGGCGGCAGTTTTTGCAGTCTTTTACGGTTACGAGCACATTCATCTTTTCGATGAAATTTCCGAGCTTTCTCTCCAAACTTTCCTTGTACTCGCTTAGCGCCTCGCAGAAATTATAGTCCTCGACGTGTCCGCAGCTCTCGCATACGACGTGGATGTGCGGGTAGCTAAATATATCGTAGCGCGCCTTTTGATTTGGCATATTGACCTCGACAACGAGGCCTTCGTCCTTTAGCATATTTAGGTTTTTATACACCGTTGCGAGCGATACGGACGGGTTTTCGGCGCAGATCTCCTCATAAAGCTCGTCGATCGTTGGGTGCGTGTGGCGGTCGAGGATCTTGAGCACGCTGAGGCGCTGCGGAGTGGCTTTGAGACCGTGATTTTTGAGAAGTTCCATATAGTTCATCGTTTTTCCTGATAATTTTTAGCTAAATATACAAAAATTTTATTTAAAACTTCTTTATAGTTGGTAATATAAATTATTATTTACTAAAATTTGTGTCATTTGTAGTCAAATTTATACTTTTTGCGAGTTTAAGCGCTATACTCAAGGTAAATTTTAGACCTTTGGGCTCAAATTTACCCTGCCGAATTTAGCGTTTTGGGGCTTAAATTTGGCGCTTTGCTCGCCGAATTTAAATAAAAATCCGACTTTTAATGCGGCGTAAATTTTGCTATCGATCGTTGCAACCGAACGCCGCTTATCATCGCTACCGTAAAAATTATTTTTGTCGGTTGCGGCGATACCGCAGCGTTTTAGATACGGCTACATTTTTGAAGCAAAAGCGTAAAAATAATTCGCATTTTTGAATTTTTGCTAATTGCGATTTTAAATTTAAACAAGCTTCTGTGCCTTGCCGCACGGCTAAATTTACGAGCAAAAATCTACTTAAATTTTACCTTTTTGATAAAATCCGCGTCCAATCAAGCACCGGCGCCAAATTTAAGTATTTTATAAAAGGTAAAAACGAGAGTCTGCAATGTTTTTTAGCGATTTTATCCTAGGGCGCAGCAAGCAAAACAAACCTTAGCACAAAAGCCTATCGCGGCTCAAATTTAACCCAAAATTCGCTCGCAAGCCAGCCCGTAAAAAAGATAAACGAAGATAAAAATCAATAAAACCGGCTTGATGCGCACAAATTTACCTGTGCCGTTTAGGGGCGGTAAATCAAAGTAAGAGTAGCGAGACTGAGTATAAAAAAGGTTTGTTTCGCTCAGATTTTTCGCCCTTTCCGCCCAAATGCGCTCGCCAAAACGCGCAAAAACGCTTCAGCTCAAATTTGATCCGCAGACTTGGCTAAAATTTTCTCGCAAATGCTTACCGCATCGATACCAAGAGCTCTTTCGACATCAGCTGTAGCGCCGTGCGGGATAAACGCGTCGTCAAACTCAAAGCTAACGATGCGCACGTCAAAAATGCGCCGCTCTTGCAAAAACGCAGCTAAAATCTCGCCTACGCCGCCCTTTTTTGCCGTATCTGAAAAGACGTACCAAATTTTGTGCTTGCTTGCGAGCTCTTGCAAAAGTTCGCCGTCAAGCGGCTTAACAAACACCAGATCAACGAGACTCGGGTCAAATTCGCCGTTTGTTTTTTCGAGTAAAATTTTACGAGCGGCATTTGCTTTGCCAACGGCGTTGCCATAAGCGATAAATGCCGCTTCGCCGCCACCCTCGACCAGAATCTCGCCTTTGCCAAGCTCAAGCTCTCGCGCCTCAAATTCGCCCTGCCCCAGCGCAAAAGCTCCACGCGGATAACGAAAAGCACAAGGCCCCTCATGGGCGTATGCGTAGTGCATCGCGAGCCTAAAACTATCGGCACAGCGAGGCGCGAAAATCGTCAAATTCGGGATCAAATTTAGATAGCTCACGTCAAACGCGCCCTGGTGCGTCTCGCCGTCCTCGCCGACGATGCCCGCGCGGTCCATCGCAAAAACGACGTTTAGATTCATGATCGCGCAGTCGTGCACGACCTGGTCAAACGCCCGCTGCAAAAAGGTCGAATAAATCGCGATAAAGGGCTTAAAGCCCTCCTTGGCCATCGCAGCCATTGAAGCGACGGCGTGCTGCTCGGCGATCGCTACGTCCCAAAATCTATCCGGAAACCTCTCCATCAAAGCGTCTATGCCCGTGCCCGTAGGCATCGCGGCGGTCACTCCGACGATATCCTCATGCCTACAGGCGAGGTCTAGTAAATTTTCAGCAAAGAGCGAGGTGGCTGATTTGGCGGCTGATTTTTTGATAGCTTCGCCGCTTCGCAGATCAAAAGGGCTCACGCCGTGCCAGTTTGCTAGGTGCCCCTCGGCCTTTTCGTAACCCTTGCCTTTTAGCGTCTGCGCGTGCACGACGACGGGCTTTTTCATCCCTTTTGCGACGCTAAAAGCCTCGATGAGCGCCTTCACGTCGTGGCCGTTTACTGGACCGATATACTCAAGCCCAAGCTCCTCGAAAAACATCCCGGGCGTAAAGATCCTGATGCCCTCCTCCATCCTGCGAGCCATGTATGCGGCGCCATCTGGCATATAGCTCAAAAATTTCTCTACGCGGCTTTTAAACTTCTGATACAGCGGCCCGGCCATCATCTGCGAGAGATAGTTGCTAAAGGCGCCGATAGGCTTGCTGATGCTCATTTCGTTGTCGTTTAGGATGATGACACAGGGATTTTTGATATCGCCCAGTTCATTTAGCGCCTCGTACGCGATACCCGCGCTCATCGAGCCGTCGCCGATAAGGGCTACGGGGATGCGGTTTTCGCCTTTTAGCTTGATCGCCTTTGACGCGCCTACTGCCAGCGAGATAGAGGTGGAGCTGTGGCCGGCGATAAAGTAGTCGTATCTGCTCTCGGAGGGCTTAGTATAGCCGCTGATACCACCGAATTTTCTAAGCGTGTCAAATTTATCCCAGCGTCCGGTGATTAGCTTGTGCGCGTAGCTTTGGTGGCTAACGTCAAATATAAACGGATCTTTTGCGGCGTCGAAAACATAGTGCATCGCGACGATTAGCTCGACCGCGCCGATGTTTGAGCTCAGATGCCCGCCATTTGCGCTGACGGTTTGTAAAATTTTATCCCGAAGCTTTCCGCAAAGCGCTTCAAGCTCCTGTACGTTCATAGATTTTACGTCTATCATTGTCCTATTATCTTTTTGATTTTTTCTAGTCTAGCTTCGATCGTGCCCTCGAGATTGCCCGCGTCGCTAAGCACGATCGCTCCGCCCGCGCTGATGGCTTCGTCGGCGGAGCTTTTGACGTTTTGACCGGAGAAATTTTCTTTGATAAACTCGTAATCTTTCGGATTTACTTTTATCTGCACCTCTTTAGCGTCTTTTATCTCGCTAAAAAGCTCTTTGCAGATAGCTGCGGCGATGTTTGCCGAATTTAGCGAAATCTCTTTTTTTACGACCTCTTTTGCGACCTCGACTGCGGTGGCTGGCAGCTGCGCTTCGCTAGATGCGATGAGGCTTTCAAATTTAGCCGCCTGCTCCTCTAGCTTGTTTATCGAGCCTAGATACCTGCTCTCAAGCGCCTTTAGCTCCTCGTCAAATTTAGCCGCCGCCTCGTCTCTGCCCTGCTTTACGCCGTCCTCTTTGGCGCGCTGGATTTCGCTCTCTAGGCGTTTAGCGAATTCATTTTCTTGATTTTCGATTTGCATTTGCAGCTTTATCATGCTGCCGCTCATCTCGTCAGTGCGCTTTAACAGCTCCTCGATAAAGCTGGGTTCTGGTTTAAAATGCACGCCTTGCTCTTTTTCTTCGCTTAAATTTAAGCCCTCTTGCTCACCATTTAAGACGCGCTCGTGTTGATGCTCGGATGCGCGGCGAGTCTCGCTCTCGTGAGCTGTGTGCACATCCTCGCTTCTTTTTTCCTGGCCTAAAATTTTAAATCGATAGTTTTCTACAAAATGCTCTTTTGAGCGTTCGTTTGTTATTACGCTGCTTTTCATTCTATCATCTCATCGGCTTCGCCTATCTGGAATGCCCCGCCCTCGGCTAGGGCTTGGACCTGTTCTACGATGCGGCGCTGCGCCTCCTCGACGTCTTTTACGCGCACCGCGCCCAAAAACTGCATCTCCTCTTTAAACGCCTCGCTGGCGCGCTGAGACATGCTGGAGAGGAATTTCTCCTTGAGCGCGTCTCCGCTGCCTTTTAGCGCGACCATGAGGTCTTTTTTATCGACGTTTTTAAGTATCTCGCGGATAGCAGCTTGGTTGAGGGTGTTGATATCCTCAAATGTAAACATAAGCTCTTTGATAGTTGTAGCGAGCTTGTCGTCGATATCTTCGATGTATTCGATCGTAGCTTTTGATGCTTTTTGACCGAGGCGATTTAACACCTCCGCCACGGCTCTTGGTCCGCCGACTTCGACCTTGTAGGACGTGAGGCTCTCTAGTTTGCCCTCTAGCACTGTTGAAACGCGCTTAATGATGGACGGACTGATATCGCCCAAATTTGCCATCCTAACGACGACCTCGCTTCTAAGCTCATCGTTAAAAAACGAAAGTGTCTCGGCTGCGCTGGTTGAATCCATATGCGCCAAAATAAGCGCGATAGTCTGCGGGTGCTCGGTCATGATAAAATCCGCAAGTTGCTGAGGCTTGACCTTGGTGAGATAGCCGAAACTCTTTGAGTTTTCCATGCTTTTTGCGAGCTTATCGAGGATCTTTTGCGCGGTTTCCGGACCGAAGGTGCGGTATAAAATTTCTTTTGCGTACTCTAAGCCGCCGCTTCTCATGTATTGATTTGACTGCATGAGAGCGTAAAATTCTTCCAAAACAGCGGCCGCCACGTTTTTATCCATACTTTTTGCGGTAGCTATGTAGCGCGAAATTTCGGTTATGACGTCAACCTCCATATGCGAAAAAAGCAGAGTCGTGACGTCCTCGCCCAGCTGAATAAGCAAAATAGCGATCTTTTCGGGCATAGAAAGATCGTCATACACCATCTTTTGCTGTTCGTTTAGCTTTGTTGCCATTAAAAGTCCTTACGGTTGCTAAAATCCGAGTCGTTTTTGACCAGGTCTTGTAGCAAGACGGCGATCTCCTCGCTTCGCTCTTGCACGATTAGTTTCATCTTCTCTAGCAATACGTCGTAGCGCAGATCATCCTCGTTAAAGTTATCGCCGATACCCAGCTGCTCCTCGACCTTTTTCCTAGCGGCTTGAAATTTCTCCAGCGTATCTTCGCTATCGTCAAGCTGAATGTCGTTATCAGGTATTTCAGGCTCTTCCTCTTTGATCTCTTCGAGCATCTTAGCCATAAACGGCACGATGACTTTTTTGTAGAATATATAAAGCAAAATCGCGGCAAAAATATATTTTAGGATCGGCAAAAACGGCACTACGTAAAGATCGAAAAATGACTGAACCTTGCCTGCTGGCGTCTGTCCGTCTTGACGCTGGAACTCAAAGTTACTAACCGTGACCTCATCGCCTCTATTTTGATCAAAGCCGATAGACTGGCGGATAAGAGCATCGATTCGCGCTAGCTGCTCTTTTTCAAGCGGTACGTAGGCGATCTCTTTGGTCGGATTTCCGTTTTCGTCCTTTTTATTTTCGTATTTTCCGTCCACGACGACCGCGGCGCTTAGGCGGTTTATCTTAGCAAACTGATCCTTGACGCGCTCGACTTTTTTTGAGATTTCATAGTTTGTCGTAGATGAGCTTTTTGAGTACAGCTCTTTCATTTTATTATCTTGCAGGCCTTCGACCGGACCGATATTGCTCACAGCCCCTGGCACGCCTTGCACTTCGGCTTCTTTGCTGCCTTGGCGTTTTTCTTCGACGTTTTGCTCGCTTCTAGCTACGGAGTTTGGATCAAAGGTCTCGCTTTGGCTATCTTTTCTAGCAAAGTCAAAATCTATAGTGACTTTGGCTACAACCTTATCCGAGCCGCCCACGATAGGTGATAGGACGTTTATGATCTTTTCTTCGAGATTGTGCTCGGCGTCGCGTTTATAGCGGATTTGTTGCGTGATCTGATCGCTATCGTATTCGCCGTCCTCCTCGCCAAGCGGCACTCCGTCCTGACTCACGATTTTTACTTGCTCGGGTTTTAAATTTGCCACCGCGGCCGCGACTAAATTTTTAATGCCCGTGATTTGTTTTAAATTTAAGCTCTGCCCGTCTTTTAAATTTAACACGATAGAGGCGCTTGGCGGAGTGGCTCGCCCGG
>NZ_AOTD01000156.1 GCF_000344295.2 Campylobacter showae CC57C | reverse complement strand
CTGCGCCCGCCTCGGTCATATCGCCCATCTCTACGCACTTTTTGCCGTCCATCTTGCTGGTTATCGCGCCGATAGGAAGCAGGTCGATGAGGCCGCGAGCTTTTGCCTTAGTTACCATATCGCGCGTGACGACGGCGTTGTCGTTTACGGGATTTGTATTTGCCATCGGGCAGCAGGTTGTTACGCCGCCCGCGACCGCGGTTTCAGAGCCCGTGTTTATATCGTCTTTATACTCAAGGCCGGGATCTCGAAAATGCACGTGCATGTCGATTAGGCCAGGCATTACTAGCTTGCCGCTAGCGTCTATTACTTTATCAGCCGCAGGTTCGTCAGCCGTGATGAGAGCGATCTTGTCGCCGTCTATCAGGACGTTTGCTCTTTGCGAACCGTTATGATTTACGATCGTGCCGTTTTTTATGAGAGTTTTCATTTTGCGCCTTTGTTTTTGATGAGAGTATCTAGGATCGCCATCCTGACGGCGACGCCGTTTTCGACCTGATTTAGCACGTGCGAGTAGCGCGGATTGTCGGCTACGTCGGAGTTTATCTCGACGCCGCGGTTTATCGGACCGGGATGCATGATCATGACGCCATCTTTGGCGTATTTCATCTTGGCTTGGGTTAGGCCGAAAAATTTGGAGTATTCGCGCACGGACGGAAATGCGATCTCATCGTCCTGACGCTCTAGCTGGATACGCAGCATGATGATGACGTCCGAGTCCTCGATCGCCCCTTGCATATCGGTGCAAATTTGACAGCCGAAAGCCTCCATACCCGTAAAAACACGGCGGGCCAAAAAGCTTAACCCTAGCTCCGAGCGTTTTTAGGACGTAGATATTTGAGCGCGCTACGCGGCTGTGAAAGACATCGCCGATGATAGCGACCGTGAGATTTTCTAGGCTGCCGCGATTTTCCAGTATAGTAAAGAGATCAAGTAGCGCTTGGCTAGGGTGTTCATTGAGGCCGTCGCCCGCGTTTACGACGTGGGCGCCCGTATTTTCGGCGATAAATTTAGCCGCACCCGAGCTGTAGTGGCGCACGACTACGATGTCCGTTTTCATCGCGACGATGTTATGGACGGTGTCGATGAGCGTTTCGCCTTTTTTGGTGCTGGAGCTTGAGGCTGTGAAATTTATAGCGTCTGCTCCTAGGCGCTTAGCCGCAATCTCAAAGCTCGTCCGCGTCCTGGTCGAGTTTTCGAAAAAGGCGTTTACGGTCGTTTTGCCGTAGAGCGACTTGGCTTTTTTGGTCTCGGAGTTATTTAACGCCTTAAACTCCTTGGCTAAATTTAGGAAATGGTAAATTTCGTCTTTGGTTAAATTTGCAGCGGTTACGAGGTCTTTTTTGGTATAGCTCATCCGTTTTTTCCTTAGAAAGATAGAGTTAAATCAAAAAAGCGATATTACCCCGTTTTTACTTAAGGTTTAATTTTGCAGCTTGCCAAACTCCGCGCCCAGACGCTGTCTGATCTCGTCGCCCGCCCGCTCGCCGTCTTTGAAATTTTCCGTGACGAGATCGTCTAGGCGGCTAAGCACCTCAAAGAGCTCGCTTTCCCATTTGTCGGGGTTTCTAGCGGTGTTCATCGTCTCGATAAACGTCAGCTTCTTACTCATCTCGCTTAGGCTTTCTAAAAATTTTTCCTTTAGATCCTCGTTTTTTAGGGCGTCGTCGTAGAGCGCTTTCATCTTTAGCTCTCTTAGCTCGCCGTTAATGATCTCGCAAAAATCCTTGTATTTTTGCACCGAAATTTGACGTACGGCCTCTGGGGAGTTGTTTGCTAGAGTGCCGTCCTCGTCAATCTTTCTCGTTGTTTTTTGTATCTGCGCGTAGAGCACGAGCGCGGCTATGACGCAGATGATGGCGTAAAATGCGATAGATGACATTGTTTTTCCTTTTTTGATTTAAATTGCGGTTATACTGAAATTTTGCTTTTTTTACTATAAATCGCGCTAAAGCTAACCACCGCAAGCGCGCTCCAGATCAGCAAAAACGACAGCGCTTTGAGCGCGCTAACTTGCTCGCCGTAGTAAAAAACGGCAAGCAAAAGCTGCATAGAGGGCGAGATATACTGCAAATAGCCGATCGTGCTCAAATTTAACCTAGTAGCCGCCGAGTTAAAAAGCAAAAGCGGCACTACGGTCGCAGGCCCGCAAAGAGCAATCAAAAGCCCAAACCACGAAAAACTAAAGTGGTTTTGCCCGCTAGCGGCGACGAAAAATAGCGCGACGAGGGCGATAGGAGCTATGAGCGCGGTTTCGACGAAAAGCCCTTCCAAAGAGGGCACGCTAAGGCGCTTTCTAATGAGCGAATAAAATCCAAACGTGATAGGCAAAATGATAGATATGATAGGTAGGCCACCCGCGTCGTAAATTTGCACTCCGATAGCGACAAAGACGATGCCGACGGCAAATTTGCCCGCGCGCGATAGCTTTTCTTTTAAAATCAGCACGCCAAGGAGCATATTTACGAGAGGATTTATGAAGTATCCAAGGCTGGTTTCCACAATCTTGCCGATATTTACGGCGTAGACGTAGATCCACCAGTTAGCAGCGATGAGAAGCCCCGTGACAAATAGCCAAAACGTAGTTTTTTTGTTGCTTAAAATTTTCTCCGCGGCGCCTAGTTTGCGGCCAAATTTGAGCAGTAAAA
>NZ_AOTD01000155.1 GCF_000344295.2 Campylobacter showae CC57C | reverse complement strand
CCTGCGGAGCGAAAATTTTGCAAAATCTGGAAAAAGCACTCAAAAGACAAACCGATAAAGAAAGGAATATAAATGAGAGCATTAATCAGCGTCAGCGACAAAGAAGGCATCGTAGAGTTTGCCAAAGGACTCGAGAAACTCGGTTTTGAGATATTAAGCACGGGCGGCACGCACAAACTGTTAAAAGAGCAGGGCGTAAAGGCGGTCGAAGTTGGCGAATACACAGGCTCGCCCGAGATGTTTGAGGGGCGCGTAAAAACCCTGCACCCAAAAATCCACGGTGGCATCTTGCACAAGCGAAACGACGCAAACCACGTGAGTCAGGCTGCGCAGCACGGCATCGGCGGCATCGATCTAGTTTGCGTAAATTTATATCCGTTTAAACAAACCACCATCCGCACCGATGATTTTGACGAGATCATCGAAAACATCGACATTGGCGGCCCTGCGATGGTGCGCTCGGCGGCTAAAAACTTCGCCAGCGTTTATATCGTCACGAGCCCGCTTGATTATGGCGAGGTTTTGCGCGTCATAGAGGGCGCGAACGAGAGCGAAAAGGCTATTTTTAGGCGAAATTTGATGATAAAAGCCTACGAACACACCGCGGCATACGACTCCATGATCGCAAACTACATGAACGAGCGCTTTAACGACGGCTTTGGCGAGATGAAATTTATCGCCGGCAGCAAAGTGTTTGATGCGAGATATGGCGAAAACCCGCACCAAAAAGGCGCGCTATACGAGTTTGATTATTTTTTTAGCAACAACTTTACCGCGTTAAAAGGCGAAGCGAGCTTCAATAACATTACCGATATAAACGCCGCACTAGCGCTAGCGAGCAGCTTTGACGTCGCGCCTGCGGTCGCCATCGTCAAGCACGCTAACGCTTGCGGTTTTGCCGTAAAATCAAATCTTCTAGAAAGCTATGTCGAGGCGCTAAAATGCGATCCCGTCAGCGCATACGGCGGCGTTGTGGCGATAAACGGCACGCTAGACCGCGCCTTGGCCGAGAAAATCAACGAAATCTACGTCGAGGTCATCATCGCCGCAAACGTGGACGAGGACGCGCTTGCGGTATTTGAAGCCAAAAAGCGCATCAAAATTTTCACCCAGGGCAATAAATTTTTACAACGCGCAAACGACAAATACGATTTCAAGCACGTTGACGGCGGCTTTGTCTATCAGCAAAGCGACGAGGTTAAGCCTAGCGAGCTAGAAAATATGAAGCTACAAACCGCGCGCGCAGCCAGCAAGTCCGAGCTAAAAGATCTCGAGATCGCGTGGAAAGTCGCGGCGCTCACGAAAAGCAACTGTGTCGTCTACGTGAAAAACAGCGCCGTGGTTGCCATCGGCATGGGTATGACGAGTCGCGTGGATGCCGCGCGTGCGGCCGTGGCTAAGGCGCGCGATATGGGGCTTGATTTACGCGGTTGCGCGCTTGCTAGCGAGGCGTTTTTCCCGTTCCGCGACAGCATCGATATCGCAAGCGAGGCGGGCGTGAAGGCCGTGATACAGCCCGGCGGCAGCATACGCGACGACGAGGTTGTAGCTGCGGCAAACGAGCACGGCATGGCGATGTATTTTACGGGCGTACGTCACTTTTTACACTAAAATTTGATCGTTTAACGGCGAGGCGGCGTAAATTTGACTGCGCCGTTTTGCCGCTTTAAGTTTATTGATTAGCGGCGCACTTGCTCCGCTTTTGCTCAAATTTGACTTGCTCGCTTTTAAATTTGGACTGCGATTTGCTTGCGCTTTGGAGATTAAATTTAATTGAAAGCGATTTATGAAGCAAATTTTGATTTTCTTGGTATTTTTGGCGGGGCTTTATGCGGCCAATATCTATGTAAACGGCGAAAAGGTCGGCAGCAGCGACCAAAACTCGACCTATAACGGCGAGAGCAAAAACGAAATCCTAAAACAAGAGGGCAAAAAACAGCTCTGCAAAAAAGGCTACAAGCAGTACTGCTAGACGGTGCTTTATCTTTTAATCGGCGGTCAAATTTATGCCGCCAAATTTTATCCCATCTAAATTTTACATCATCAAAGCTCGGGTTTTGCCGCTCAAATTTAACGCCATGTCCGTCAAATTTAAAATTTAATCCCTTAAGCAAGGTCAAGACGCCCGCGCGCAAAATAAGAGTATAATTATCCAAATTTAAAACAAGGATAAAAAATGAGCGATTTTTTCAAAAACGCCGAGCAGTTTAACGCTGAGGGCGCGACGGTTCCGTTTTATAGATATAGCCAGGGTGGCGTGGATTTCGTCGGATTTGACAGCCGCCCATGCGTACCGCCTGAGCCTATGGTAAATGCGCTAGTAGCAATCAAATTTGCAAATCAAAACACCAAAATTGTGATGGTAAATCATAAATTCCCCGCCGGTTTGATCCCTAAAATAGAGGAGCAGTTTGACATCGAGCGTGAGGATCTGGAGGGCGGGGCGGTCAAGATGACCTTTAGCCTAAAGCATGGCGCAGACGTCAAAAACGTAGATACGAGCCTTTGCCACTGAGATAAGCTATGCTTTTAAACACCTTTGCGCCGCCCTTTAAGCTAGTCGGCGGTTATTTTATCGCGGGCATTTGCTTTTTGATCGCGAGTATTCCAGCCTTTTTCGCGGCTGATTTTGAGACGATCGCGGGGCTTGAGACGGCGGGATTTTTACACGTGTTTTTCGTTGGATTTGTTATGAGCATCATCATCGGCGCCCTGTATCAGCTAACTTCTGTGATATTAGAAAAGCCGTTTTCAACGATCAAGGGCGCGGTGGCAAATTTAGCCCTTTACTGCGCGGGCGTGGCCCTGATGAGCTACGGGATGATCAGCGGCAAAACGGGCTTCATACACGGCGGCGGCATGGCGCTTTTTCTCGCACTGCTGTTTTTTGGCACGACCTATATCGTTAGCTTTATGGACAATGAAAAAAAGAGCTTCGCAGCATTTATGCTCTTTGTTTCGGCGGTATTTTTACTCGCCGGCATCTCGCTTGGATTTTGCCTTTTGATGATACTTTCGGGCACTTTGCCGATGGATTTTATGTTCGCGCTTAAATTTCACGTCTATTTCGTGCTCGGCTTTGTCTTTTTTATCATCGTCGGCGTGGCGACCGTGCTGCTGCCGATGTTTGCTCTGGCACACGATCTAAAATTTACGCTTAGCAAATTTGCCTTTGGTTTTTATATTTTGGCTGGCGTTTTGCTCTTTTTTGGCGAGATTTACGCGTACTTTGCGTTTGGAGCGGCGATTATTTGCTTTGTCGCCGAGGCGCTATATATCCTAAAAAAACGTGTCCGCAAGGCGTATGACTACTGGAATGTAAATATCGCTCTTTCGCTCGCGGCCTTTGTGCTGTTTTGTATTTTTATCGCGGCGGATAGATACGATATGGCGGTATTTATGCTGATTTACGGCTTTTTGTTTGCCTTTATCGCGGCTCATCTTTATAAGATCGCGCCGTTTCTCATCTGGTACCATTACGTAGCGCCGTTCGTGGGCAAGACAAAGGTGCCGCTGCTAGATCAGATGATCCTTAAAAAGCCCGCATATATCGGCATCGGCTTTAATGCTCTTGGACTCGCGCTTTACGAGCTTGGCGTCTGGCTGGAGATAAAATCGCTCGCGCACTGCGGCGTGGCTTGTCTGCTCGTTAGCATCGTTTTGGTCGCGATAAATATGATAAATGTTTTTAAATTTACGAAATTTGGAATAAAGGAAGAAAAATGAAAGAAAAAATCTACAAGGCGCTCTCAAACATCGTCGATCCCGAGGTGGGCTTTGATATCGTATCCTTGGGGCTCATTTACGACGCTGCTTGCGACGAAAACGGCAAAGCAAAAGTTACGATGACGTTATCTACGCGCTCATGCCCGCTGCACGAGATGATACTAAGCTGGGTAGAGACAGCGGTGCTAAACGTCGATGGCATAAAAGAGTGCGAGATAGACCTAGTATGGGAGCCAGCGTGGAGTATCGAGATGGCGAGCGACGAGGTGAGGGCGGCGCTAGGAGCGTGAATTTTGGCATGAGCGAGCTTTGCATGCAGCAGTTTAAATTCGCTTCGACTTGGTTTGCTTATAAAATAGTTTAGAGCGTGTGTTGCTGGGTTATGACGAGCGCGTCTTTGTTCTCTATACGGATCCGGCTAGACGGCGTCATCTTTACGCGTTACCCCATTTTGACCGATACAGATGCTCTGAGTGCGTAATGATAAACTTGGCTACCCCATGAAATTACTATATATACAATTTCAAACAGCTCTACTATTTTGTTAAATTTAAGCTTGCTTGCTTAGAATGTTGGTATAACCGCTTTTGGATTGCTGGTTGCGAGCCAAAAGCGGTAAACAGCATAAAATTTATGCTGTTTAAATTAATGCCTACTCATTCCTAAGCGTCTCAAGTACGTTTATCTGCGCGGCTTTTTTAGCAGGGTAAAACGACGAAAACGCCACGATAACGACCGCTCCGACCAAAATCATAACAAGATCGAGCAAGGATAACTCCATAGGAAGCTTCGCGCTACCGTAAACGTCGGCCGGCAAATTTACGATATCAAAGCTACCGAGTAACCACACGCCAAAGAGCCCGAGCACGAGTCCAAACACGATCCCGCCTCCGCCTATCGTGGCTCCCAGCGCAAAAAAGCTCTTTTTGATCTCGGCCTTGCTAGCGCCCAGCGAGAGTAGTAGCGCGATCTCTTGGCGGCGGTTCATGACGGTCATGAGCAGCGAGCTTACGATATTTAGCGAGGCAACTAGGATGATGAGCATCAAAACAATAAAAAGAGCGCGTTTTTCAAGCGCCAAAGCGGAGAAAAAGTTACCGTTTTGCTGCCACCAGCCGATAGCTTTTTGTCCTAGCCTCAGCTCGCGCGAGATCTTTTCGATATCGGCGAATGGGTCGTTTGAAAACACGTGTATGCCGTCAAATTTACCATCGTCGTACTCGAGTATCTTACGCAGCGCCTCGACGCTCGTGTATAGATAGCTTTTGTCGTAGGCTACAAGCCCCGAGCTAAACGAGCTCACGACGTCAAAGCGCTTCATTTTAGGCGTTAGAGCAAAGCCGCTCGGGTCATTTTTGGTAAAAATGAGCGTGAGCTTGTCGTTTTCGTTTACCATCATCTCGTTTTTGACACCTTGCCCTACGAGCAGGCCGTATCCGTCTAGCTCGCGGTCACCAAGGCCGGCTGCCACGACCGAGTTTATCTGCTTTTCGTCGGGCGAATTTACGCCAAAAAGCAATCCGCCCTCGAAGCTATTTGCGCCTTTGATGATAACTTGACTCATGATGTACGGGCTAAATTTGAGATTCGGAAATTTCTGTTTTAGTTCGCTAACGTCGCTCTCGTCGATGTTGCCGCGGATAGCGGAGAGGATCGTGATCGGGTAGTTCATCGTGAAAAGTTTGCGCTCAAACTCCTTGTCAAAGCCGTTCATGATCGCCATCGCAACGATGAGCACCATGAGCCCGACGCCCACACCTAGAAACGCCAAAAGTGCCGAAAGCATGATAAAGGGCTGGGTTTTGTCAAACCGTAGATATTTGAAAAGTAGATATTTGGTTAGGTTCATTTGGTTTTCCGTTGTTTAAATTTAGGCTTTGGTTTGCTCGCTATTTTTGCGTCGCTTGATCTTATTTTACATTTGCGCCAAGTGCATTAAATTTGTCTATCCGTGCAAATTTGATGTCAAATTTTAAAACCACTCGCAAAGGCTAGACGCTTTAAATTTACGACTTCGCGCCGCTTCAAAAAGGCGGCAAATTTAAATGCTAAATTTAGCAAACCGCCGCCAAAACGCCAAAGCTAAATTTTATCCCAATCCTCCGCAAAAGCTCCTTTTTTAGGGCCGCTCTTGCCGTGGCAATCTTTGTATTTTTTACCGCTTCCGCACGGGCACGGGTCGTTTCGCGATACTTTTTTACCAGGCTTTTCTTCGCCCTCGGATGCGCGGGTAGTCTCGCTATCTTGCGCCTCTTGCGGCGCGGCGTCAGTAGGCTCGGAGAAACTTAGGCGAACGGCCGTTAGTATCTTGATACTTTCAAATTTGATGCGGCTAACGAGCTCCATAAATAGGTTAAAGCTCTCTTTTTTATACTCGGTGAGCGGGTCTTTTTGGTTGTAGCCGCGCAGTCCGATGCCGGTTTTTAGGATATCCATCTGATATAGATGCTCGCGCCACGCAGTATCTAGCACCTGCAGGCAGAGCACCTTTTCTAGGTATCTGCGCTGATCAGCGCCTATGACGCCCATTTTTTCTTCGTAGTCAGTCTCAAATTTAGCCGTTATCTTTTCGGCAAGCTCGGTGTAGTCGAGATCTTTTAGATCATCTGTCTGCATGAACGCGCCATTTGAGATTATCACGGAGCTTAGTTTTTCGAGGTTGTATTCGCTCTTTGGCTCGCCTGCGTAAATTTCAGCCTGAGCTAGCAGATGCTCGACAAATTCGGCGCGATTTTGTTTGATCTTTTCGCCGACTTCAAAATTTGGATCAAGCAACTCGTTTCTAAATTTATATACAGTTTTTCGCTGTTCGTTTGCAACGTCGTCGTACTCGAGGATATGTTTTCGCGCTTCAAAGTGCAGGCTCTCGACCTTTTTTTGCGCGTTTTCGACGGCTCTTGTGACCATTTTCGAGTCGATACTTTCGCCCTCTTCGATACCAAGACGCGTCATTATCGCCTTGATGCGGTCGCTGCCAAATATCCGAAGTAAGTTATCCTCAAGGCTTAGGTAAAAGCGGCTCACTCCCGGATCGCCCTGACGTCCAGAGCGGCCTCGCAGCTGGTTGTCGATACGGCGACTCTCGTGCCTTTCGGTGCCGATGATGTATAGGCCTCCTAGGTTTCGCACCTCGTCGTCGATACGGATATCTACGCCGCGTCCGGCCATATTCGTCGCGATCGTAACCGCGCCGCGAGCACCGGCCTGAGCGATGATCTCGGCCTCTTTTTCGTGATTTTTAGCGTTTAGCACGGAGTGCGGGATCTTTTCTTTTACGAGCAGGTTGTGTAGCTTTTCGCTCTTTTCGATCGAGGCGGTACCCACGAGTACGGGCTGACCGCGGTCATGAGCCTTTTTGATCTCGTCGATCACGGCTTTAAATTTCTCGTTTTCTGTTTTATAAATGAGATCGTTGTTGTCTTTTCTGATTACCGGCACGTTTGTCGGGATCGATACGACGTCAAGCTTGTAAATTTGTGAAAACTCGGTCGCCTCCGTCTGCGCCGTACCCGTCATGCCCGATAGTTTTTTGTAAAGCCTAAAGTAGTTTTGAAATGTAATATCGGCTAGAGTTTGGCTCTCCTCTTGGATCTTTACGCCCTCTTTGGCCTCGAGCGCTTGGTGCAAGCCTTCGCTAAATCTTCGTCCTTCGCTTAGTCTGCCCGTAAATTCGTCAACGATGACGACTTGACCTTCGCGAACGACGTAGTGCACGTCTTTTTCAAAGAGATTGTGCGCCTTTAGAGCTTGGTCTAGGTGATGGCTCAAAATCGCGTTTTCCATGTCGTAGAGATTTGCCACGCCAAAGAGCTTTTCGGCCTTTGAGATACCCTCTTCGGTGATCGCTATCGTGCGGTTTTTTTCATCTACGGTAAAGTCGCCCGTGGCCTTTTCTTGCGGAGTCGCAGGCGGTTCGCCGCGCTTCATCTGGCGCGCGACTTCATTTGCTTTGATGTAGCCGTCTAGCGTGCGGTTTGTAGGACCCGAGATAATGAGCGGCGTTCTAGCCTCGTCGATGAGGATACTATCGACCTCGTCCACGATGACGAAGTTGTGCTCTCTTTGCACCTTGTCTTTGAAATCCATTTTCATATTGTCGCGTAGGTAGTCAAAGCCGAATTCGTTATTCGTGCCGTACGTGATGTCGCTATCGTATGCGGCTTTTCGCGCTGCGTCGTCGTATTCGCCGCCTAGTATCACGCCCACGCTAAGACCTAGAAATTTATAAATTTCGCCCATTTGCGTCGCGTCACGTTTGGCGAGGTAGTCGTTCACGGTCACGACGTGCACGCCCTTGCCGCTCATCGCGTTTAGCACGACGGGCAAGCTTGCCACGAGGGTTTTACCTTCGCCCGTTTTCATCTCGGCGATCTTACCGTCGTTTAGCACCATGCCGCCGATTAGCTGAACGTCGAAATGACGCATATTTAGCGTCCTTTTACCGACCTCGCGCACGATGGCAAACACCTCGTCTAGTAGCTCGTCCTGGCTCTTTTCTCCGTTTTGTACCTGCGCTTTAAATTCGTTAAATTTAGCCTTCAGTTCATCGTCGCTCATCGCTTGATATTTGCTCTCGAGCGAGTTTATGTAGGCGACTCTTTTGAAATATTTTTTTACTTCTCTGTCATTTTTCGTGCCAAATACCTTCTGCATAAACGCCGTTATCATTTTTAGCCTTTTTAAATTTTGTTAAAGCTTGGATTTTAACATTTTATTATTTAAACTTAGCTAGAATTTTGTCCGGTAAAGGAAAATATATGAAAAAAATTTTAGCATTTTTGCTCTTTTGCGCCTCGGCTTTCGCAGTTACGTTAAATTTCGTCACGCTTCAAAGCGACTTTATACAAACCATCACAAGCGAGAACGAAACGGTCGATTATTTTGGTAAATTTTACGCAAAAAGCAACAACCGCGCCTACTGGATCTACGAGCGTCCGACGCCTAAAAAAATCTACTTTGATAAAAACCGCGTTGTCGTGATCGAGGATGCCCTCGAACAAGCGATCATCTCTAAATTTGAAAAGGCGCCGAATTTGATTGACGTCGTTAGAAACGCGGTTAAGATTACCGACACGCTCTACAAGGCCAAATACGACGGCGTAGAGTATCTAATCACCGTCAAAAACTACATTCCCACAAGGATCGACTACGAGGATAAGCTCGGCAACAAGATCAAAATCACGCTGAGCAATACTAAGAAGGATTTTAAGATAAGCGATGATTTGCTGACGCCGGTGATACCGTCGTATTATGATGTCATAAACCAATAAGCTCTTTGCAAGAAGGGGCTTGTCTTTTTTCTTCATACTTTGTTGGATTTAAATTTTACTCGGTCACTACC
>NZ_AOTD01000154.1 GCF_000344295.2 Campylobacter showae CC57C | reverse complement strand
TTTTCTTTTAGATAGCGCTCTACGGCCGCATTTAGCGTATCGGCTAAAATTTGCGCCTCAAGGCTTTGTTTAAAACCCGCCAGCTGCTCAAGACTAGCGCCTAGAGCCAAAAACTCGCCCAGGCTGTCCCAGCTTAGGTGATTTTGCTCTAGTAGCTGCTCAGCGAGCCTCGGTGCGCTACCTCCCGCTCCCGTCTCAAAGATACTTCCGCCCTCTAGTAGCGGCACGACCGAGAGTATCTTGGCGCTGGTTTCAAGCTCTAAGATCGGAAAAAGATCGGTCAGATAGTCGCGCAAGACGTTACCGGTGACGCTGATGCAGTCCTCGCCGCGTCTCATGATCTCAAGCGATTTTTTACAAGCTACCGCAGGAGACAATATCTCTATATCAAGCCCGCTCATGTCCGTGCTAGCTAGCTGCGCTCTTACCTTTTTTAGGATTTCTCGATCGTGAGCCCTGTTTTCATCCAGCCAAAATATCGCCTTTTGTCCCGTGATTTTCGCGCGTTTTAACGCTAGCTCGACCCAGTTTCGCACGGCGACGTCTTTAACCTGCGTCATCCTAAATATATCGCCTTTTTCTAACTCAAATTTAAATAAAATTTCGCCTTTGGCGTTTAGTACGCGCGCCTCGCCCGCTTCGCTCATCACAAAGGTCTTATCGTGGCTGCCGTACTCCTCGGCTTTTTTAGCCATTAGACCTACGTTTGAGACGCTGCCGATTTTAGCGGGATCTAGCGCGCCATTTGCCTTGATATCCGCGATCGCGGCCTCGTAAACGACGGCGTAGGTTTTATCCGGTATCACGGCTTTGGTCTCGCGCAGGGCGCCATCTTTGTCCCACATTTTGCCGCCATTTTTTATCATCGCAGGCATCGAGGCGTCGATGATGACGTCGCTAGGCACGTGCAGGTTTGTGATGCCTGCGGCTGAGTTTACCATAGCTAAATTTGGCCTTGCGGCATAAATTTCATCAAATTTGGCTTTTATTTTTTCCTGCGTAGCTTGAGGTAAATTTAAAATCCGTGCAAAAAGGTCTTTTAGTCCGTTGTTTTCGCTGACGTTTACGCTTTTTAGCTCATCCGCAAACTCCTCAAAAACCTCCGCAAAAAAAATCTTTACGAAATGCCCGAAAATCACGGGATCGCTCACCTTCATCATCGAGGCTTTTAGATGGACGCTAAAGAGCAAATTTTTTGCCTTCGCGTCCGCGATTTGCTCTTTTATAAAGGCGTCCAGCTTGCTCGCGCTCATAAAGCTAGCGTCGATTATGTCGCCTTTTTCTACCGCTAAATTTTCTTTTAGCACGCGTTTTTCGCAGCTTTTTGAGATAAACTCGACGCGTAAATTTTCATCCGTTTCAAAGCTAACCGAACGCTCGGAGGAGTAAAAATCTCCGCCCTTCATATAGGCGACTTCGGTTTTGCTATCTTTTTCAAAAGGAGTGATTTTGTACGGATTTTCGCGGGCGTAGCGTTTTACCGCACCGACGCATCTGCGGTCGGAGTTGCCCTCGCGCAGCACCGGATTTACCGCGCTTCCTAGCACCTTTGCGTATCTAGCGGCCGCATCTTTTTCCTCCGGCGTTTTTGGCTCGGACGGGCATGGCGGTAGATCGTAGCCTTTGGCGCGAAGCTCCGTGATAGCGGCGTTTAGCTGAGGCAAGCTTGCCGAGATATTTGGCAGCTTGATGATATTCGCGCGCTTTTCTTGCGTCAAATTTCGCAGCATCTCCAGATCGTCGCTTACGCGCAGATCAGGCGGCAGCTTGTCGTTAAAAGCAGCGATGATACGCGCAGCCAGCCCTATGTCGGCCTGGGCTATCTCTATGCCGCCTGCGCGCAAAAACGCCTGCAGGATCGGAAACAGCGAGTAGCTCGCAAGTAGCGGTGATTCGTCGGTTCTAGTGTAGACGATGTCGCTCATCTTTTCTCCTAATTAAATTTTGCAAAATCTTATCCAAATTTATATTAAAACGCCTTTTGGCGCGCTATTTTTGGGAGTTTATCGCGCCTACGTGCTCATCGTATGTTACGCTAAATTTATGTTTGCCCGTCTTTTTATCCCGCACGAAGTACAAAAACTCGCTCTGCGCGGGCCTTACCGCCGCCTTTATCGCAGCTAGACCCACGGTGCAAACGGGACTTGGCGGCAGGCCTTCGTTTAGATAGGTGTTAAATTTACTCTTATCGCTTCGTATGCGCTCGGCCGTGACCGTCTCGTGCGAGTAGAGTCCGTAGTTTAGCGTGCCGTCCATCTGCAGCTTCATACCCTTTTTTAGGCGGTTTTGGATGACGGAGGCCACAAGTGGCATCTCATCCTCGTTCGCGGCTTCTTTTTGCACGACCGAGGCCGTAACCAGATACTCGCTCCAGCGCTTTTCGTCGTAGCTTCCAAGTAGTTCGGTAGCCATTTTTTCGTGGGATTTTTTAGATAAATTTACGAGGTGTGCAGCTAGCTGCTCTTCGTTTACGCCAAGCGGTACTTTATAGGTTTCAGGCACTAAAAAGCCGTCCTCTAGTGGGGCAAATTTGGCGTAAAATTCATTTAGCTTCGCCTCGCTCAAATTTAGCTTTTTTGCGACCTCTTGCAAAAACACGGCCGTCGTTTCGCCCGGAATCAACGTTATTTGCGTTAGGGCCGCTTTTGCGGTCGTGAGCTTGTATAAAAAATCAAGCTTGCTAAGCTTTGCCGCGCCCAGGTCTATCCAGCCTGCTTGCACGTGCCCCATAGCGCGCAAGATCACGGCGTCGAATTTATTGGCGTCCGTATTTTTTTCGCTTAGATATGATATAATCCCAAACGTACTGCCCTGAGGCACGAAAATGACCTCGCTCACGCTCACCGGGCGGCTAAGATAAACAAGAAAGCTCAGAAAAAATATGAAAATCATCTCGCTGATAATGAAGAAAATTTGGCGCATTTTGATCCCTGCGGTTTTGATATTCGTCATTTTTATAGCCGTCCTAAAACACGGCGTCGAGATAGAAAATATCGACGCGGGCGACTTTAAAATAGAGCAATTATATATAAAACTCGATAAAAAAATAATTTTACGCGCGAAAAATATAGAGATACCTAAACAAAGCGCCAAGGATAGCTCCGAGGACGCGCTGTTAGATCTATCCAAAAACATCGTCTGGATCGATAGGCTGTTTGACGAAATCCTACTAGAGCGCGTCAAATTTCTAAACAGCGAGTCCACGCTATTTTACAGAGACGACGTTTTCTACCTAGATAGCCCGTTTTTGGCGGTTAGCTCAAATTTTAAAGACACCGAAGACGGCATAACTGCAAACATCTATCTACTCGAGTTTAAGGACTTTAACATCACTTTAAGCGGCGTTAGCAATGCCGATTTGAGGCGTCAAATTTACGATTTTAACGGTACGTTTTCTAGCCACGAGCTAAACGGAAACGCTACCGTAAATCTCAAAAAAAGTGAGCTAACATACGAGCTAAGCGACATAAACGCGACGAGCCTAAGAGGCTTTATGGACGAGCTGGGCGCAAAAACGGGGCTAGATAAAGAGATAAAAAGCTGGATCTACGGCTACATCACGGCGGATAACTACTTCGTAAAATCGCTTCGGGGCAGATTTGACCTAAACAAGCAAGAACCCTATCTAAACGAGCTTAGCGCACAGGGTTTTTCTAAAAACGTAAAGGTTAAATTTCACGAAAAGCTATCCCCTGCGACCGCCGAGGAAGTCGACGTCGAGCTAAAAAAAGGCTCGCTATTTTTCACGCTAAAAAACCCAAAATGGCAAGGCAAAAATCTAAACGGAAGCAATCTTGAAATCTATAAAATTTTCGAGGAAAAAGGCGCCGGACTCACGCTAAATCTGCAAACTTCGGCCCTCTACGACAAAAGCGTAAACTCTATACTAAAAGCCTACGATATCGATGTTCCCGTCGAGCAGCTAAGCGGCAAAACAGACGCCAAACTCGCGCTTGATATCAAATTTGACCCGCTAGAGGTGACGCCTAAGGGCAAATTTAAGATCACCGGCGGACAAACTCTGATCACGGGAGCTAAATTTAACGTCGAAACTGCAGACGTCGAGCTTTTAAACGACAAATTAAAGGTAAATGCAAAAAATACGGGGATGGACTTTTTTAGCGCGGACGCAGCGGTAAATCTCGATCTAGGCAAACTCGCAGGCGACATAAACGGCACGCTAAAAGGGCTAAATTTAGCCTTTGGCAAGAGCGAAATTTTAAAACTAGGCGCGACGCCATTTGCGGCTAGGCTTGATTTTAGCGGCAAGGATACGAAGCTAGATATCGCTTCGCCGGCCGCTGTGGGTTTAAAATTCGGCGCGCAAAACGAGATAAATTTACCCGACGCGCGCGATCTACTGCCCTACTCGCCTCTGCTAAAAAGCCTAAAAATATCAGAAGGCGGCGTAAATATAAAAACCAAAGATTTTGAAAATCTTAGCATCGAGGCTAACGATGTTAAATTTGAAACGCCGCTGTTTAAAAAAGACGGCTCGCCCTACGATGCGGATAGCTTTGCGATCGACGTAAACGCAAAAGGCGCGACAGGCAAGAGCAAAAGCGGCGGGCTAAATTTCAAAATCGCC
>NZ_AOTD01000153.1 GCF_000344295.2 Campylobacter showae CC57C | reverse complement strand
TAGCAAAAATTTAAGCCGTTTGTAATTTTACCATCTTTTTTATAAAAAATTCACAAAAGTAAAAAGAATATTTGTATCCCACTTGGGCACTATTGGTTTGGATTTTAGTATTTTAGCCCAAGCCGACCGCTCTGGTTCTGCTTGGGCATTCTATAGTTTACATATCTACATATCGGATGCGCTGTCGTTCAGACTGGCCTCGTTATTCTTGTTTGTGGTTCCCAACAAAGCCAAAGGAGCGTTTTGCGTAGAGGTACTAGCTGGATAAGTCTCATCAAAGTCTTCGTATATCTTTCTAGCTGATACACTCCAGTAATCGGTTATTTGAAATTCCTCTATTATAGAGTTTTTGCTAGAGAAGAAATTCTTGACTTCCAAGATATCTTCGTTGTCCGTGGTCATCTTTTTCGTGCTTATTAGTAGGTTATTTCCTTTTTGTCTATAAAATAGCCCCTCTTCTAATCCTTGAAAGACGACCCTATCGTTTCCTCCCTTATCGTCTATAATCTTTCTTCCCCCGGTATAGATATATACGTTATCTTCTTTTCCTCCGGTAAGAACCTCTTGTTTGCTTTGAGCTACGGGATAGGTTATGCCAAAGTCCTCGTATATTCTTCTGGCGGTCACCAAAGAGTATTCGCTTAGATCAAAGTCTTCTATGATATGATTGGCTCCTTTAAAGAAGTCTTTTACTTCAAGGACGTTATTATTAGAAGCTGTTATCTTGTTTGCGCTTATCAAAAGATTATCGCCCTTTTTACTGTAGTTTACGCTATAAGTCTTGTTTTTAAAGATAACTTTATCGTATCCTCCGTTATCGCTTATGGTTACTCTGCCTCCCGCATAGGTATAAACGTTATCTTTTTGCCCTTTATCTACCAGATTATTGTTGCCGCCCTCTGAGGTAAGATGAACGGTATTCATTAGTTTTAAGATATCTTTACGGCTCAATACGCTACCGTTACTTGCAAATTTGATTTGGTCTATAGCATAATCTCCTCCCAGGAAGTGATTTTTGACGTTTATGGTTTGACTAGAGTCTTTATTTACGGTAACTATTAGATCGTTGCCGTCTTTTTTAAATGAGACGTCGTCTTTAGATATACCGTAAGAGAACAATATAGTATCGTTTCCGCCTCCGGTGTTATCTATGGTATCGTTACCGTCTCCCATATTGTATTCATACGTATCGTCGCCTTCTCCGCCTATTAAAAGGTCGTTGCCCGCATCGCCCGATATCGTATCGTTTCCCTCTTTGCCGTAAACGGTATCGTTGCCTCCCCTAGCTCTTATAAAATTCATTTGAGAGCTACCCATTATTACATCGTCGGTGTTGAAGCCGTATATAATATCGTGAATATCTACGGAGTCATTATTGGCAAGAACGGTTTTTCTTATATCCTCAAGACTCAAAGACGAGCCGTCGCTAAATTCTATGGCTTTTATTCCCTGAGAATTACCATCTGCTTCATAAAACATACCAGAAACCGTAATCGAATCATCGCTATTTTTAAAATTTATCTTTAAATTGCTGTATTCTCTGGTTATTAAAAGATCGTCTTTAGAAATTCCTTCTTTAAATTTAATAATATCATTTCCGTCAGCAGATATCGTATCATTTCCGTCTCCCTTAGCAAAGACGTAAGTATCCGCCCCTTCTCCGCCGTCAAGCCTATCCGCGCCCTTACCGCCTATTAAAATATCGTCACCTTTATTACCTGCCAGATAATTGCTATCATCGTCGCCGTATATTTCGTCATCCTCATCGCTACCCTCATTGTTTCGCCAAAAATAGCTACTATGTATTATAACGTTATTATTTTTTAAGGCTAGCTGTATGGCTTCTAAATCCATATAAGAACCGTCGCTAAATTCGATCTTATTTATTTTGTATTGCTCGTTTAATATATGGTTATTATCCACAACGTTAAACATACCCGATACGCAAATCGAATCTTTTGTTCCTTTAATAGATACAACAAGATCGCCAACGCCATCCGATGTTCTAACTCTTTTAAATATCAAATCGTCCTTAGTTATATCCTCTTCAAATTTGATAATATCGTTTTGGCCAGAATCGCTATCGTAATTTATGATTTTATCATTGCCGTCTCCTCGTCCAAACACGTAGGTATCGTTTCCGCTGCCTCCTTGCAGCTCGTCATTTCCCTCTCCGCCGATTAAAATATCGTTCCCGTCGCCTCCCGATATAATATCATCTCCTTTATTACCTATTAAGGTATCATTGCCGCCTTTTCAATATGGTTATTCGTTGCCGCCCCCGCCTATGATAGTGTCGTCTGAATTAAAGCCGTAAAAAGTTTTTTGATCCGAGTCGGAAGATATAAGTACTCCTTTTTTTATATCTTCAAGATTCATAGATGAGCCATCGTTAAATTCTATGCCTTTGATACCTTGACTATTACTCTCGTCTTTAAAAACGTCTTTTATTGTAATTGAATCTAACGAGTTCTTTATCGTTAATATCAAACCGTCATCAAAACCGTCTTTTTGATATTCTGATCTCCTGAGTATTAAATCGTCTCGAGTGATCCCTGCCTTAAATTTAATAATATCGTTCCCATCCGCAGATACGGTATCTTGCCCGTCGCCTTTACCGAATAAATACGTATCTTCTCCGCCACCGCCGTAAAGAGCGTCGTTG
>NZ_AOTD01000152.1 GCF_000344295.2 Campylobacter showae CC57C | reverse complement strand
GCATTTCACGGCGTGGGCGAGGCCGAGGTCGTCATAAACGTGGGCGTATCGGGCCCCGGCGTCGTTAAACGAGCGCTTGAGAAGGTGCGCGGGGCGAGCTTTGACGTGGTAGCAGAGACCGTTAAAAAGACGGCGTTTAAGATCACGCGCATCGGACAGCTCGTCGGTCAAATGGCGTCTGAGCGCCTTGGCGTGAAATTTGGCATCGTCGATCTCTCGCTGGCTCCGACTCCCGCAGTGGGCGATTCGGTCGCGCGCGTGCTTGAGGAAATGGGCTTAGAGCGCGTCGGCACGCACGGCACGACCGCGGCTTTGGCGCTACTAAACGACGCGGTCAAAAAGGGCGGCGTTATGGCGTGCAACCAAGGTAGGCGGGCTTAGCGGCGCGTTTATCCCCGTCTCCGAAGACGAGGGCATGATCGCTGCGGTGCGCGCGGGCTCGTTAAGCTTAGAAAAGCTCGAAGCGATGACCGCAATCTGCTCGGTGGGGCTCGATATGATCGCGATCCCGCAGGATACGCCTGAGCAAACGATCGCCGCGATCATAGCCGACGAGGCCGCGATCGGCGTCATAAATCAAAAAACGACCGCCGTGCGCATAATCCCAAAAGGAAAAGAGGGCGATACTCTGGAATTTGGCGGGCTTCTGGGCAGCGCGCCGGTGATGAGCGTAAATAAAAACTCATCGGCGGACTTCATCGCTCGCGGCGGCCAGATCCCAGCACCCATTCATAGTTTTAAAAACTAAATTTACAAAGTCCGCTCAAATTTGCGGACTTTAATTTATACGCGACGTTTAAATATCTTTTAGTTAAAATAACACCAAAATTTACATTAAGGAGCTATAAGTGAAAATTTTACGTTTTTTAGCGGCGCTTTGTTTTGGCGCGGCGGTGGTAGCATCGGCGGCTGATGACGAAAAGGTAAAAAGCATCGATATTTACGTGACGCCGTACTACTCGGCAAATGCCGGCAAGGCTGAACATGTAAAGGTTTACGACAAGATAGACGGCCTGCTAAAAAGCGGCACGCTAGAGGACTTTAGGAGCGCGAAAAAGATCGTGCAGGACGCTCCGCAGATGGTCACGCCGATGACTCTTTTCGTGCTTTCGGCTCGCGCTTACGATCTTGGCCTGCGCGACGAAGCGGTGTTTTGGTTTTACAACGCTAAAAACCGCGCGATCTTGCTACGAGAGGTTATAAATTTGGACGACGGTAGATTTTTTGAGGTCAAAAGCGCGATAGGAGCGTTTATCAAGCTGGTTGGCGATGTGGTAAATCCATACGCGTTTTGCGATATCAAAAAGCAGCAAGATATCGCCGCAAAATCGCTTGAGTGGAGCAAGGCGAACGTTTACGAAGCTATGTTTTTACCGGAGTTTGCGTCGCCTCACGCAGATAGAAAAGAAGCTCTCGCAAAAGCAATAGAAGCCCTAGAAGCACGCGCGCAAAAAGAAAAAGATTATTTTTTGAATGAGGAAAATTTGGCTAAATTTAAAGCTATGCGCAAGCACAATAGAACCGACGAGAGGTTTTGTTTTTAAGAAGGCAAAGCGGGCTTTAACACCCGTTTTCGTCAAATTTGACCAAGCTAGCCGCGTCAAATTTACCGCTGTAGCCCTGCCCTACTCGTCCAGCCTCTGCGCTAATTTTTCCCAAAGCTCGCTTAGGCCTAGGATATCGTTGTGTCCCGCATTTAGCTCGTAAATTTTATCTCCCGGTTTTAGAAATTTAAGCAACCTGCGCGAGTTATCCACGCCGATTAACTCGTCATGCTCGCCGTGAAATATCGTCACCGGCCCGCCAAAACCGCCGACAAATTCAAAAGTAGGGATTTTGTATTTGATCAAAAATTTAGGCACAAAAGGCATTTTCTCCCGCGCTAGCTCCTCTAGGCCAAAATAAGGCGCGATCAAAACTAGCCGCTTAGCTCCGTATTTCTGCGCCGCGCGAGCCGCTAGCCCGCTACCTACCGAGTACCCGACCGCCGCGACCTCGTCCGCATCATACTCCCGCAAAACCAGCTGCATCATCGCGTCCGCATCCGCGTAAAGCTGCTCCTGCGAGCCTATCTCGCCGCCGCTTTTGCCGTAGCCTCGGTAGTCAAATAGATAAAAATCATAGCCCAAATCCGTAAAATGCCGCGCGTACTTGCCCCAGCCTTGCAGATTGCCCGCATTGCCGTGGAAAAATATCGCTGCGCCGTTTTTCGCTTTTTGTTCGCCGTTCGCATCGCGCGCGTCGCCGTAAATTTGCACGCCGTCCCTACCCTGCGCTAAAAACTTAAGCCCGCTTATCCACGTGCCATCCGCGTCTAGTCTTATCTCCTCAAACGGCCGATCAAAGCTAAAATCATAGTTTTGATCAAGCTTGCTGGGAAAAATATCAGCCTCTCTTGAAAAAAATAAAGTAGCGCCAAAAGCGCGATATATAGGATCAAAACTATAATGCCAAGCCGTAAAATTACGTTCATTTTCACCTTTCAAATTTATCTGCGCCGGATTTTCTCCGCTCAAAAAATATCCTAACTCTCTCGCCGCTCTGGCTTCCGAATTTCTCCTGCGCAGCAAGCCTGATCTCATCCGCCAACCGCTCAAAATAGCCGTCCTCGCCGAAAAGATAAATTTGCTTATAAAGCGGCAAAAACGCGGGGAAAATTCGCCCGATGAAAGCTAAAATTTTATCCCTAAAATTTGGATAGAGGTTTAACCTATCAAACCAAATTTCATCCACCGCGTCGCCGTAGCGGGATATGATATCAAAAACTGGCGTGATCTGCGGGAAAATCGGCGCGACGAAGATATAGGTTTTCACTCCCGCGGCGCGCAGTTTTTTTATCGCTGCGATCCTTGCCGCTACGGAGCTTGCGCGAGGCTCCAGCGTGCGGCGCAGGTTTTCGTCTACCACGCTCAAACTCACGCCTACGCGGACGTTTGGCATGGTTTGCAGCAAGTCTATATCGCGCGTCACGAGGCTTGATTTGGTTAAAATTTGCAGGTTTATATCCGAGCCCGCAACCGCCTCGAGGACTTTGCGCGTAGCTCCAAAGCGCGCCTCGTACGGGTTGTAGCAGTCCGTAACCGAGCTCATAAATACGCGTTCGCCGCCGTGCAAGCCCGCAAATTTAACTAAACTCGCCGCGTCAAACTCCTTCACGTCCAAAAACTCGCCCCACGCCTCCTCGTGCCCGGTGACGCCGTGCATAAACTCGGCGTAGCAGTAGATGCAGCCGTGTGGGCAGCCTACGTACGGGTTGATCGCGTAGCCTCCGCTGCCGATTTTGGAGCGCGAGAGGATATTTTTGGCGCGGATTTTTGCGATGCGCATTTTTGTTTCGGCCTTTGATTGCATGGATTTTGCGTGGGATTTTAGCGAAATTTTACGGGCTCAACTCAAATTTGAACAAATTTGAGCGGCTACGAAAGAATTTTTAAAGCTAGTTTTTTGCCTTCAGCGGTCAAATTTAAACTCATCAAATTTGACTTTGACCGCTAAATTTAACTCAAATTTAAGTAGCCCAAACAATAAAATTTAAATTTGATCCGCTCCCGGAGTAGGTTTTAAAGATAGTTTTCGCCGAAATGCTGAGCGACGACCTTGTTTTTGCCGCTATTTTTGCCTTCGTAGAGCAGCTTATCGGCTTGTTTTATCACGGTTTCCACATCTTTTACGGCTTTGACGTTAAAGTTAACTAGCCCGAAGGTCGCGGACGTCTTAGCGCTTTTGCCTTCAAATTCTAGCTCCGTCTCGGCGATCTTGTGCCTGATACGCTCAAAGGTATGTTCCGAGTTTTCGAGATTTATATCCGATAAAAATATCAAAAACTCCTCGCCGCCCCAGCGATACACCAGATCGCCCTCGCGCAGGCTACTTTTTATCGCGTGCGCGAGGGTCTTTAGCGCCTCGTCGCCAAAGGCGTGCCCGTGGGCGTCGTTTAGTTTTTTAAAGTCGTCGATGTCGCACAGCACGATGCTGGTATCGCCGCTCAAAAACTGCATGCGCGGTACGGCAAAATCATAAAATGCATTTCTATTTAAAAGGCCGGTGAGCGGGTCTTTGTTGGCTAGTTCGCTTAGCCTCTCTTGACGCTCGAGCATATCTTGGCGCAGTTTTGCGCTAAATGTTCTAGAAAAATCAATAACCAAAACAATGACAATCGTAGCAATGATGATAAAATTTAAAACATAAAAAAACTCCGCCTGCGTTCCTGCTAGCTGCGGAGGAGTCTTTGCATAAAAATATAAAAACAAATACGCCGCGCCCTTGGCGTACGCAAAAAAGTTATTTACGCCCTTTGTCGCAAGGCTCGAGAAAAATACCATGGACATGAGGGCTAAGATGATATTTTGAAATCCGTAATCCCAACCAAGAACGAGCGTGCAGATAAAAGCATGAGCAAATATCTCGATCCTAACCGCCGCTACGGCTATCGCGGCCGTTTTTAGATCCCTTGCCATATATACGCAAACGGCATAAAGAGCGACGCTAATGACGTTTAGGCACGCAAGCAAAAGCTGATCTATGTAGATAAAAAGCGCCAGATATATCGCGTGAATAAGCCCAAGCGCCGCAAACATGGCACGAAGCTTGACGTAAAAGCCGTACCTCGCAAAAAGGTTAAGCAGCATCACCGCATCCTTTAAATTTTACGCAGTTTTTACCACTCCTCTTGCCCTCGTACAAAAGCTTGTCCGCGACGATTGCCATCTCGTTTAGATTCATCGCGCGCGCGTTTTCAAACACCGCAGCGCCAAATGTTATGCCTATTTTTTTGCCGTTTGGAGCAGTGAGAGTATTTACATTTTTGAGAACTCTTTTTACCATCTCTTGCGCCGAAACGTCGTCGTGTACTAAAGCCACGAGCAAAAACTCCTCCCCACCCCAGCGGCACAGGATATCTTTTTCGCCGCGTGAGTTTTCGCGTAAAATTTGCGCGATCTCTTTTAGCGTCTCGTCTCCGACGTCGTGCCCGAAGGTGTCGTTGATCACCTTAAAATCATCTATATCGCCAAGCGCGACCAGCACCTTTTCATACGGAAAATGCTCCGCCATCTCGTCAAACTGCTCCTGCGCGTAACGGCGATTGTCAAGTCCTGTTAAAAAATCAAATTTGGATGCGGATTCTAGCTTATCGTTTTGCGAGGCGACCTCGTTTATACTTTTAGCATAAACCGAGTTTAGCGTGCTCGTGCGACGCAAAAATGATACGAATATCGCTGCAAACGTCACCACGAACATTACGCCTCCGCTAGCGCCTAAATTTACGATACCGAATTTATCCCTTAAGATATATAAAACCGCGTAAGCTACTGCTTCAGCGATGATGATGGCGAGCACGGTTCGGTTTTTACCGATAAAAATCAAATAGCTGGTCGCGATACCCCAAATAAAGAAATTTTCGTTGCCGCAACCCCAGCCGTATAAAAATACTCCCAAAAATCCGTGGCATATGACCGTGAGATGGATAAAATTTGCCGCAAAGCCCGGATCGTCATCATGACAAAGCGCTACATAAACGCTAACCGTCGCTAAAAAAATATAAGCAGCTAAAAATGCCGCCGGCACGCGCTGGTAAATAGCAAAAAATAGTAAAAATATCTGCAAGCAAGTAAAAAACCTAAGTAACGGAATAGCAATCGTCGCAAGCGCTTTTTCCTCGGCGCTTTGCTCAAATTTCGCCATCTGTACCCGAGCTTTTAGCTCTTTAAATCTGCTACCGTTTTTCTCGCACTCTCTCTCGTCATGCGAATTTTTTCGCAAGATTTTTCGTGCCGTTTCGGCCATAAGCAAAAAAGCTCCGTTTCTATAAATTTTGGCTCATTTTATCACATTTTTGTTTAAAAGTTTTTTGATCTTAGATAAGTGTTTATACTAATTTTAAACGATTTTTTGGCACAATCTAGGATTTTAAAAGTAAAATTTAAGGGTAAATATGCTTGAAGTCAAAAATTTATTGATGAGATTTAACGCACAGTTGCTATTTGAGGACGTAAATTTAAAACTCACTCGCGGCAACCGCTACGGTCTCATCGGCGCAAACGGCGCGGGAAAATCGACGTTTCTAAAAATCCTTGCAGGCGAGATCGAGGCAAACAGCGGCGAGATCGTCATCGAAAACGGGCTAAAAGTAGGCGTGCTAGGGCAAGATCAGTTCGCATTTGAAAACTTTAGCGTCAAAGACGCCGTGCTATACGGTAACAAACGCCTCTACGACGCAGTCAAAGAAAAAGAAAAGCTCTACATGAGCGAGGAGTTTACCGACGCTATAAACGACCGTCTAGCACAGCTTGAGATGATAAGTGCAGAGGAGGATCCTAGCTACGAGTATGAGGTGCGCATAGAAAAAATACTAAGCTCGCTTGGATTTAGCGACTTTGAAAAGCCGATGAGCGAGGTCGAAAACTCGGATAAATTTAAAGTCCTGCTCGCTCAAGTGCTATTTCCAAAGCCCGACATCCTTTTCCTCGACGAGCCGACCAACAACCTTGACATCGAGAGTATAAAGTGGCTGGAAAACGAGCTAAACCGCCACGAAGGCACGATGGTGCTAATCAGCCACGACCGCCACTTTTTAAACGCGGTTTGCACGCACATCCTAGACGTGGATTTTAAGAAAATCAGGCAGTTTGCGGGCAACTACGATGACTGGTACATCGCCTCGACGCTGGTTGCCAAACAGCACGAGATGGAGCGCGACAAAAAGCAAAAAGAAAAAGAGGAGTTGGAGAAATTTACCGCGCGTTTTTCTGAAAACGCGAGCAAAGCCCGCCAAGCCACGAGCCGCCAAAAGCAGCTAAACAAACTCGACATCGAGGAGATCAAGGTATCAAGCAGACGCGATCCTAGCATACTTTTCCGCACCAAGCGCGACATCGGCAACGAGATCCTAGAGGTGCGCGGTATCAGTAAAACATACGACAAGGTTTTGTTTGAAAATTTTAGCTTCAAGCTCGAAAAGAACGACAAAGTCGCTATCATCGGCGCAAACGGCGTAGGCAAAAGTACGCTGGCTAAAATCATCATCGGCGAGGTAGCTCCAGATAGCGGCGACGTGCACGTGGGCGCGACGATAGAGCCTAGCTATTTCGCGCAGGACACGACAAATAAAATCACCGGCGAGCTGAGGCTCTATGAGTGGCTGCAAGACGAAAACAACAAGGACCTAGACGAGATCCGCAAGTGCTTGGGCAGGATGCTATTTAGCGGCGCCGAGCAGGAAAAATCAGTTGGCAGCCTAAGCGGCGGCGAGAAGCACCGCCTGATGCTAAGCCACCTAATGCTAGAGCGCGGCAGCCTACTCGTGCTAGACGAGCCAAACAACCACCTCGACCTCGAAGCCATCATCGCTCTAGGCGAGGCGCTGTATAAATTCGTCGGCAACGTCATCTGCGTGAGCCACGACCGCGAGCTCATCGACGCCTTCGCTAACCGCATTATCCATCTAAAAGGCAACGGCGAGGTCGTCGATTTTAAGGGAACTTTTGAAGAATACGCCGCGATGAACGAGGGAACGACGGCTTAAATTTTGATTTTGGCTTTGATTTGGCGGGCAAATTTAACGCCCGCCGAATTTATGCGGTAAATTTAGCTCGGTTTTACTGCTTGGATTTTTAATAAATTTTACTCGCGCAGACCCGCACCGCGAAAGTGGTAAATTTGGTTTGGTTAAATTTAGCTTTCCTTGCGTAAAAAACAACCGTTTGAAGTTGTTTTTTACTTTATATAAAGGGGGTGAGGGCTTAAATTACGCTCTGCTAGCAGCTCTCAAAGAGAGTGCAAGCACAAGG
>NZ_AOTD01000151.1 GCF_000344295.2 Campylobacter showae CC57C | reverse complement strand
CACGTGGTTAAACCCGCCTCGCACGAGCAGCGCCTCGACGGAGCTGATGTAGTGCACCTGCGTATCGACGAGGTATGGCGCGACGCTTTTTGAGTAGATGAGGCGGCGCAGATCGGCGTCTATTTGTGCCCTTTTGGCGCTAAACGCGTCTCTGATACCGCCCAGGCGCTCGTCCACTTCGTCTTTTAGCTCGCCTTTTTTATCAAACGAGTTTGCGAGCTTTGACATCGGCTGCGGTATCTCGATTTTAGCGAGCCACTCGCCTAGTTTGCCCTCAAATTTAAGCGTTTTTAGGTAGGTAAAGTAGCTAATAATCTTAGCAAACTCAAAAATCTCGCTCACGTGCAGCGTGGCTTGCTTGCTAAGGCGAATGAGCGCGTCGTCTAGATTTTGAGCGGACGAGGGCGGATCAAACTGCTTTTGCGAGAGCTCTAAAATTTTTTCGTAATGCAACCTGCTACCGCCCGCCATAAAAAGCGGCTTTGGGCGCGCTAGAAAGGAGTTAAACCGCTCCATGTAGCCCTGCAGGTCTAAAATTTTTATAAGCCGCTCAAAGCCTTCCGCGTTTGTAAATTCTTTTTGCTCGCGGTGCGCCGCGACGTCTGAAATATCGCCGTTTCTTTGCTCGCGATAGACGTTATTTTCGCGCCCATTCGCCCCCCAAACGCCGCCTTGGGTCAAATTTTGATTATCTTTAAAATTTCGCAATTATTCGCCTTTAAATTCGCAGCCATCAAGCGCGATCTTGACGCTATTTAGCTCCTTTGCTGCGCGTTTTGCGACAAAGGAGGACGTACCGAACTCATAGTTAAATTTAGTATTATTAACGTCGAAATTTCCGCATTTTAGGGTTTTGCCTTGGTTAAAAAGCGCGACTAGCTCCAGTCTTTTGCCCTGCTCGCTTTCTAGTCTGGTCTCGTAAAAATACAGCGCCGTCGCGACAAAAATCACCGAAAAAGTGATGATAAATTTCGCCTTTTTACTTAGCTTCTCGTCGCTCACGCTAAATATCGCGATCGCGGCAAGCACGCCTAAAAGTACGATTATAACCCTCATGCATCGCCTCGCAGCTGATATGTGATGTCGCCCGCGCCAAAGCCGATCACTAGACCGTCATCGAGTAGGTTTTTTACGCCAAACTCGTCCGTAAAGACGATCCCATCGCCCTCGCGCGCGACTCTTTGCGTCATCACTGGGTTGTAGCGTTTAAACTCCTCTTTTAAATTTATCTCTATCGGCGTCTCGCCAGCGGCGTAAACAGGCAGGATAACTAGCTCATCTATGCCCTCAAAGCACTCTTTAAAGCCCTGTAAATTTGCGCTCAGACGCGTAAATCTGTGCGGCTGAAAGATCGCCGTGATCTTGGTGATACCTAACAACTTAGCGTATTCAAAGACCGATTGCAAAGTGGCCTTGATCTCGGTCGGATGGTGCGCATAGTCGTCGATGAGTACGAATTTTCGGCTAGCGGTTAGGATATCGAAACGCTTTTTGATGCCTTTGAAATTTAGCAAATTTTGCCTGATTTGCGCGAGAGACGTTTCATTTAGCGCGGCCAAGATCGCAAGCGACGCGTCCACGGCTATATGCTCGCCCATACCCAGCACCTCAAATTTGCCTAAATTTTTAAGATTAAACGCAGTATAAGGCACGAAATCGCGCACGATCATACTAAGCTCGGTGATATCGGCGCTCGGATAAAGGCGCACGGCGTCGAGCTTTAGCGTACCTAAAAACTCGTCCTCGGCGTTTATCACGCGCACCTTGGCTCGCTCCAAAAAGCCGCGATACGCCGCATGAAATTTCTCCAAATCATAGCCGTAGTGCTCCATATGCTCGGGCTCGGCGTTGGTGACGACGGCTAGATACGGGTTTGAGTTAAGAAAACTACTGTCGCTCTCGTCGGCCTCGAAGATGACGTTGTCGCAGGGCTCGTATTTCATATTTGAGCCAAACTGCTTACTGATAGCGCCGATGATGACAGAGCCCTCCACGAGGCTAGATAGCATAGCAGAGGTCGTGCTTTTGCCGTGCGCGCCCGCCACCGAAAACACGCGCTTACCTTCTAGCACCATCGGCAACGCCTCTTTGCGCGATAGGCAGTGCAGCCCTTTGCTACGCGCTTCGACGAGCTCGATGTTATCGGGCTTTATCGCGGCCGAGTAAATGACGAAGTCCTGATCCTTGATCGCGGCTTTGCTGTGCGGCGTGATGACGTCGATGCCCTGCGCGGCTAGCTCGCGCGTGGTCGGGCTTTCCTTGATGTCGCTACCGCTGATTATGAAACCCTTTTCGTGCAAAACCCGCGCGATCGCCGAGATACCGATACCGCCGATACCGATAAAATGGACCTTTTTACGCTCGATTTTGAAATTTTTTTGACTTGAATTTTCCATTGATTTTCCCTTAAATTTATTAGGCCGATTTTAGCGAAAATGAAATTTTGAGATGCTGAAAAGATGAAATTTATGTAGATTTTAGCGGTTTTACGGCAGCGCTTAGGACGCAGCGGAGTTTAAATTTAGGCTCAAATTTGACCCGCCGGATAAAGCTCAAATTTGATTCAAATTTAAATATCGGCGGGTCGACTGCGCAAAATAAGCTTCAAAAGCGAGATAAATTTAAAACAACGCCTCGTCCATTTCGGCCGGTTTTTCGATACCCATCAGCGCCAAAACGCTCGCGGCGATATTGTTTAGACCGCCTGCCTTTACCGCCTTTACGCCCTCGCCCATCGCGAAGCAAAATACGTCAAAAGTCGTGTGATTGGTTAGTAGATTGCCCTGCGCGTCCCTCATCTGCTCGCAGTTGCCGTGGTCGCTCGTGATGATTAGCGCATAGTTTTTTTCCTTGGCCTTTACCACGATGCGTCCTAGCGCCGTATCCACAGCCTCGACCGCCTTGACTGCCGCACCAAATTCGCCCGTATGGCCGACCATATCGCCGTTTGCGAAATTTACTACTATAAAATCCTGTCCGTCATCCATCCCTTTTAGCACCGCTTCGCATACGGCCTGTGCGCTCATTTCGGGCTTTTCGTCGTAGGTTTTTACTTTGGGGCTTGGCACGAGCACGCGCGTTTCGTTTTGGGCGAGCTCCTCGACGCCGCCGTTAAAGAAAAACGTCACATGCGCGTATTTCTCGGTCTCGGCGGTGTGTAGCTGCGTTAGACCCGCGTTTGCGACGACCTCGGCAAGGGTGTTTTTTAGCTTTTCGTTTTCAAACAGCACGGGAAAGGCAAAATTTGCGTCGTATTCGGTCATCGTGAGTAGATTTTTTACGACAAAAGGGCGCTCAAATTCGCTAAAATTTTCATCACCCAAAGCTGCCGCGATCTCGCGCACGCGGTCGTTTCTAAAATTTATAAATATCACTCCATCGCTCTCACCGATCCCGCCGAAACCCCCAAAGCTAGCCGGTACGATAAACTCGTCCGTCACGCCCGCCTCGTAGCTTTGCATGATGTATTCTAGCGGCGAGATAGTTTGCCCGTTTTCTCCTCGCGTCATCGCGCCGTAGGCCGTTTTTACGCGGTCCCAGCGCTTGTCGCGGTCCATCGCGTAAAACCTACCGCTAACGCTAGCTAGCCTAAAGCCCCCGCTTTGCGCCTTTTCTTGCAGTGATTTTATAAACGCCAGCCCGCTTTTTGGCCCCACGTCGCGGCCGTCCGTGATCGCATGAGCGAACACCTCGCAGCCGTTAGCGACCGCAAGAGAGCACATCGCGTCAAAGTGGCTCATGTGCGAGTGCACGCCTCCGTCTGAGTAGAGCCCGACGACGTGGACGCGTTTGCAGGTTTTAAACAAATTTAAAAGCTTTTCGCTTTTGGCTAGCGAGCCGTTTTCAAAACCGAGCGAAATTTTTACCAAATTTTGATACAAAACCCGCCCGCTGCCGATACACATATGTCCGACCTCGCTGTTTCCCATCTGTCCGTCAGGTAGGCCCACTGCCAGGCCCGAGGTTTTTATGAGCGTATTTGGCACGTTTTTAAACAACCAGTCGTATGTCGGCTTTTTTGCCGCCGCAAATGCGTTAAATTCGCTACTTTCATTATATCCTATACCGTCTGTGATCACCAAAATAGTTTTTTGCGCCATATTTCATCCTTTTTGACAGTAATTTTATCACAATTTGTTGTATATTTCTTAATATTAGATTAGATAAAACAGCGAAGTTAAAATATTGTTTTAAGGAAAAATTTACTTTATTTCTCGCTTTAAGGATGGAGTCCCCATTTCGATTAATGTAGCATTTGATTTTTTAAAATACTCCCTCCAAAAACTATCTAGAGAATTGAGTATCTGTGGATTTACATAGGCTTTGTCACTTTCGTTAAGCCCTGCACCCACGATGTAAATTTTGGCTGCACCGAAGTCTGCAAAAAGGCCGTTTTTATCTACAAAGCCAAGCTCTTTTTTGCTGTCTATTAGTCGCGGTTTGCCTTTGGAATAAAAGCTGGTAACAGATGAATTTTCCAGCATGTCAGAAGCTATCAGTACTATCTTGTCGTGTGCTTCATCTATAGATATCGTATTTTGCGCAAAATCTTTTAGCGCATATAAAACATCTGACTTGGCTATATTATCGCCTTTTTTTAAAAAAGCGTTTTTAATACTTTCACTTATATTTTTTCTTACATAGCCCAATTGATCTTTTAAACATTTATCAAATTTGGCTAAAACGCTTTTGTTTGTTTCATATCTTTGCTCTTGATTAAGCGGAAAGTCCAAGGTAAAATCAAACAATACTTCGTTGTATCTATCATGCAAGAAAGCTGAAAATTTAGCTATAAAAATATGATTGCCTTGTTTTGCGAATCGCAAAGTATTGTTTATGATTTGTTCTTTTAGCGACTCATCAAATAGTGTCGTCTCGTCTATAAGTACAAAAATCGCCTTTTCTTCGGCTAGGGTAGGCTTTTCGATTTTGTTCGCGTCATAGCAACTCGGTGCACAAAAAGCAACCGCACAAAATACGCAAAATAGTAAAATTTTTCTCATCTAGTCCTCCAGCTCCAACAATCTTTCTTCTAGATCCAAAATTCTCCCCTCGTCTCCGCCGTTTTTCTTAAGCTCTTTTAGCTCTTTTTTTATCTCCAAAATCTCTCTTCTTTTGACGTTATCGCGGGGAGTGGAAGTCGTTTGATTGGGCTCGGACTCAGACACAAAAGGTTCGCTTTTGCTTAAATTTTCTTGATTTTTCATGCGCTTATTAAACTGCCTTTGCTCGCTTTCGGCAACCTTTTGCTCTTGTTTGGACAAAGCTCTTGTTTGAATGTATCTTTCGAAAGTACGCTGGTTTGCGCTATTTAACAAATTTCTTTCGTCGGAATTAATCGTTGTACCGCCGATATACCTAGCCATTTTCGAGTGAAGAACGGCAAGCTTTTCGTTTGCTTTAGATATTATCCTATCCTTTTCTCGCTCGTAATAATCCTCAAATTCTTCCGCACTATAAAAACCTTTTATATAGCTATACGCCTTTTTACTTTCTTTGCCGACGAAGCCCCACTTGTATCCTAAAAGAATTCCTAAAATTTGAATAAAAACAAAAAGTACCGCTAAAACTATAAAAGTAGCCCAACCACCCTTTCTATCGGCATCTTGCTGTTCTTCCAAAGCCTTTTTATCAGCATTTTCTTGGATTTGCCCAAGTTCGCTTGGCGCATTATCGTATATATTTATACCAATGTTTGAAATTTCTTGATTTAGTTGCTTTTCAAGCACTTGTCCGCGTACGTAGGTAGCGCCTACGGCTATTAACGCGATTAAAATGGCCGTGATTACGGTTATATGCCATTTTGGAGTTACGTTTGCATTTGCATTTACTCTATTTAAGACTTTGATATATTTAGGTCTTCCATCGTCGGCTCTGTTGTTTTGTAGAGTAATTTCTTCGTTATCCGGTTTTAATCTAGGCTTATCGTTATCGTCGTTTATCCACCACTCTCTTATTTTCTTATACACGCTATTTCTATAAATTTCACCGCCCGTAAAATGCGTAAAACCGACCAAAATGACGGAGATAACAAAAGCGATCGCCAAAGCACCCTTTTGTTGCAACGATTCGCTAGCTCCAGGTATAGTATAACCAGCTAGCACGTAGGCAAAACCTAAGGCCTCCGCCACAACCAACAAAAATATAACTATCCACACCATAAGCGGGGCTTCTTTTCTATCAGTTTCTTGCGCCTTTTCTAGATATAAGGCACAGTTGGCATAAAAATCAGGATCCTTGCCAAGTAAATTTCTATAAAAGCTATAAAATTTGGAACAAATAGTCTTTTCGCTTTTAAACCAACCGTCTCTTTCGGTTTCTTTTAACTTATACAAGGACGCTATTGTACCCACAACCGGGAAGCTAGTCCAAAAGCAAAGCCACCAAAATTTAATCCTATCCCAAAATTTAATAATCAATAAAATCAAAATAATCGTAGCTATAACAGCACTAACCCAAAGGCGATATAGCGACAAGAAAGCCAAAATCCCATCCATTTACTCTCTCCTTAACGGCTTAATATTAAAATCTTTTTCCATCAAATTTCCGCTCGACGCAAAATAATAGACATATCCCGAGGCTTTTGACGCATCATTGTTATCAAAAACTATATCTAGACATTTTATAGGCGAGCCGTCGTCTTGTGCAAAAACTCTATAAAGTAAACCGTTTTTACCTCGATAAGTATTAACCCTACCCTCTATTTTAAAATCGGCGGTCTTTTTATTTATCGCGTCCTTATAGATAAAAATTTGAGGATTTTTATCCGCTTCGCCATCTTTTAGCACCGATATGGGACCGATGCCTAAGCGATTATTGTTTAAAACGGTATCCCAAGCTCCACCGTTTAGAGCCTTTTTGTGATCGGTAGTTTTATATACTATTTCACCGCCGTCAAGTTTTTTTAGCGCACCGTTTTCTCGGTATTCGTCCGCCGTGCAATTAAACGTAAAATTATCTGCATACGCCTTAGTTATTAGAGAAAAACCAATATCTTCCTTGCCGCCGTATCGATCTTCTAGCATAAACGAATCCCCGCTTCGCGGCCTACCTCCAAAATCTACAAATACGCCGCTTTTGACCGCTAGCGCGCTAGCTTTTTCGTTTTTTTTGACTTCCGTTTTTTTAGAGGATTTAGCCATTTTTGTTTTTTCTTTTACGGCACTGTTTTTGCCCTGAGTAGGCTCAGTTTTCGAAATTTGACTGGCCAAAACATCCTGCTTTCGTTCATCGGAAAATTTTTCCTGACCCGATTTAGAAATTTTAGTAAAAAAGGCCGGATTGCTATTATTTTCTTGCGCATATTTTACGATATCAGCCTCGCTTTGTAACTCAATAATTTCCACGCGCCTATTTTTAGCCCTGCCTTGTTCTTTATTGTTATCAGCTATGGGATTAGTTTCTCCCGCGCCTAGATAATAAATATTTTTTGCGTCGACTCCGTTTTCCGTAAAAATTTGCCCTACGGTTTTAGCGCGGGCTTCGGATAAAAGTTGATTTTTTGTACTAGATCCGCTATCGTCAGTATGTCCGACGACTAGTATTTTTTGCGAACCACCCTTATATGTACGGGCCATTTGCGAGAAATACTCGCTAGCTTGAGGGTTTAATACGCTTTGATTAGCGGCAAACTGACTCTCGCTAGTAGTTATACTTACTTTATCGCCTCTTTTGCCGTCTATTTTTACGTCTTCTTGCGTTATTTCAACGTTATACACTTGAGAGACTTTCTTTTGTTGCGCGCGTCTTTCGTCGATATAATCTCCGACGAAATATCCGATTACTCCGCCCACTACGGCTCCTATCACCATACCCTTATCGCCGCCAACTTCTTTGCCTATCGCCGCACCTCCGGCAGTTCCTATTGCGGTTCCACCAATCTTGCCGACGTTTTCGCCTAGATTGGCGCAACCATTCAGAGCTAAAACTAGCGGAACGCAGATAAAAATTCGTTTATTCATCTTAAAAATTTGCCTTCCAGTGGAGCTTATAAAAAAATTAAATATTACCATAAAAACATAGTCGTGTCAATAATTTTTTAATGCGAATTTATCCGAAAATAGAGGCAAGAACAATGAACTCTTTTAGGCAAATCACTTCTGATGAGGTCAAATTTAGCTTACTTTTAATGCTACTGTATTAAAATTAGTTTTTTTAAAATAAAGGCTTTTATGTTTTACTATATTTATGAACTATTAAATTTTAATATCTTTCAGTACATCACCGTTCGCGCGGGTTTTTCGTTTTTTATCGCATTTTGCTTGACCGTTTGGGCGCTGCCTAAATTTATCGCGTGGGCAAAGGCCAAAAATGCCGCCCAGCCCATCTATGAGCTAGCTCCGCAAACGCACCAAAAAAAGGCCAAAACGCCGACGATGGGCGGACTGGTCTTTATCGGAGCCGCACTTGCGGCGAGCGTGATTTGCGCGAGATTAGATAACGTTTTCGTCCTTGCCTCGCTGATTTGTCTAGCAGGCTTTACGGCGCTTGGATTTAAAGATGATTTTCGTAAAATCTCAGGCGGCAAAAACCACGACGGACTAAGCCCTAGAGCCAAGCTTGCGGTGCAAATTTTGATCGCGTTTGCGGTCTCGGCGATGCTGTATTTACACGGCGAGTTGGACAGTAAATTTTACCTACCGTTTTACAAATTTCCAGTGCTTGATCTAGGCGTTTTTGCGGTGGCCTTTTGGACGCTCGTTATCGTAGCGGCCTCAAATGCTGTAAATTTAACCGACGGCCTAGACGGTCTAGCTACAGTACCTGCGGTGTTTTCGCTACTGACGCTTGGCGTGTTTGCCTACATCTGCGGACACGCGGTGTTTAGCTCGTATCTGCTTTTGCCCAAGATCACGGGCGTGGGCGAAACGGTCGTCGTGGCCGCTGCGCTGATCGGCTCGCTGATGGGATTTTTGTGGTTTAACTGCCATCCGGCCGAGGTCTTCATGGGTGATAGCGGGAGCCTAAGCGTGGGCGCATATATCGGACTCATGGGCGTGATGACGAAAAACGAAATCCTACTCATCATCATCGGCTTCGTGTTCGTGATGGAGACCTTGAGCGTGATTTTGCAGGTCGGAAGCTTTAAGATTTTTAAAAAAAGAATTTTTCTCATGGCACCGATACATCATCATTTTGAGATAAAAGGCTGGGTGGAAAATAAGATTATCGTGAGATTTTGGCTCATCGCTGTTTTGGCAAATTTGATCGCCATGACTGCGCTAAAAATCAGGTAAATTTGAACCGAACAAACGGCGAAATAGCCGAGCTAGCCGCCGATAATATAACGCAAATTTTACGGGCAAAGGGGAGAAAATGAGAAAATCGCTATTTGGTTACGGCGGCACGACACGCGCGATCGCGAAGAACTTCGCAAAAGACGGCGGCTGGGACATTTACGACGATAAATTTAGCGAGATCTCAAGCGACGAATGGGGTAACACCCTACTGCCGCCAAACCTCTTTATACCCGCAAAAAGCAGCCTCGAGATCCCAAGCCCAGGCTTTCCTCCGAGCCACGAGCTGATTAAAAAAGCGCAAAATCTCATCAGCGAGTACGACTATTTTTACAAAATTTACGGCGCCAAAATGCCCTTTACCGTCTGGATCAGCGGTACGAACGGCAAAACCACGACGACAAAGATGACGCAGCACCTGCTGGCGCGCTACGGCTCGGTAATGGGCGGCAACGTCGGGGTTCCGCTCGCAGACCTTGACCCAAACGCCAAAATTTGGGTGCTAGAGACCAGCTCCTTTACGATGCACTACACGAACGCCGCGACGCCCGGCATCTACGCGCTTTTGCCTATCACGCCCGATCACCTCAGCTGGCACGGCGACTTTGCCGAGTATGAGCGCGCCAAACTAAAACCGCTAGCTATGATGGGCGAAAACACGGTCGCGATCCTGCCTAAAATTTACGCTGAAACGCCGACTAAAGCAAAGGTGATAAGCTACGAAAACGAGGCGGATTTGGCCGAGTTTTGCGGGGTAAATTTAAGCGATATCGCCTTTAAAACGCCGTTTTTAACGGACGCTCTTTTAGCGCTTGCTATCCAGAAAATTTTGCTCGATAGGTGCGACGCACGGCTGTTAAACGACTTTGTCATCGAGGGCAACAAGCTCGAGGAGTTTCGCGATGCGCGCGGCAGGACGTGGGTCAACGACACGAGGGCGACCAACATCGACGCGAGCATCCAAGCCGTAAAGCGATATGAGGGCAAATTTTTGCATTTGATCTTAGGCGGCGACGATAAGGGCGTGGATATGCGGCCGCTTTTTGAAGCTTTGCGCGGCGCCAAGGCGCAAATTTACGCTATCGGCTCAAATACGGACAAGCTAATGAATCTTGCGGGCGAGTTTAAAATCCCGGCCGTAAAATGCGAGCTTTTAAACGTCGCAGTCGGCGAGATAGATAAACGCTTTAAATTTGACGGAGTCGCTAAGACTGACGCAAATGATGAAAATTTGGACGAAATAGCGCTCTTAAGCCCTGCTGCGGCGAGCTTAGATCAGTTTAGCAGCTACGTAGAGCGCGGGGATGAATTTAAAAAAGCGATTTTAAATTTGCAAATTTGACGCGATATATGCGCCGTAAAACCTCGCTAAATTTGAACGACTGCCTTTGAAGCAAATTTTATACTTTAAAAAAAGCCGAATTTTACGTATTTAACCAAAATTTAAGTATCAAGTGGCTAAAATCACATTTCTTTTTAACAGCGTGGTTGGATAGCTCAGTCGGTAGAGCAGCAGACTGAAAATCTGCGTGTCGGCAGTTCGATTCTGCCTCTAACCACCATTTAAGTTTATTTTAA
>NZ_AOTD01000150.1 GCF_000344295.2 Campylobacter showae CC57C | reverse complement strand
AATTAAATTTAAAGAGGGAATTAGCAAGGAAGATTTAATCATAGAAAGAACCGTGTCTTACGGAAGAAACCTTTTGATAAGCATTAAAGATACGAAGGACCAAATAACCGTTTATAATATGTTTTTGGATAATGACAGCGAAGGATTATTTAATAGAAGCGGGCTTATAAATAAACTTGAATTCAGCGATGGCTCATTCCTTAGCGCCGAAGACATAAAAAATATGATGCTCAATTCAGGATCAGACAAGGACACCGTTATGCACGGTTTCTATACAGACGATGTCATTAGCGGGGGATCAGGAAACGATACCGTTTATGCTAAAAGCGGTAACGATACGCTTCATGGAAATAAAGGTGATGATGCCCTTTATGGCGGAGCGGGCAATGACATCCTTTATGGAGGAGAAGGAAACGACGGACTCTATGGAAGCGACGGGGACGATATCCTAGATGGCGGAGTAGGCAACG
>NZ_AOTD01000149.1 GCF_000344295.2 Campylobacter showae CC57C | reverse complement strand
TACGGCGGTTTTGGGTGCGCTCATCATCAAGTACGGCAACGTAAATAGCGGCTTTTGGCATGGATTTTTGCTCGTACAGGGAGCGAATTTATGCTTTGGCGTCGGGCAGAGCGCGTATAAATTTTTGCTAGAAAAGCGTGATTTTAACGAGCAAAGAGGGGTTTTTGGCTACTTTTTCGTCGGAGCCGCGGCGGTTACGGGCGTAGCATTTGCTATGTTTGGAAATCCGGAAAAAATTAACCTCGACCTAACCCAGAGTGCTGTACTACTGTGGCTTGGTATCGGAGCTAGCGGCCTTGGATACTTTTTATGGAACAAAGGCGCGTGCGAGGTAGATAGCGGAACTCTAGCTATCATGAATAACGCCCTTATACCTGCAGCCATCATCGTAAATTTAGTCTTTTGGCATAAAGATGCGGACATACTAAGACTTTGCCTAGGCGGTGCGGTGATTTACATCTCGATACTCATTCACAACAAAATCATCGCGCACTACGAGCGAGCAAGCGTAGTGGCAAAATAATTTAAATTTGAAGCCAAATTTAGCTAAAATTTAAAACTAGCGGCGACGGTTTCATGCTCGCCGCTGTAATATTTTTAGCGGTATTTAGCAGATATGATTCGCGTAGTGTCTTATAAAATAGCCTTAAAGCTTGCAAAAGAGTTCTAAGACTCTAAAACTCTAGCTTTAAATTTTCTCTCTTTTTTTAAAAAATTTGAAATATGCGTAAACACAAAATAGCGGGATAGAAATATACCAAAAGGCGCAAATAGCAATAAAAAGAAGCCCGAAAAAGATAAAAGCAAAATAGAATACGACGCCGATAAATAGATCGTTCATTTTAGCGCCTCCGTTGTATAAATGTGCACCTTAATCTTACCAAGATAAAAAAGGCCTAAAAGGCAAAATATTTGGATTGGTTAAGGCGTGTGAGTAGGTTTAGCGGCACAATAAATCGCATCTAAAATAACTCTTGCAGCAACCATAACAAAATAGTGGGTGCATTATGTTTTTTGTATGTTTTAAGGGTTTTTGATGGTGCCCGAGGTCGGACTCGAACCGAC
>NZ_AOTD01000148.1 GCF_000344295.2 Campylobacter showae CC57C | reverse complement strand
AAGCCGACCGAGTTTCCAACGACGTATAAAGAAAAAAGACAAGCCGCCCTAAGCTACTGAAGTCTAGCGACGATGTTTCTTACGACCTCCGCCATCATCTCCACCGACGCTATCTCGCAATGCTCATTTACCGAGTGAGGCGAGTGGATGTTAGGTCCTATGGAGCAGGCTTGCAGCTCGGGCTGTTTTGCGACCAGTACGCCGCACTCAAGGCCAGCATGCACGGCGGCAAATTTCGCCTGCGGCTTTTGTTTTTGCAGTTCCTCAAGTACGAGATGCGCGAAGTCGCTGATGCACGGCGCCCAGTTCGCCGAGCGGTCGGTTACCCTGACCTCAAAGCCCAGCGCGCTAGCTAGTGTGCTAGTCTCAAAGCCCAGATTTTCAAGCCCCTCTCGCTTCATCGCGCGTCCGAAAAAGTCAAACTCAATCACGCCCTCTTTTTGCTTAACGGTCGAGAGATTTATGCTTTCGTTTACCATGCCAAGCTGCGTGTCGTAGCTGCGCACGCCCTGGGCAAAGGAGTTAATTAGCGCCAAAATTTTACCGCTATTTACCAGCACGTCCGCTTCGCCCTCGCCCAGGCTCTTTACCCACGCCAGGCCGCGCTGTTTTGGTTCATGCGCACATAGCGCCTTACACACGGCATTTGCGGGGATCGAGTTGCTCCTCTCGCCAAAGTCCAGGCTAATGAGCTCGCAACCCTCCTCGGCAAGGAATTTCGCTAGCATCTTCGTTGCGTTTGGGATATTTTTGTGTATTTCATTGCCAGAGTGTCCGCCGCTAAGCCCCGTGACGCCGATCTCGTAAATTTTACCGCTCTTTTTGACGCTCTGCGCACCGATTTTTGCGCTTACGTTTATGCCGCCCGCACACCCCAGCGTCACGCGGTCGTCCTCTTCGCTGTCTAAATTTAGCAAATTTGGCGATAAAATTTTACCTTTAAAGGCGTTTGCCCCCACGAGCCCGACCTCTTCGTCGTTGGTAAATAGGCACTCTAGGTTCGCAAACTCCCGCATCGCGCCCATCATCATCGCCACGCCGATGCCATCATCAGCACCTAGAGTCGAGTTTTTGGCTCTTAATATGCCATCCTCTTCGATGAGCTCCAAATGCGGCGCCGCGCCCACGCAGACCATGTCGTAGTGGCTTTGCAGGCAGATTTTAGGCTCGCCCTTCACGGCGTGGATGTTGCCCGCCTCGTCGACGTTTACGCTAAAGCCCTGAGAGCGCGCAAAATCAGCCAAAAACTCCCTCATCTGCTCCGTCTCGCAGCTACAGTGAGGAATTTCGCACAGCCTCTTAAAATCATTCATAACCTCGTTTTTTTGCATGTTTGCTCCTTAAATTTACTTAACTATCTCGCCCATGTAGCCCGTCGTCGCCACCGCATCTAGCAGCTGTTTCTCGCTCACGCCGTCTTTCGTCTCGACGCGGGCGGTTTTGTCATGCAGGCTAGCTTTGGCGCTGATGACGCCGTCGACGTTCAGTAGGGCTTTTCGCACCATCGCCGTACACAGCGGGCAGTGCATCCCCTCGACTTTGATAACAAAATTTTGATTTGCAAACGCCATGCTTGCAAGCAGTAAAATAGATAGAATTTTATTCATAAATTTTTCCTAAAACTTCGGGGTATGATAGCAGAATAATCACAAAAACAGCTAAAAAAACGTAGATGAAGATCCACTTTTTGCGGCGATTTGCGAGGTCGCAGGATTTTGGCTTTTTGAAAAAATAAAACGCACTCACCGCAAAACAGATCGCGGCAAGTACTGTAAAATAGGGCCTTAGCTCGGTTAAGCTCTCGATAGCTTCCGAGCTAAGCAGGCTAAATGAAGCGCCGAAAAGTAAAAACAAAAGCGCGGGCAGGCAGCAAAGAGTCGCCGCCAGCGCGCTTATTACCGACGCCAGAGCTAGCCAAAAGCCCTTCATTTGAGCTCTTGCGACTTGTAGTCGTAGCTAAAATCTTTTGGCGAATAGTAATTTAGCACGTTGTCGTCCACTTCGCCGTAAGGATAGCCGAAGTTATTTAGCGGAAATTCCGCGGGCTTCGGCGACAGAACGAAGTCGCGCGCGTCGTTAAAGCCGATCCAGCACATCTCCCAGTTGCCAAATAAAAACTCACGCACTTTAGCAAGCTTGCTGTCGTCGTTGTTTAGCTTCTCGCCTAGGCGCACCTTTGCGACGTCCGCAGGATCGACCGGGATCCAGCCATGTCCTTTTAGATAAAATTCCGCTCTGCAGTGCTGACCGCCAGAGATCGCTGCGAGGCCCTTTTCATCGGCCTTTCCCATCTCGTTTGAAAATCTGCTCTGCCCTACTCTGATACCAAAAATCTCGCGCGCAGGGATGCCTACGGCTCTGCAAAGCCCCACAAACACGGAGTTTATGTCGGTGCATTTGCCCACTAGCTTGCCGCTTTCAAGTATCGCTTTTACGTCGCCCGTGCCGCAGCCCAGGATGCTGTTGTCGCGCTGCATGGTGTTTGCCACCCACGTGTAGATCGCCTTGGCGCGCTCCAGATCGCCTTTGATTCCCTTAGTGATCTCCCCTGCTTTTTGCTTTACGATGCCGTCATTTGGGATGTGCTGAGTAGGTTTTAGATAAAATTCCGTCTCAGGGCTTAGCTTTTCGTTCGGGTTAAATTTAACCTTGCTAAAGTCGGTGTTTCGCTCGAAGGTCTCGACTCTAAATTTAACGCTAAGCGTCGGCTTTGCCAACTCGGCGTAATCCACGTAAAGCGTCGGGATTGCGCCATAATTCACCGATGGATTAGCGAAATTGCCGTCAAATTTGATGTCGCTCACGCTCTGATACTCTCTAACAAACGGCAGCGGTATCCACAGCCTGGTTTTCTTGCCCACCTCTAAAATTTCGTGATTTAAAGTTAGGTCAAAAACTCTCTTGTTGCCCATAGCCTTGCCCTCGCCCAAAACGGTGCTCGGAGTTGCCATAACGGCGCCTAAAATCGCAGTGTTTCTTAAAAAATCGCGTCTTTGCATGAAATGCCTTGTATAAATAATAGTTGCCCCGCAACTCTTGGGCGGTATTTTACTAAGAAAGGCTAAATTTGGCTTTAAATAGCGGTATTTTCGCGAGTCGTTTGGGCGTGGTCAAATTTGGATAATTTTTTAAATTTTACCGACCGAGACCTGCACCGCGAAAGTGCTAAATTTGGCGTTGTAAATTAAGTTCTTTGAGTAAAAAAAAAGGGGGGGGCGGGGGTTTGAATTACGCTCTGCTTTGCAGTTGCGAG
>NZ_AOTD01000147.1 GCF_000344295.2 Campylobacter showae CC57C | reverse complement strand
CCGAGCCGCCCGCCGCGCTAAAAGAGCAGCTGCCCGTGTGCATCGAAATGATAGAAAAAATGGGCCTAGCCGCCGTAAGCCGCGAAGGCTACGAGGCCGACGACATCATTGCTAGCGTCGTAAAAGAGTGCAAGCAGAGGGATATATTCGTACGTATAGTGACGCACGATAAGGACCTCTATCAGCTCATCGAGGACGGCAAAGTAAGCATCTATAGCCCCCAAAGCAAGATCGACCACGATAGCGCTAGCTGCATAGAAAAATACGGAGTTCCGCCAAGCTGCATACGCGATTTTCTCGCGATCGCGGGCGATAGCTCGGATAATATCCCGGGCGTAAAAGGCATCGGCGCGGTGGGCGCGAAAAAGCTTTTAAACGAATTTGGTAGTCTTGAGGGCATCTACGAAAACCTGCCGCTAGTGCGAAACGAACGTATCCGCGGTATGCTAGCGGAAGGCCGAGAGAGCGCGTTTTTGAGCAAGCGCCTAACATCGCTCTTTGACGACGTGCCTGACGTGCTCGATCTAAAAAGAGCGGAATTTCCCGAGCAAAATCCGCTCGTAAAAGTCGCCGACACTCTGCGAGAATACGATCTAAACCGCCTTTTAAAAGCGCTGCAAAATAGCGAAAACGCAGGCGAAAACGCGGATTTTAAGCTCGGCTTTAACGCGCGGCTCTTAACAGACGAGAGTGAGATCGAGCGACTGCTGGCAAATATAGACGCAGACACGCTAGTGGCCTTTGACACCGAGACCACGGACGTCGATACGCAAAACGCCCGTCTGGTCGGCTTTAGCTTTTGCTTTAATGACGAGGAGGCCTACTACGTGCCCGTGTCGCACGAGTATCTGGGCGTGCCGAAGCAGGCGAGCGAGAAATTTGCCGCCTGGTCGATAGGGCAAATTTACAAAGGCTGCGTGATCGGGCAAAATTTGAAGTACGATTTTAAGGTCGTAAAGCGAAATCTAGGACTCGAGCCGCCCGTAAATTTTAAAGACACGATGATACTAGCCTGGCTCATGGATCCGGGCTCAAGCGTCGGTATGGACGCGCTAGCCAAGCGCCTCTACGACTACGATACGATCAAATTTGAAGATGTGGTAAAGCGCGGCGAGACCTTCGCGTCAGTAGCGCTGGAAAACGCCGCAAAATACGCCGCCGAGGATGCGTGGATAACGCTGAAGTTTTACAAAAGCTTTTTAAATTTGCTTGATCCCGAGCTGCTCGCGCTTGCCGATACGCACGAGTTTGCGTTTATTCTTACGCTTTTTGATATGGAGCGCGAGGGCATCGCGATAAACCAGGGGAAAATGCAAAATTTGATCCTGCGAAACGACACTAAAATCAAGGCCTTGACAGCCAAAATTTACGAGCTAACGGGCGAAAATTTTAATGTCAACTCCGTTAAACAGCTAGGAGAAGTGCTGTTTGAGCACCTAAAACTACCCGTAAAGAAAAAGACAAAAACGGGCTACAGCACCGACGAGGCCGTGCTAGCAGAGCTTATCGAGGAGCATCCCGTCATCCCTAAACTACTTGAGTACCGCGAGCTATATAAGCTGCAAAGCACCTACTGCGAACCGCTGCTAAATTTGGCTAAAAAAGATGCCGACAGCAGGATATACACGAACTTTATCCAGACGGGAACTAGCACGGGCAGGCTCTCGTCTAAAAACCCGAACCTGCAAAATATCCCCGCTCGCGGCAGCCTAGCTAAGGACGTGCGAGGTTGCTTTGAGGCAAAAAGCGGCTTTAGCTTCGTGGGGCTTGACTACTCGCAGATCGAGCTACGACTGCTCGCGCATTTTAGCAAGGACGCCGCGCTACTTCAGGCATTTGCGAACGACGAGGACATCCATGCGCGCACTGCGATTAGTATATTCGGCAGCGCCGAGGGGCAGAATCGCGCGGTGGCTAAGAGTATAAATTTCGGCCTCATCTACGGCATGGGTTCGAGCAAGTTGGCAAATCAAGTAAGTATCACGCGCGCCGAGGCAAAGGAGTATATCGAGCGCTATTTTAAAGCTTTCCCTACGATAAAAGGCTTTTTAGAGGGGATAAAAACCGCCGCGAAAAACGAGGGCTTCGTGCGCACGCTGCTGGGTAGAAAGCGGCTGTTTGATTTTACTACCGCGACGCCGATGCAAACGGCGATGTATGAGCGCGAGGCGGTAAATACGATATTTCAGGGCTCGGCTGCGGATATCATCAAGATGGCGATGGTAAAAATCCGTCCACTTTTAAGCCCGCGCGCTAGAATGCTTTTGCAGATACACGACGAGCTGATCTTCGAGGTGCAGGATGGCTGCGCGGAGGAGTTTGGCGCAGCAGCGCAAAAGATAATGCAAGAAATTTACAAACTAAACGTACCGCTAAAAACGAGCCTAAATGTGGCTAAGGATTGGGGCGAGTTGAAGTAAAACAGCAAATTTGAGCGTTTAGTCGGAATCAAATTTGCCCGCTAAGCTTATGGGGTGTAACGACGATAAAATTTAGATTAAATTTGCTAATCGGTAAAGGCGGTTGCAAGCGGCAAGATGTGCTACTACGGCGTTTTTGGCGCACTGGGTTTAAATTTGCCCCACTTTTATTTGGCATCTGGTTCTTAGCTTGACTGGCTATTGCGGCCGAACAAAAGCGTGCACGCGGCAAAATAAATTTTGCATTTTTTTAACTAGTCTTGTTGTTTTAGGAGTGGTAAAATTCAGCGCAAAAATCCCTGTTTGCGCAGAAATTTTTCTAAGCTTGAGGCAAATTCCGCGTAGCCCGCAGCGTTTGGGTGGATATGATCGGACATCAGGCGGCTATGCTTCATCACGTCACCCCACGCGTCAGATAGCAAAGGTACGCCATGCTCCTTGGCCAGCTCCTCATATAGCTCGTGATCGCTAAATATCCCAAGCGCCGCGCCTAAAGTTAGCTTGGGAACGCCGATCAGCACCGCGCGACTGCCACTTTCTTTTGCCGTGCGCAAGATGGCGGCGATGTTGGTGCGCGTGGCGGAGCTGGGCTGTCTGCGCAAAAAGTCGTTGCCGCCGATGCTAACTATCACGAGTGCCGGCTTATATTCTCGCAAAAGCGCTGGCAAACGAGCCAAGGCCTGCGCGCTAGTATCGCCAGAAACTCCCGCGTTTATCACCCGCCAGCCGCTTGAGCGCGCTAAAAGTGCAGGCCACGCGCTCTGCTCGCTAGCACCCACTCCCTGCGTGATCGAATCGCCCAAAGCCACTACGAAGCTGCCGGCCGGTAGCGGGCGTTCTTTGCCTTTGCCGCCGCAAGCCGCGATAGATAGCGTAACCAGCGCGGTAAGCAGTACCGCGTAAAATTTTCTCATAAAAGCTCCGTTAAGTGCCAATTTTAAATTAAAAATTAAACCGTGCCACGATAAATTTAATCGCCGTGTGGGGAAACTCGCTCAAATTTATAAATTTGCGTAAATTTAAGATGCAAGCCGTCACGTGCTAAAATTTGCACTAAATTTTAAAATTTAGCGCAAATTCTAAAGCAAATTTCATGCGCACCGTCGCAACTTTTGCCACCCGCCTGCAATACGCCCAAAGCCACTAAAATTTAGCGACCGAGGGCAAAATTTAAAAATCAAAGCCCCAAATTTAGCTACTTTATGAACCCGACCTGCGGTAAAATTTCAGCTAGTGCCGCGTCCTTTTTCTCGTTAAATTTGACCTTGTTTTGCTCAAAAAGATTATTTCCGTGCGCGTCTATGGAGACGATGAGCGGACCAAACTCCTTCACGCGGTACTTCCACAACGTCTCTGGCATCCCAAGCTCCGTCCAGTCCGCGCTCTCGATCTCCTCGACCTGCGTCGCGGCCACCACCGCGCAGCCCGCAGGAAATACGCAGTGTATCGCGCCAAACTCCTTGCAGCCGCTCATCGTGCCCTCTCCCATGCCACCTTTGCCGACTATCAGGCGCACGCCCGTTTTAGCGATAAATTCGCGCTCGAATTTCTCCATCCGCATGCTCGTAGTCGGCCCCACGGAGACTATTTCAAAGCTTTTTTCACCGGTTTTTCTGATGATCGGCCCCGCGTGCAAGATCGCGCCACCGCGGATATCAAGCGGTAGCTCGCGGCCCTCCTGCACGACGCGTCTGTGCGGCACGTCGCGGCAGGTGACGATGTGTCCGGTTAGGTAGATCACGTCGCCGATTTTGATATCCGCTAGATCATCGGGCGCGATCGGCGTGGTTAAAATTTTCTTACTCATAGCGCGAACTCCTTGTGCGATTTTACGTCGAAATTTAGCCCCGCATCCCAGACGATGTGCCCTTTGCGGTGCGACCAGCAGCCCACGTTTACGGCGACGGCGATGACGCTAGGATGGCGGGCGCAGTTTTCGATATGCACGCCCATGACCGAGCTTGCGCCGCTCATGCCTTGCGGGCCGAGGCCGATTTTATTTATGCCATCTTCGAGTAGCTTTTCGGTTAGCGCGGCTCGCTCGTTTGGATTTGTCGAGCCAAGAGGCCTCATCAATGCTTTTTTAGATAGCAAGGATGCCACGTCGATCGAGGTGCCCACGCCCACGCCCACTAGTAGCGGCGGACAGGCGTTTATGCCGTAGCTCGTCATTATATCCATGACGAATTTCACGACGCCCTCATAGCCCATGCCGGGCATCAGCACGGTTGCCTTGCCGGGCAGGCTACAGCCGCCGCCAGCCATATAGGTGTGTATCTCGCACTCGCTGCTTTGCGGCACGATCTCCCAAAATACGCTCGGCGTGCCCTTGCCGACGTTTTTACCGGTGTTGTACTCGTCAAAGGTCTCGACGCTGTTGTGACGCAGCGGAGCCTCGCGCGTCGCTCGCAGTACTGCCTCGCGCAGCAGCTCCTCAAGCTCGCCGATGAGTGGGAAATTTGCGCCGCAGCGCACGAAAAACTGGATCACGCCCGTATCCTGGCAGGACGGACGATCTAGCTCCTTTGCAAGGCGCTGGTTTTCAAACATCGTTTTGTAGATTTCTCTCGCTAACGGCTGCGTCTCGCGTTCGGCGAGCTCGCTTAGCTTCGCCGTCACGTCGTCGGGTAGCACTTTGCCCGTGTAGCCGACGAATTTCGCCATGACCTCGGTCATCTTTTGCACGGCTTTTTCTTTATCCATAGCTTCTCCTTTGCCGGTTTTTACTTTCAAATTTTTCATAAGCGCCCGCTAAGACGCAGCCCGCAGCGTAGCAGAGCAGGTCGGCAAAATCAAACGTCCCACCGATCATTACTTTTAAAATTTTATTTTCTATGCCTAAAATTTGCACCGCGCCAAAATACTGCGATAGCTCCAAAGCCGCCGCAAACGCGAAAATTTTAAGCGGCAAATTTAAAGGCGGCGCGCTAAATGCAGCCCGAGTCAAAGCGTAAAGCAAGATAACCGCCAAAACGTCGCCCGCGTAGTGGCGCACGAAGCCTCCCTTTACGCAGATCGCGATGTAAATTTCAGCCGCCAAAATCAAAACCGCCGCGGCTAAAAACGCTAGCCTAGTTCGCATGCTTTGCCTTGTTTGCGGCTTTTGCGCGAGCTTTACGGCACTTTTTTGCTCTCTTAAATTTTCCTCTCGTAACGCTTTCCTTTTAAATTTAGCCGTTAAATTTGCCTCACGCGCGGCGTAAATTTAGAGATGATTTATCAGGCTCGCGTTATATGCGGCGCCGAAGCCGTTGTCGATATTTACGACACTGACGCCGTTTGCGCAGCTGTTTAGCATCGCTAGCAGCGCCGCTAGCCCGCCAAAGCTCGCTCCGTATCCCACGCTGGTGGGCACCGCGATCACCGGCACGCTAACAAGACCCGCCAGTACGCTAGCTAGCGCGCCCTCCATGCCCGCCACCGCGATCACGACCTT
>NZ_AOTD01000146.1 GCF_000344295.2 Campylobacter showae CC57C | reverse complement strand
TCTTTTACAATACAAACCAAAGCCGATAGACCCAAAAAAGATAGAAGAATTTGACAAAGAAATAAATTTCTATAATCCGCATTGCCCTGATCAAAATGCTACGTTTAAAGACATTAGAGCTTTTATCAAATGGGCAAACGAAATGGAAAAACGAGACGGGATAAATAGCGCTATAGGTAGAGCCAAAAAGGGCATGGCTCAGGTAATTTACATAGATAGCAACCGAAGCAAATCAGACTCAAACTCAAATTTACAAAGCAAATAGATAAAAGGAGATAAAATGTCAGGGGAAAATTTGAGTTAAATTTGAGCGAGTTTAACTCAAATTTCGTTTGGCGAGAGGCAAATTTAGCTTCAAATTTAACAGCCCTCAGCCGAATCTAAAGCCAAATTTTACTCGTCGCCTGGGCAGCAAATAAAATTTACCGCCCAGGCTTAAACTTACTTCGCCGAAGCGGGATCGTTTATGCTTATCACGACGTTTTTCTCATCCAGATAGAGCTTCGCCGCGTCTTTCACGTCTTGCTCGGTGAGCGCATTTACCGCCTTTTCGTACTCGTCCAGGCTCAAAACCTCATCGCCGGAAACCAGCTCGCGCATGAGCGCGCGCGTCCAAAATTCGCCCTGAACGTAGGATTGGCGCATTTTTACGAGGGCTGATTTTTTGAAATTTTGCAGATAGCGTTTGACGTCCGCGCCGCCTTTTAGCTCAGCGACGTTTGATTTTATCTCGCCTAGCACGGCGTTTACGTTATCAGGCGCCGCCGTAAAGCCAAAATGCGCGGTGAAGCTTTCGTACGGATATTTTGCGAGATTCATATGCACGCCCAGGCCGTAGACCTGCCCGCGGTCCTCGCGCACGTCCTCGCGTAGCATCATCGAAAGCACCGCAGATAGGGCGTTTACGCGCAGTAGCTGCGGGCGCGAATACTTCACGTTTTCGTTTTTTATTATCATCGCGGCGTCGCTTCGCTGCGTGGTTTGGTAGCTTCGCTTAAACTCCCGCTCGCCAGAAATCGTCCTCACGCCGTCATCGACGAAATTTTCGCGTTCCCCGCGCGCGGGCAAATTTGCCAGATATTTTTGTAAAAGCGGCTCGGCTGCGGTCAAATTTAGATCGCCGACCACGATAAAATCATACGAAGCCGCGTTGGTAAATTTCTCCTTCACTATCTTTTTTACGTCGTTCATCTGCAGCTCGTTTATGTCCGCGGCCTCGAGCGGGTTTGTTCGCGGGTTGTTTTCGTAGAAAAATCTCGCAAATTCATCGCGAAATTTGCGCTCGGGCAGATTTTTGGTCTTTTCCAGCTTTTCAAGCTCGTTGATTTTCGTCTTTTTTAGCGCGTTTTCGTCAAATCTAGGCTCGCTAAACTCCAAAAACAGCGCGCGCAAAAGCCACTCAAAGTCCGCGCTGGCCGAGCTTGCGCTGTATCCTTGCGAAAGCTGATCGATAAATTTGCTATAGCTTAGCTGCTTGCCGCTTAGGATTTTAGCCAGGTCGTAGTTGCTAAACTCCCCCGCTCCGCTCTCGTTTGAGACCTCTACGGCTAGCGCGCCCTGCTTTGGTTTTGGCAAATTTGATGTACCGCCGCGACTAACCGCGCTTAGCCAGACGACATCTTTTTTGGTTTTTATCTCTTTAAATGCGACGCGCGCGCCGTTTGGTAGCTCGTAAAGGTAAAAATCAAGCTTCTCGTTATGCTTTTTCGAGACGAAATTTTTAGGCTTTAGCGCGCCGTAGTCGAAAAGCTCGCTCTTTGCCTGCTTTGCGGCCAGCGTATCATAGGGCTTTGCCTCCGCCCAAATTTGATCAAATTTAGCCTCGTTTAGCTTCGCCCCTTTGGCGCTAATTACGTTTAGATTTTTTGCGTCGATGGCCAGTATCCGCCTAAATTCGGCGTTTACGTCATCTAGGCTGATGCCCTCAAGCAGCGCCAAAGTAACGTCGCGCAGGTCTTTTTCGCCTAGCAGCACGCCGCCGATCCTCGTCGTCTCCTCGATATTTGCCGCGACCGCGCTCGAGCGCTTGTTGCCCGCTTGCAAATAAGCATTTTTAGCCGAGTTTATAAAATCTTTTTTCGCACTCTCAAAGTCCGCCTTGCTAAAGCCAAATTTCTGCACACCCTTTAAAACCCCCGCCAGATCACTAAGCGCCCCGCTAAAATCATCCTCCACGGCGTTTATCTCAAAGGCGTAAAGCACATTTTGATCCTCGATGATCGGCGAGTAAAATCGCCCGCGCAGGGCTAAATTTCGCTGCTCGTATATCATAGCAACGAGGTCAGAGATGTAGTTTGCGAGCAAATTTTGCCTGAGCCTTTGGATCTCGCCGTCAAATTTATACTTTTGCGTGAAGATCAAATTTAGCGAGTTTAGCCCGATCTCGGCCGAGTCGTAGTTATTTACGCTAAAGCCGCTTTTTATAGGGATAGTTTTATCGGGGCTCGCGTAGTCGTTCGTGTTTTTTGCTGAGCCAAAGCTTTGCTTTATCATCTCCTCGATGCGCTTTTTATCAAAGTCGCCGACTGCGATAAATTTCATAAATCTAGGCTGATACGTCCTCTCGTAAAAGCCCTTTATGGTCGCTACGTCGACGTTTTTTACGATATTCATATCGCCGATGGGCGACCTTTTGGCGTAGATGCTATCGCCGTAGAGCTCGGGCACGCGGTTTTTGATGTAAAATCTATACGCGGGCGTGTTTCTAGCGCGCTCCTCCTCGACGATGATGCCACGCTCTTTATCCAGCTCGGCCGCGTCAAAGCTCACGCCGTCGATCCAGTCGCGAAAAACGCGAAAAACGTCCTTTAAATTTTGCTCGTTTACGTGGATTTCTAGCAGATAGGCCGTCTGATCGTAGCTAGTCTGCGCGTTTAGATCCGCGCCGAATGCCACTCCGAGACTCTCTAGTTTTTTCACCAGCTCGTTTTTATTAACCTCGCGGCTGCCGTTAAAGGCCATGTGCTCGGTAAAGTGCGCCAGCCCCAGCTCGTTCTCGCGCTCGTCGGTCGAGCCGATGTTTACGACTAGATAAAAATATGCCGAATTTGCGGGCTGCTTGTTTTCCTTGACGTAGTATTTTAGCCCGTTTGCTAGCTCGCCGCTGATGATAGCAGCATCCTGGGTCAAATTTAGCTTTTGCGCGGTTTTATCTTTCGCCGTCAAATTTGACGCGCTCAAATTTGCGTCCAGCTGCCGCGTTTTAGCGGTCTCTGCAACCGGCGCTTGTTTAGCCAAAACGCTCGCCGCAAAAACGGCTAGAAATAAAAATAAAATTTTCCTCATCGTCGTCCTTTAAATTTAAAAAGCCGATTATATAGCGCGATTTTTAATATTTTTGCCCGTGCGCAGCGAAGTCGGCGGCCGTGCTAAATTTATTTTTTATAAAATTTATGCTAAATTTAGCCCAAATTTTAAAGGATAAATTTTGGTAAAAATAGGAATCCACGGCGCAAGCGGCAAAATGGGACGCATGATCATCGAGTGCCTAAAAAACGAGCCTAGCGCGAAACTTAGCGCGGCTTATACTATAGAGCCGCTTGATTTTGCGTTACCCCAAGGCGCCATCCTCACGGATAAATTTGACGAGCTTTTTGCAAACTGCGACGTCGTTATCGACTTTACGATCAAAGATGGCGCGATAAACCTACTAAACTACGCCCGCACCGACCCAAAACCGCTAGTCATCGGCACGACGGGTCTTGGCGAGGACGGCGCGAACCTGCTAAAGCTAGCAAGCGCGGCGATGCCGATACTTTACGCTACCAACATGAGCCTTGGCGTCGCGGTTTTAAACAGATTGGCGGCGCTTGCCTCAAAGGCATTGCGCGAATTTGACGCCGAGATCGTTGAGCAACACCACAGACACAAAAAAGACGCTCCAAGCGGCACGGCACTGACTCTAGGCGAGCGCGTAGCGGCAGCTAGAGGGCTAAATCTAAAAGACGTTTTAGTAACGAGCAGAGACGGCATGGTCGGAGCTCGCAGCAAGGACGAGATCGCGATCCTGGCAGTGCGAGGCGGCGACGTCGTGGGCAGGCATACGGTGGGATTTTACAACGAGGGCGAGTTTATCGAGTTAAACCACACCGCAACTAGCCGCGCGACCTTTGCCAAAGGTGCTATAAAGGCGGCTATTTGGACGGCGGGGCAGCAAAGCGGGCTTTATGGTATAGACGATTGCTTGGGGTTATAAAATAGGTGGCTTGGCTTTTTCTACTTACTTTGCGTTGAAATTTAATTTTCAAGCTCGGCAACCCGCACGGTTAGCCTACGCTTAAAAATTAAATTTCGCCTTAATTAAGCGAAAAATCCTGCGCCTTATCATTTTGCGTTCAAATTTTTGATAATTAAATTTTAGCATGAGAGGCAAAGTAGCGTGAGATGATTTTTGGAGTTGCGCAGAAATTTTCGTCCAAGGCTAGACATGTAGTCTGTCGCAGGGCGGAAATTTCAAGCTCCGCAAAAAGCGCTCGCGAGACGAGCCTCAAAAAGGAAAAATTAAAATGTGTGCGATAGTTGGAGTAATAAATTCTAAAGACGCTGCGCGAACGGCCTACTACGCGCTGTTTGCCATGCAACACCGAGGCCAGGAAGCAAGCGGTATCAGCGCGTGCAATGACGGACACATAGAAACCGTCAAAGGTCGCGGGCTCGTGACCGAGGTTTTTGATAAAAAGAGCTTTGAAGCGCTAAAAGGCGATATGGCGATCGGGCACAACCGCTACGCCACCGCAGGCAAAAACTCCGCCGCCGACGCGCAGCCAATCGCAGCAAACTACGCGCTAGGCTCAATCTCGGTCGCGCACAACGGCAACCTCGTAAATAAAGACGAAGTCCGTGAAGCACTGATCGCCGAGGGTGCGATATTTCAGAGCAACATGGACACCGAAAATATCGTCCACCTCATCGCTAGAAGCCATAGCGAACACCTACAAGACCGCATAGTCGCCGCCCTAAAACAGATCAAAGGCGCCTACTGTCTACTCATCCAGTCGCGCCATAAAATTTTCGCCATACGCGACCGCTGGGGCGTGAGACCGCTCTCACTAGGGCGCCTAAAAGACGGCGGCTACATCGTAGCTAGCGAGACGTGCGCGTTTGATTTAGTGGGAGCGAGCTTCGTCCGCGATGTAGAGCCGGGCGAGATGCTGGTTTTCGAGCAGGGCAAAAGCGAGTTTGAGAGCGTACGCCTTTTTGAGCCAGAACCTAGGGTTTGCGCGTTTGAGTATATTTATTTCGCGCGCCCCGATAGCGTCATAGAGGGCAAAAGCGTCTACGAAGTGCGTAAGAAAATGGGCGAAACGCTAGCTAAAAAAAGCAAGATCGACGCAGACTTCGTCGTACCGGTGCCAGACAGCGGCACGCCGGCAGCGCTAGGATACGCAAACGCTAGCGGGATACCGTTTGAGCTAGCCATCGTGCGAAATCACTACGTCGGCCGCACCTTCATCGAGCCAACACAAGAGATGCGCAATCTCAAGGTCAAACTCAAGCTAAACCCGATGGCAAGCCTGCTCAAGGGCAAAAGCGTAGTCGTAGTGGACGACAGCATCGTGCGCGGCACGACCTCTAAAAAGATCGTCGAGCTACTGCGTCACGCGGGCGCGAGAGAGATACATTTCAAGGTCGCCTGCCCCGAGCTAAAATACCCCGAGCGCTACGGCATCGATACTCCGAGCTTCGAGGAGCTAATCAGCGCAAACAAAACGCCTGAAGAGGTATGCAAATATATCGGCGCGGACAGTCTCGAGTTTTTGGACGTGGACGAGCTGGTTAGCAGTATCGGAAGCGAGCGCAAATACTCGCTGGTTAGCTTTGACGGGGATTATTTTATCAAGTAAATTTGGCCTTTGCTGTTTCAAATTTGACCTATTTTGGCAAATTTAAACTCGTCAAATTTGAGCGGCAAAACCCGAATCCTGAAAATGCGAATTTCTATTTTTGGCGGTTTTGCTTCAAATTTGGGTTTTTACAGATTTAAATTTGATGAAATTTGTGCCCGAAAATCGGCGAATCAAATTTTAAAATTTAATTTCGAGTGCTCTACTGCGCAAAAATGAAAATATTTTATCAATATATAAGCAAACGTTGAATATAATTGCGAACTTTAACGTCACGGTAGCTCAGCTGGTTAGAGCGCTGGTCTCATAAGCCGGAGGTCGGGAGTTCAAGTC
>NZ_AOTD01000145.1 GCF_000344295.2 Campylobacter showae CC57C | reverse complement strand
CGGAAAAGCACTCGCGAGACAAGCCGCAAATCAGAATCAATCACTTAAAAACTCTGTGATTTTCTCTTCACACTCCCCGACGCTGCCGCTAAATTTACTCTCAAACTGTGATCTGTTAAACGTCCGCTGACGCTTGGCCAGCTGTGCCGTGTGCGTGCATATGACCTCCTCCAGTTCGGCCTGGGTTTTGATCTCGCCTAGCAAAAACTCGCCGCACTCTTTTAGACCGACCGAGTTTAGCGGCTTTGGTCGCTGTGGATACCGTGCAAACAGCTCCCGCGCCTCGTCCAGCAAACCCTGCTCAAACATCGCTCGCGTGCGCTCTTTGATGCGTTCTCTTAGCTCGTCCCTATCCCAGCTAAGCTCGAAAATCGCCAAATTTGACGCTACGGGGGCTAGGGTATTTTCGCGAAGATACGAGCTCGGGGTCTCATCGCGCCCGCTAGAGCACAAAAACGAGTGGATATCAAACCACTTTTGCAAGCGGTAGGTGTCGTTTGCGCTAAATTTGGCGGCAAATTCAGGATCGAGGCTTGAAACCAGCTCGTAAATTTGAGCATTGCTTAGGCCGCTTTCTACACGCTCAAATTTAGGCGTGAGACCCGATAACAGCGCCTTTAGATAAAATCCGCTGCCGCCAGTTATAAATAAATTTTTTCCGTTTTTTTGCGCAAATTCGCGAGCCGTTTTATAAACCTCAAAAAACATACCGACGTCAAAATGCTCGTCAGGCATCAGCAAATTTACCCCAAAATGCCGAACTGAGGCCAGCTCGTCCGCGCTGGGCTTGGCGCTAGCGATATCGATAAATTTATAAACGCAAAGCGAATCAAGACTCAGAATCACTCCGTTAAATTCGCTTGCGAGCTTTAGCGCGAGCGCCGTTTTGCCGCTAGCTGTGGTGCCGATAAGGGCGAATTCTTTCATAAAAATGCCTTAAAATTCGTAA
>NZ_AOTD01000144.1 GCF_000344295.2 Campylobacter showae CC57C | reverse complement strand
ACGGGAGTTACCGAGTGGGTAATGACCGAGTAAAATTTAGAACCAACAAAGTATAAATCAAAAAGACAAGCCTCTAAGCTGCACTTTGTTTTATCGTCTCATACGCCTCATTTATCTCTTGCAGTTTTCGGGTACTCTTTTCTATCATCTCCTCGCTCTCGCCGCGCCCCATAAGGATATCTGGATGATACTTTTTTACGAGTTCGCGGTAACGTTTTTTTACCTCATCAAAGGACGCGCCTTCTTTTAGCCCAAGCACTGCATACGGGCTTTTCGTACGCATTTCGTAAGGATTTCTCTGCGTCTGTCTTTGATCGTAAAATGCCTCAAACCTCGCCAGTATCGCTTCAAAAATACCCTCATCAAGCCCAAATCCCGAGGCAATCTGCTCGATGACGTTGCGCTCGCTTTTGCTAAATTCGCCGTCGATGTAGGCCAAATTTAGTAAAAACGATATCTTCGCAGCCGCGGCGTCTTGGCTAAGACGGAAGCGATCTCTGTACTGCCGCGCGATAAAGTAGGCGTTATGCACCGTCTCTTTTTCGCGGTTATAGATCTGCTTTAGCTCCGCTCTCATCGCTGCGTCGTTGCCGAGCCTTAGCGTGATATCATCGAGCGTTTCGCTTATGAGGCGGGCTTCTAGCTCATTTACCCTGCCGTCGCTTTTGGCGACTTTGGCGAGCAGGCTAACTAAAAATTTCGCCTCCTCAAACATCGCCTTTTTTCGTGAGCCGCCTAAATTTGCGGGATTTTGGCTGAAATTTGAGACCAGATAATAAATCCCGCAAAAGATCAAAAACCAAAAGATAAAATTCAAAATATCACCATAAATGATAAATTGTATTTTTGAGCTTGCCGCCCACTAGCTCGTTTTTACGCCACGAGCTCTCGTCGTTCATCACGTTCCAGCGGCGCTCGTCGGGGCGGTAGAACCAGTCCTTGTCGATCTGATAATAAATCTGCTTGCCGTTTGCCTCGATGATGTTGGCGATGTTGTTGTCATGGTAGCTGTTCTCGTCGTAGTCGGTAAAGGCGCGCTGTCCCATCTCAGAGTAAAGAAGCGTGAGCTCTTGGAGCATCTCGTTTAGCTCGTTGTCCATCTTTTGCACGTGCAGCCCGATCTCCTCGGCCTCGCGGAAAAGTATCGGATAGTCATGCGCCGGATAATCGCTGTTTAGGCGCTCGGAGATATTTTGGATCTTTGCCTCGTCGTTCATGTGGTAGCGCAAAAGCTCGCAGCAAATCTTTAGCGAGAGCGAGCTGGCGCGGTCTACTGCGCCAAAAACCAGCGGATGGATGTAGTTATATAGCGATTTATACGGGTTTTCGTCGTTGTCTTTTTCGTGCATTTTCCATAGTTTTATCACGCGGTTTAGCTCGTCCATCGACACGCTAACGCGCTCGTTGCCGTTATCTATCGGGCTCATTGCGTGCTTTAGCGAGGTATCGACGGCGGTTAGATACGCTAGAGGCCCCATCACGATCTCGTTTGCGCCAAGCGCCATCATCGTCGCGGCCGACGCGCAGTTAGCGGGGATAAGCGCGGTGATGTTTTTGCAGTAGTTTCGCAGAGTACTGATGATACGAAGCGCTGCGATACCGCTGCCGCCGTCACTTTTGATAAACAAAAACGCGTTTTCTATCTTTTTGCCCTTTAAAATTTCATACATCGCGCTCGCGTCGTTACCGCAGACGCTGCCCGCGTTTGAGTTGTAGTATGTGATGAGCGTGCCGCCCAGTTTGGCCTCGATCGCCTTTAGTACCTGCTGAGTCTCGCTAAATAGCACCGGAGGCTTAGCTACGCTTTTTTGATCCATTCCTCTGCCCTCCTTTTGCGGCTGTTCTTCTTCTTTGTTGTTTAAAAAGTCTTTCCAAGACATCTACTTTCCTTTCAAATTCGTGTTAAATTTTACCTTTACGGTCACCTGCAAGCTCGGCAAGATCACGGATTATCATCGCGAGCTGCTTAAATTTGATCAAATTTGACGCCAAGGTGCGCGGATAAATATCGCCAAAGCAAGCTAAATTTGACAAGCGCATCAAATTTGCGCCGCTCAAATTTAGCCAGTCCAAACCCGCCGCGCCAAAATTGGGCGTCAAATCTTAGTCCTCTTGGCGGATGATTGCGGCAAATTTATTAAAATAAACTTCGCTCACATCGCTTAGCTTTTCTTCGATATCGTTTAGCTTAAATTTATCTCCGCCCACGCTACCTATTTTTTCAAATTTGACGCCGTGTTTAGCGGCTAGAGATTCAAATTTAGCCTCGTCTTTTACGCCGACGATCGCGCGCGAAAAGCTCTCGTCAAAGATGAAATTTGACTTTTTAACGTCAAATTTGCACTCCGAGCCAAGCCCGCTCAGGCATGCCATTTTAGCTAGCGTTATCGCTACGCCGCCCACGCCTACGCTGTTTGCAAACTCTAGCGCACCCGATTTATTTGCCTCGATAACCAGATCCCACAGCGCGCGCTCTTTTTTATAGTCCACCGCAACTAGCTCGCCGCCCACCGCGCCAAATAGCGCCTTAGCATAAAGCGACGCGGCAAATTCGCCCTTCGTCTCGCCAAGCACGTATATCGCCGTGCCAGCGCTAGTAAAGACGCTCGGAAGGCTCGCGCTTGCATCCTCGTTCACGCCCACCGTCACGATCGCCGGCGTCGGATAGACGCTCACGCCCTCGGTGTCGTTATATAGGCTCACGTTGCCGCTGACGACCGGCGTATTTAGTTCGCGGCAAGCCTCTTTGATACCCTCGCAGCCCTGCGCGAACTGCCACATGACCTCCGGATTTTGCGGATTGCCGTAGTTTAGGCAGTCGGTGATGGCTAGAGGCGTCGCTCCGCTCATCGCGACCTTTCGTCCAGCAGCCGCGACCGCTCTAGCCGCGCCGATTTTAGGATCGACGAAATTCGCCCTCGGGTCGCACTGCGCCGCCATCGCGATCGCCCTGCCCGTTTCTTTCACGCGGATAACCGCAGCTCCTAGGAGTCCGGGCTGCTTGATCGTGTTTGTTTGGATATTTGCGTCGTATTGATCGTAGATCAGCGACTTGTTTAGCACCTCAGGCTCGCCAAGCAGCTTCCAAAACGCGGTTTTATTATCGACGTTTTCAGGGATTTGTAAATTTTTGATTTCGTCTAGGTATTTCGGACGAGCGGTCGGTCGGTCAAGCACCGGAGAGGCTTCGCTAAGCGGCGCTATCGGTATCTCGCCCGCTAGCTCGCCGTGCCAATAAAGCTCCATCACGCCGCTATTGGTTACCTCGCCGATAATCTCGGCGTCCAGATCCCATTTTTTAAATATCTCGAGTATCTTTTGCTCGCAGCCTTTTTTGGCGCAGATGAGCATGCGCTCCTGAGATTCGCTCAGCATTAGCTCATAAGGCGTCATGCCGGTTTCGCGCATAGGTACGCGGTCTAGATACATCTTCATACCGCTGCCGCTGCGTCCTGCCATCTCAAAGCTGCTAGACGTTAGCCCCGCCGCGCCCATATCCTGGATACCCACGATGTAGTCGGTTTTAAAGAGCTCCAAGCACGCCTCCATCAGCAGCTTTTCTGCAAACGGATCGCCTACCTGCACGGTCGGGCGCAGGGATTTGTTCGCGTCGTTAAAGCTATCGCTCGCCATCACGGCGCCCCCGAGCCCGTCGCGGCCGGTCTTTGAGCCGACGTAGATCACGGGATTGCCGATACCTTCGGCTCTGCCGTAAAATATCTCGTCGCTCTTGCAAAGCCCGAGCGCAAATGCGTTTACTAGGATGTTGCCGTTAAAAATAGGATCAAACGTCGTCTCGCCCCCGATAGTAGGGATGCCCATGCAGTTGCCGTAGTGAGCGATGCCCGCGACCGCGCCTTTTAGCAGGTAGCGCTGTTTTTTCGCATTTTCGCTCTCGCCTCTCACCTCGCCGAATCGCAGCGAGTTCATGTTCGCCACGACCCGCGCGCCCATCGTAAATACGTCGCGCAGTATCCCGCCCACGCCCGTTGCCGCGCCCTGAAAAGGCTCGATGAAGCTCGGGTGGTTGTGGCTCTCCATCTTAAACACCGCCGCAACGCCGCCTCCGACGTCGATGACGCCCGCGTTCTCGCCCGGCCCCTGAATCACCCACGGCGCCTTGGTCGGGAAGCCGTTTAGGTACTTTTTACTCGACTTGTAGCTGCAGTGCTCGCTCCACATCGCGGAAAATATCCCAAGCTCGAGCAAATTTGGCTCTCTGCCTAGGATCTTTAGGATCTCCTCATACTCTTGATCGCTGATTTTGTGCGCTTTTACGGTAGCTTTGTCCATTTTTAGCCTTTAAAAAATTTTGGTTGATTTTACTTAAATTCGCATAAAAACTTGATAAACCAAAGGAGTGAGAGCGGGGTAAATTTGGCGAATAAAACAAGAGTCTAAATTTCATACGGCAAGCTAAAAATATTCTGTTTATAGTTATTGATTCGGCTCTAAATTTAACCGAAAAATTGGCATTTTTGAGGTGCGGGTCTCGGAAAGTAACTCAAATTTTAGATAAATGCCAAATTTAAAGTAGCTGTGGAAAATTAAAAATTTAAGCATATTAGTACCCTAAATTTGACGCAAGAAAGTCCGATATTCCGCTAAATTCGGCGGGCGATTACCCGCCGCAAATGCCTACTTGCTCGGCATACTATAGTAGCAAAGTATGTTTAGCAGGATGCGTCCTTGCTTTTTGACGTCTTGATCGATGATGTCTTGTCTAAATTTCGCAGAGGTTGCCTGCTCTTTAGCTTCGGCTAGTTTGCTGCTCGACAGGTTAAATTTAAAGTCCAGATTTTTTATCTCAAAGCCTTTGTTTCCGACTATCTTCGCGTCGATCACGGTAGCGAAAAACTCGTCAGACGCGCCCACGTAGTAGTTCGTCACGCTTCTGGCGCTTATAGGTTCGCCGCCAAAAAACGCCTTACAAACGGGAGATTTTTGCGCGCTATAAACCACGCTCTCAAGGATCCCGCCGCCAAATTCGTAAAACTTAAATTTCTTTGAGTTTTGTAGCTTTTTTATCTCGTCTTTATCGCTCAAATCTACATTTCTACTGCTATCTAGATCAATCACTATCAGAGTTTTTACACCGTCACCGCTTGAGTAAACCCAGCCTAGATTTTGGCTCGCCGAGTCGCTCTCGCCAGGCGATTTCACCTCGGCCCTACCCATGTAGTCGCCGAATTTTTCCTCTTTTTTACCGCCGCTCATCTCGTAGACCGTGGTTTCGGTTATAAATCCGATCTGCTGTATGCTAGCGTCGTTTTCCATATACGTACGCCACGCTCTCTCGCCGCCTATGTCGCCGGTGATGCCAGCACAACCGCTAAATGCCAACGCCGCGACAGCCGCCGCTACCGTCTTAAAAATCATCGTATTTTTCATTTTATTCTCTTTACTTCTCGCCCAAAGAGCAAATTTGACTAAGCCTCGGCCTGTACCTGCGCAACTCGTTTTGGATTTTTTCCTCAAATTTAGGCGTTTTTTCGGCGACTTCTCGCAAGCCATCGGAATTTGTAAAATTTTTTATCTGAGATTTTAAAAGTAGCGCGCCGCTTTTGGATGAAATTTTTGCCTGCGTTATAACGGCGGTAAAATACCGTTTTTCTAAATTTTGCGTATCATAGTAGCTAGATGCTGATTTCACGCTCACACTGCCGCCTTTTTGAAACGCCTCGCAAACCGAAATCGGCGCCTCAAAAACTGCTACCGTCGTCAAATTTGAGCTAAATTCGTAAAATTTGATCCGCCGAGCGCCACGAAGCTGGGTCGCACTCGCTTCGTCTTTTAGATCAAACTCCGCCTCGGTATCGGCGTCCTTTAGCATAAACGCACTACCGCCGCTTTTATAGACGGCGCCGAGCCTAAAAGGTAGTCTGCTGCCCTCTTTTTTAGTAAGAGCAAAGCCCGTAGCTTCGCCGTCCTCAGGCTGAGCGCGAAAATCACGCGAGAAAAATGCCGTCAAAAAGGCAACCTCTCTAACGGCGCCGTCAGTACCCAGATATCTCGTCCAGCCATCCTCGGGAACATCGATATTTGAGACGTCGTGCTCGGCTATATTTGCGCTGCTAGTGATGCCGGCGCAACCGTAAAAAGCCAGGGCCGCAATAGCCGCTAGAAATAAGTTTTTCATCTCGCGTTCGTGTTTAAATTTGATAAAAGCGATCAGTTTTTAGGCGCGGCGCAAACGATATTTGATAGGATTTGCTCCTGTTTTTTAGCGTCGGCGTCTATGACTTTGTTCCTAAATTCCGCCGATCGAGCCCGCGTCTGCGTGCTAGCTAGCTTGCCGTCGCTAACGAAAAATTTAAAGTCTAGATTTTTGATCTCGGCGCTTTTGCCCTTTTTCACTCCGATATCCATCAAAGTCGCGAAAAACTCGCTATTGTCGGGACTTTCTTTATCGTAATAATTAGTCACGGCATGAGCTTTTACCGTCTTACCCACCGCAAAACTCTCGCACACGGCGCCCGAGTCCGAGCTAAAAACTACGCTCTCTAATATGCCGCCGCCAAACTGATAAAATTTGACCTTTTTGGCCCCTCTTAGAGTCGCAAGCTCGTTTTTATCGCGCATATTTATGTATTGATAGCCAAATTTTTCCTTATCGTTAAGCTCCAAAACTATAAACGAAATACCGTTTTGCGCGTACATATCGCCAAGCTTCAAATTTTGACCGTCTCTTTTTATGAGCGCCATACCGATGATATCGCCGTTTTTTTGCGCGTGAGTTGCGCTCAAATTTTCTGAGAAAAATGCGACATCGCCGACGGTGCCGTCGTTTTCTAGATATTTGATCCAGTCCGGTTCAGGCGATACTACGCTACTTGCTAGATGATCGTGTGAAGGCATGCAACCGCCCAGCAACGCAGCTAGAGCGGCTATAGATAAGATTTTTTTCATTATTTTTTCTTTTTTATAAAGTAAATTTCGTTATTTTCCGAGGCAAAAATTGCTAAACATTTCGTCTAAAATTTCGCTTCGCTCAAACGGTTTCGTGATTGACGAGATTTGCTCTATTGCTGTATTTAGCTCGTAGGCAAAGAGCTCGAGCTCGGACTGGGCAAGTAAATTTAACGCCCTTTTTATCGCCTCGCTCGCCGCCTCGCAGCATGAAATTTGACGAGCGGAGTTTAGTAGTATCTCGCTCGTCTCTTGGGCGTCGAGATAGGTTTTTAGACTATTTACTATCTCGTCCGTTCCTTGCTTGGCGCAAATTTGTATCGCGCCCACTGGAGCGCTAAATTTAACGCCGAGGTCGCATTTATTTAAAACGTAAAAAATCTTTTTTTGCGAGTTTTTTAAAAGCTCCAGGATCTCGTTATCCTGCTCGTCGGCCTCCTGCGACGCATCAAAAACGGCCAAGATAACGTCGGCCTCCTCGATAGCTCGTAGCGAATACGAAATACCGATCTGCTCGATCTTACCCGCATTTTTGCGGATACCTGCCGTGTCTATGATGCGCACGAGATGAGTGCCGATTTTTAGGGCTTCTTCTATGCTGTCTCTAGTCGTACCTGCCTCGTCGCTGATGATCGCGCGCTCATAGGACAAAAGCGAGTTTAAGATCGAGCTTTTGCCGACGTTTGGCTTGCCGAC
>NZ_AOTD01000143.1 GCF_000344295.2 Campylobacter showae CC57C | reverse complement strand
TCTTTTACAATACAAACCAAAGCCGATAGATCCAAAAATGATAGAAGAATTTGACAAAGATATAAATTTCTACAAACAACACTGTCCCGACGAAAATGCAACGTTTAAAGATGCAAGAGCTTTTATAGTATGGGCAAATGAAGAAAAAAGGCAATATGAAATAAGATGGTTTATATATAAAACCAAGAACAACCCAGCCAAGGTGATTTACGTAGATAACAACCGAAGTAAATCTAGTTCAAACTCAAATTTGAAGTAAAATAATCTCGGCGCAAAGACGAAGCTAAAATATAAATTTGACCGAATAAAATTTGAGCTCGCGGCGGCGTAAAATTAAATTTAAGAAGGTAAATTTGACGAGAAAGACCGCAAATTTGCCTGCTTAAATTTCAAATTTGACTAAACCTTGCTAGCTTCTAAAAAATGCGCCGCTTAGAGTGGTTAAAATTTAGCGTTGTGCGGCGGATTCAGCTCTAAACTACGGCATTTTAAGCGACTGCGAAAACTGCTCGAGATAAAAAGTAAATTTTAAAAGCGGCGCGCTAGAGTAAATCTGCGCTTACCGCTCGCCTTGCGCCAAAAGCTTCGCCGCACGTCCGTTTTTTCGCACTTCTTTGAAAAATATCCGCAGTGCCCTTTGCTCCTTTGCACCGATTTCGTAGCTGATAAATTTGAGATACCATTTGATATCGTCCGCGCTGATGCCCCTAGTTTGGGCGTATTTGGCGAGGATGTAGTTTGGGATTTTGACATTTGCTCGCAAAAACTCGCGCGCCAGCCGCTCATACGCGCCGCGCCCCTTCACGCAGGAAAATCGCCCGAAAACAAACGGCAAGCCCGTCCGCTCGCGCCACGCTCGTCCAAGGTCGTAAAACGCCTCCTCGCCTTCCCGTAGATACGCCTTTAGCGCGCGGTCGCCGATGAGCACCTCGCCCTCAAGCCCCAGCACTCCGGCTAGCGCGTTTGAGCTCGCAGACGCGGGATCCGGGCGCGCGGCGGTACCCTTTCGCACGAGCACGCTTTTGACGTCGCCCTTAGCTACGATGCCCAGACTCACCTTTTTGTAGCGTTTTTTGCGGCTTTCGATGCTCGAGATCACGGCGGCGTCGATCCTGCGGCAGCGCAGATCGCGGTTTAGTTTACTAGGAACCCCTTTTTTAAATTCGATGATTTTTTTATCCTGCGAGCTTAGGCGCGAGCGCTTTAAAAATACGTGAAAAGGAAGCAAATTTAGATAATCAATCTTGCCAAAAATCATAAAAACTCCGAATTTATAAGGATTTGCGCCGCTCTAATACGAGCCAAATTTAAAGCCAAATCCAAGTCTGTAAAAATAAATTTTCGTAAAATCCAAATCATAGCCCTCGTCAAAAAGACGCGGCTTGCGAGCCTCGTGACGATACCGCAAATTTGACCAATTCGCGCCGCAAAATACGTCCGCACCAAAGCAAAGCACGATAAAGGCGCGAGTCTGGCTCACCTAGCAAAAGCTCACCCCAAAAAGACTACAACGCAAAATCTCCGCGATACGCCGAGTCGCTCGCATTGTTTAGGAGGCCAAGCGGGCATTTTACGCGGTTAAATTTGAAAAGCGGCGACTCCGCGCAGGAAATCGCCGCTAGAAAAGCAAATTTAAGCTCGCAAGCGCGCTATTTTGCTTCGTTAAATTTGATATTCGTGCTCTTCAAGCTCGTCGTTTAAGAGCTTCGTAAATCTCGCAGCATGCGCTTCTATCGCGCTATCAGGCACGCCCGGCTCCACGCCGCAGCTAGCAAAGATGCGCCCGTAAACGAGCTCGCAAAAGTCCGCGCAGCACTGAAGCGGTAGCAAAATCTCGTTTAGGCTAAATTTGATCGCGCCGTGCTTGGAGTATTCGCCTAGCCCGCCGCCCGCGCTAACGGCGATTTGTAGCTGTTTGCCCGCGATCTTCGCGCCCTGCCCGTAGGCAAAGCCGCGGCTAAGCACGTAGTCGATGTAGGCTTTTAGCATGGAGGGCACGTTAAAGCCCATCATCGGGAACAAAAACACGATGCGATCGGCGCGCAAAAACGCCTCTTGCTCGGCTGCGATGTCGATTTTAAGGGCGTCAGTGCCGTAAAGTCCCTCCAGGTGGCGAACCTCGGCGCCCGCGCTTTTTGCGGCGTTTGCCAGCGCCTTGTTTAGGCGAGAGGCGGCGAAATTTGGATGGGATAAAACTACTAGCGTTTTCATTTTGGCTCCTTTTTTGATAAATTTTAGATCGTTTGCGTTTTTGGATGCGTTAAATTTAAGCTGATTAAATTTGCTATTTTTTAAACTCGCCTCAAACCGCAAAAGTCTTATTTTTGAGAAATTATATCATCAAAAGCCTAAAAACGGGTTAAGGCGAGCGGTAACGTCGCGTAAAATAGACGGAAATAAATTTGATGTATTTTTGCGAGCTGGAGGCTATGTGCTGGACAAATTTGACTTGCGCTTAAGCCGCGATCCGTATCGCTATAAACACTCTTAAATTTTGCTACATGCGAGCTTTTGATAGTTAAAACTTAAAAGCTGTGACGCCTAAAACGCCAAAATTTAAGCTAAATTCATCGCACAAAAAGCAAAAACTCAAGACAAAATCTCAAATTTTACCCGCTCGTTTTCCTCCGCAAGGTCGGTAAAAACGGCGATCAGATCGTCTGCATAGTCGCCAAGCGTGCTAAGAGCGGCACGGTTTTTTAGATTTATCTGCGTTGGTTCGTTTATCTCGCCCAGAGCGTCGTAAAGCTCGTCGAGGTTTTTCACGTCGGGATCAAGGCCGAATTTTCGCGCTAGATACTCAAAGGCAGCCGTTTTCTCGCGCATTTTCGCGCAGTTTAGAGTTATGGTTTTCACTGCTGTCTCCGCTCATAAAGTAGATAAAAGTTCTCATAATGATCGGGCGTGTAGTAGATCAACCCATCGTTAGAAAACACGATACGCTCGGCTCTGCGTCGTCCTCCGCGGTATCCGATATCGCACTCAAACCACTTGCGCCCGTCGGCACTGGGTAGTTTTTTTTCTCTGTTTGAAAAGCGGTCGCCGCCGATGCTTTTTTTGTCCGTGACTTGCCATAGGTTGCCGCTTTTAGCGTCCCATCCGAGCGCGATCGCCTCTTTTTTGGTGATGAAATTTCGCGGCAGCTCGCCGAATTTATAAATATACGCCGCAACCTCGTCTTTTGAGGTGTAAATGCCGTCTTTTACGATGTTTGCGGAAGGCGTGGTAGCTACGTTTTTGCCTGCGCCGTTTCCTTTAAATTCGCTTTGCGGCTGATTTTGTTTCGGGGCGACCGAGTTATCCGGGATAATAAATTTAAACAGCGCCGCGAGTAGCAAAATAGCCAGCGGTAAGATGACGTTTCTAAGTAGTTGTTTGTTCAAAAAAGACCTTTTGGAATAAATTTGAAGCGCTCGCTTCGGGGTTAAATTTGACGTCAAATTTTACGGGTTAAATCCAAATTTGATAATGTCGCGCCGTAAAGATGAGAGTAAATTTACGCTAAATTTGACTAGACAAAAGCCGAATCTAACCGCATAAATCGCAGTCAAATTCGGCTAAATTTACGGCACAATTAAGCTAAATTTGCTCGTCCGAGTTCGTCAAATTTAAAGCGTATTAAACACCCTATCGCCAGCGTCGCCAAGGCCCGGCACGATGTAGTTTTTCTCGTTTAGTCGCTCGTCGATCGCAGCCGTATAGACCTCGACGTCCGGGTAAACCTCGCTAAAGCGCTTTAGTCCCTCGGGAGCGGCGATGATGGAGATAAATTTGATCTGCTTTATGTCGTTCTCGCGTAAAAATTTAACCGCGTCGATAGCCGTGCCGCCGGTGGCAAACATCGGATCGATGATGATGGCTAGGCGGTTTTTGGCATCGCGAGGCAGCTTGGCGTAGAAAAACTCCGCCTCCGCGGTCTTTTCGTTTCGCTGAAAGCCCAAAAAGCCCACGCTAGCGTCTGGAATGATCGTAAATACGCTATCAAGCATGCCCAGCGCCGCTCGCAAAATCGGGCAAATCATCACCTTTGTCGCGAGCTTTTTAGCCTGGGCCTGGGCGACTGGAGTCTGCACGCTCACGTCGCGCAGCGCCAGATCCCTAGTCGCCTCAAATATCATCAGATGGCTGATCTCGTCCACGAGCATCCTAAACTGAAACGGCTCGGTGTTTTTATCCCTTAAAATCGCTAGTTTGTGCTCGATGAGCGGGTGAGAGATGAGCCTGACGTTTTTCATTTACAGACCCTTTGCGAGCTTTTCTGTGTAGGCTTTTACGTCAAAATCCTTCACTCTAGCTACGCCGTCGTCGACCGCAGCTTGCGCTACCGCAGGAGCTACCGCCGTTAGGACGCGTTTGTCAAACGGTTTTGGTATGATGTAGTCTTTGCCGAATTTTAGCTCTTTTACGCCAAACGCAGCGCAAACCTCCGCAGGCACGGGCTCTTTAGCCAAATTTGCAAGCGCGCGCGCCGCAGCCATTTTCATATTTTCGGTGATTTTTTTAGCTCTGACGTCTAGCGCGCCGCGGAATATAAACGGAAAGCCAAGTACGTTATTTACCTGGTTTGGATAGTCGCTGCGGCCAGTTCCCATCATCACGTCGTTTCGCACGCTTGCGACGTCTTCAGGGAATATTTCCGGAGTCGGGTTAGCAAGCGCAAAAATAATCGGCTCGTCGTTCATAGAGGCGACCATTTCTTTGGTTACGACGCCAGGCTTGCTAAGGCCTAGGAACATATCCGCGCCCTTCATCGCGTCCGCTAGCGTTCTATCAGCGGTTTCTAGGGCGAATTCTAGCTTTTCCGGAGTTAGATCGGTGCGGCCTTTGTGGATCACTCCTTTGCTATCTACCATCACGATGTGTTTTGCGCCCAGAGCTTTATACATCTTAGCGCATGCGATGCCTGCCGCGCCCGCGCCGCTAACTACGATTTTGATTTTAGAGATATCTTTGCCAGAAATCTCCATCGCGTTTATTATGCCCGCGCTTGTAATCATCGCCGTGCCGTGCTGATCGTCGTGCATGACCGGGATATCGACTGCTTCTTGTAGTTTGCGCTCGATCTCAAAGCACTTTGGAGCGCGGATGTCTTCTAAATTTATGCCGCCAAATGTCGGAGAGAGCGCTTTGCAAATTTCAACGATCTTATCTGGATCATGCTCGTCTAGCTCGATGTCAAAGGCATCTACGTTTGCAAATTTTTTAAACAAAACCGCCTTGCCTTCCATTACCGGTTTGCCCGCTACCGCGCCGATGTCGCCTAGGCCAAGCACGGCTGTACCGTCGGTGATGACGGCTACTAAATTTGCTTTGTTTGTGTATTTGTAGGCTAGTTCGTTGTCGGCCTCGATCTCTTTACAAGGTACCGCAACGCCCGGCGTGTACGCCATAGATAGGTCTCTAGCCGTCGCGCACGGGGTTTTTACTTTTATCTCTATCTTACCGCCCTCGTGATACGCGAGCGCTTCTTCGTTAGTTACGTGTGTCATTTGTTCTCCTTTAAAATATTTTTTATTCGTTTTTTCGTCTCGTCCGCGCCCAAAACTTCGAGCACCTCAAATATCCCCGGGCTTACGCTATTTCCGGTTAGCGCGACGCGAAGCGCCTGAGCTAGGTCTTTTAACTTTAAGCCGTTTGCTTCTAAAAATTTACCCGTCATCTCCTCGTAGCCTTTGGCGTCCAAATTTTCGCCTAAAATTTCGGCAAATTTAGCCAAATTTTCCTTGCTTTCGGGCGTGATAAATTTAGCATAGGCTTTCTCGTCGTATGCGCTTGGAGCGTTTATTATCGTCTTTGCGCTCTGACTCATTTCAACTAGCGTTTTTGAGCGTTCGCGCAATGAATTTAACAGCACCTCGCCCTTTGGCATCGCTTTAAAATCTATGTCAAAGCTAAGCATCTCTTTTGCCAGTCTCTCGTACGGCAAAGTCTTGATGTAGTGGGCGTTTAGCCACTCTAGCTTGCTTGCGTTATAGGTGCTTGAGCTTTTGTTTATATCGTGCGGATCGAAATACTTTAGCATATCGTCCATACCGAAAATTTCGTCGTTTCCGTGGCTCCAGCCTAGGCGAACGAGGAAATTTAAAAGAGCTTCGGGCAGATAACCCATGCGCTTATATTCCATCACGTCGGTCGCGCCGTGGCGTTTGCTCAGTTTGCTGCCGTCTTCGCCGTTTATCATCGCGACGTGGTAAAATTTCGGCGCTTTAAAGCCTAGAGCGTCGTAGAGTACGATTTGTTTCGGGGTATTTGATAGATGATCGTCGCCGCGGATGACGTCGGTTACGCCCATTAGCGCGTCATCTATCACGACTGTGAAGTTATACGTCGGAGTGCCGTCAGAGCGTGCGATGATAAAATCATCCAGGATGTCCTCGACTCTAAATTTGACCTCGCCTTTGATACCGTCGTCGATCACGATCTCGCCGCTTAGAGGCGCTTTGATACGGATAACGGGCTCCACTCCCGCAGGCGGAGTGCCTGTAAATTCGCGGTAGCGATTGTCGTATTTAGGCCTCTCTTTTCTCGCTTCTTGCTCGGCGCGCAAAGCGTCTAGCTCGTCCTTGCTCATGTAGCATTTGTAGGCTTTGCCCTCGGCTAGCAGCTTTTGTACATACTCTTTATACACGTCGAATCTACGCGACTGATACGTCACTTCGCCGTCGTGATCCAGCCCGCACCAGGCAAAGGCCTCCTTTATCGCTTGCGTGGCCTCCTCGGAGTTGCGTTTTAGGTCGGTATCTTCGATGCGCAGCAGAAATTTGCCACCGTTTGCTCTAGCATATAAGTAGTTATAAAGCGCCGTCCTAAGTCCGCCGATGTGCAAATATCCGGTCGGAGATGGGGCAAATCTAGTTACTATTTGTGAATTTTGCATTAAATTTTACCTTTATAGCTTGCGCTTAAATTTAAAATGTTATAATGCTCAAATTATATTTACTTTAGACTTAAACAAAGGTTTTATATGTTAAAAAAGATCTCATTCGCCGCGTTTTTTCTCGGTTTTTGTATGGCTAACGCGAGCCAGATCTCAAACGGCATAGCCGTCATCATCGAAAACGAACCCATCACCGTAAACGAAGTACGCAAAGCCGCCGCGCAGCTGCAAACAAGCGAAGCCAACGCGCTAAATTTACTGATCCGCGATAGACTCGAAATCGCACAGATCAAAAACCTAAAAATCGAAGCTAGCGACTACGAGCTAAATCAAAGGCTGCAAAAGATCGCAAGCGAAAGCGGCATGAACGTCTCCGATCTACGCTCGGCCGTGCTATCAAAGGGCGGCGACTACTCGCAGTTTAAAGACGACGTCGCAAAAAGCATAAAACAAGAAAAGCTATATCAAAGCATATTTGCCGAGGCTAAAATCAACATCTCGGAAAACGCCGCGAGAGCGTATTTCGAGCAAAATCGCGACCTTTTTGCACACTTTACCGACGTGAGCGTGACTAGATACGTGGCACCTTCGATGCAGCTTTTAGAGGCTGCTAGACACAGCTCTCCGATGAACACCACCCACGGCGTGCACATGGACGTCCTGGATCTAAAAAGCGAGCAGATCCCGCCTCAACTAAGGACGATATTTCAGCAGACCCCGGACGGCACTTTTACTCAGATTTTCCAGACTCCCGAGGGCTTTGAGATGTTTTACGTAGCGTCTAAAAAAGGTCAAACGATGCCTGAATTCGACGAGGTCAGAGACGAAGCGATGAACGCACTTTATAAACTCGAGCAAGACCGCGTCATCGGCGAATACTTCAATAAGCTCCGCGCCAAAGCTAACGTCAAATATCTACGCTAAACTCAAATTTAAGCGCAAAATTTAAGCCGATTTGATTCGGCTTAACTTCTCTTATTTTCGGTCAAATTTGACCAATTTTTTAAATTTAGCTGCTTACTTGCCCAAACCCGCACCTTTACGGCGCAAATTTCGCTAAAATTCGCTCCAAACGTAAAATCCTAAAAAGGTAAAATTTGAACATAAACGAAGCCATAGAGGCAACTAGAAAAAAGCAAAAAGAGTGCAGACGTGCGTTTGTGAAGTATCTATTTTTGGGAATCTTTTTTATAGCCATATTGCCGCTTAGCGGGATTTTCGTAGCGGAAAAAATTTTTAGAAGCGAATTAGGCGTAATATTTATCATCATCGGTTATATTCCAATTTTTATCGTCTCATGGGTGACAACTTGATCTAATGTAATTGAACCATTGTGGGTTTACGAGGAATTTTACAAAGATGTTTATATTCGTACCATTATTTCGGATATAAACCAGGCTTTTAGTTATGAACCATCGGCAGGGATTAGCCGTGAGGAATTTAAAAAGATAGGCTTATATGCGCAAAATAAATTCCGCGCCGAAGATCAAATCAGCGGCATTTATAACGGCGTTAAATTTAGCTTAAGCGAAGCAATAAGGATACCGGGCGGAACTATCGTCGCCGGCACCGGCTACTCTCCGGAAATAGCCTCAGTCCTTTTTGTCACTACGGCTTTCTATACAATATATAGCAATGCCCAAGCCTTTAGCGGCTCGGTCTTGGTTTGCGAGTTTTACAAGAAATTTAGCGGGCAAACGATAGTGGCAAGCCGCACTCTAAATACTAAATTTTTAGGCGAAAAAGAGCGGATGGACGATACTCTTTTTAACGATGAATTTAGGGTTTTTACGGACGACAAGGTCGAAGCAAGATATCTTTTGACGCCCGCATTCATGAAGCGCTTGCGCGAGTTAAAGATAAAATTTGCGGGAGAGATGGGCGTGAGCGCTGCGTTTATGGACGATAAATTTTATCTATTTTTAAACGGAGCGAAAAATAGATTTGAAACTACGCCGTTTTCGCTACCGCCTAGCCTTTATGACGTAAAGCAGATAAAAAAGGAAATTTCAGAGCTTTTATCTATCATAGACGAGTTAAATTTGAATCTTGATATTTTTAAGTGAGGGCAAATTTAACGGCTGGGGTTTTTACAACTAAATTAGCATTTTTGCGGTGCGGGTTTTGCCGATAAATTTAGATGTAAATTTACGGCTCAAAGTCTCGCGCGCATAAATCAAATCTCACTTTTTCCCGCTAAATTTATCGTAAATTTGACCGAGTTTCGAGCGTTTTTTACGCGCTTGCAGCTCTTTTAGGAAGTTTTTGTTGCCCCTTTGCGCAGCCGCGGCGAACTGAAACGAAGTGATCTTGTATTCGCCCGAAACCCTAAATATCTCAAAAATTTGACGCCCGAATATCTCCCACGGCTCGACGCCGGGCGCCGTGTAAACCATGTGCGCGTGGCACTCGGCGCTGATGCCCTCCTGCGCGG
>NZ_AOTD01000142.1 GCF_000344295.2 Campylobacter showae CC57C | reverse complement strand
ATTTTACAAATTTTAGGCAAAAAAACGGCTGATTTGAGGCAAATTTAAAATTTAGCGTCTTGGAGCAAGTGCTGGAATGGTCAAATTTGAGTTAAATTTGACGCTAAATTTGAGCGGGTAAATTTAAAAAATAGTCAAATTTGAGCGGCTAGCTTACCGCTCAAATTTAAATCATATAGCCTAGGCCTCTATCGTCGCAGGCCTATCAAACGCCGTTACGCTCGGCAGTTCGCCTTTAAATTTCTCGATCTGCACCATGCTTGTGTGCGCGGTGTTGCTTTGCGAGAGCTGCGAGCTAGGCACGTCTTTGGTTAGCACGTTTATGTTGCCGTGTTTGCAAAGGCTTTTCTCGCCCCAGACGGCCGGGTCGTACCACGCGCCTTCGCTTACGATCACGACGTTATCTTGCGCGGTGTCGCTTACCAGCGCGCCGCAGAGAATCTCGCCTCGGTCGTTGTAGATCCTCACCACGTCGCCCGTTTTTATGCCGCACGCCTTTGCCGTGTCGGGGCTGATGAGCGCGGGTTCGCGGCCCGCGATCTCAGCGTAGTTGCGGATGAGCGAGCTGTTTAGCTGCGAGTGGAGTCTAAATTTAGAGTGCGCGCCGCTGATGGCGATAGGATACTTGCTCACGTCGCCGCCCAGCCATTCAAACGGCTCCATCCACGTAGCGTGCGGCGGGCAGTCGGGATAGCCTAGCTTTTCGACCGCCTCAGAGTAGAGCTCGATCTTGCCCGACGGCGTTTTTAGCGCGTTTTTCTCGGGATCGGCGCGGAAGTCCGCGTAGTTTGTAAAGTAGCGCTTCTTTTCGTCGATCTTATCAAATTTGACGTAGCCTTTTTGCCAAAACTCCTCAAATTTCGGCATCGCCACTCCCATACCCTCGGCTTGCTTTGCGGCGTTTTCGTAGATTTCCCTCACCCACTCAAGCTCCGTTTTACCCTCGCTAAAGGCCTGCTCGTACTCGTCGCCCCACTGTGCGCAGATGAGCCGCGCGATCTCAAAGTCGCTCTTGCTCTCGCCGGCAGGCTTTACTAGCGGTTTAATGGCAAAAAGGTATTCGCTAGTCGAGTTTGCAAACTCGATATCCGTGCGCTCGCACTCTAGCGCCGCCGGTAGCACGATGTCGCTGAGCCTCGCCGTACTAGTCCAAAAGGGCTCGGTGGTGATGATCGCTTCGATCTTTTTCATCGCTGCGACCGCGCGGTTGGTGTCGGGATGTCGGGTGAAGGTCGAGCCGTTGGCGTTAAACATCACGCGTATGTGCGGCATGACGTACTTTTTGCCGTTGCGCTCGATTTCTTTGCCGGGCTCCATGATCGCGTCTATGAGCCTGCTGTTTGGTATCTCGTGGTATTTGGCTTTGGTTAGCTTGCCCTGCGGGGCGATGTATTTTTCGTTTACCGCCGGGTTAAAAGCCTGAAGCTTTGGCGCGACGAAGCTGATATCTGCGTTTTTATGCATCTGATCGTTCATCACGTAGCCGCGCCCGGTCTTGCCGATGTCGCCCAGCATCGCCGCTAGCGTGATCAGCGCCCAGTACGCCATCTCGCCGTGGTGCTGACGCTGAATAGAGTAGCCTGTAACTATGAGCGTGTCTTTTTTAGCTAGCGTACCCGCTAGCTCTTTTAGCTCCTTTTCGCTCACGCCGCAAATTTTACTCGCCCATTTTAGATCCTTTTTCACGCCGTCTTTAACGCCCGTGAAATAATCCTTAAATTTATCAAACCCGACCGTGTAGCGCTCGATAAATTCCTTGTCGTATAGCCCGTTTTCGTAGAGATATTCGCAAAGCCCCATCTGCTCGTCAAATATCGCCTGCGCCGCGGCGTCAAACTGTTTTGCTTGCGTCGAAGCAGCAGCCAGCGCGCCTAGTTTTAGAAAGTCTCGTCTTTTCATGATTCTGCCTTAAATTTAAATTTGATTGGTTGATTTGGTTTAAATTTAGCGGGATTTACGTGGTTGAACTTTGCATTGTTTGCCTTTTAACGTATTACGCGACCTCGCGTCTTGGTGGCGATTTTACTAAATTTGGGCTTAATTATCGTTTTAGCGGCGATTTTAAAAATAGCGTAAATTTAGGCCAAATTTGATAATATCTCATCAAAATTTAAAGGAAGCAAATGTCAAATTTAAAAGCCGAATTTGAGATAAAGCCTAGCGCCGAGTATAAAGCGATGACGCGCGAGGTGGGCAAGATTGTTTATAAGGGCGATAAATTTATGCGAAACATACGTATGTGCGACTTTACGGCGTCGGCTCTTGGCATGTTTTTTATCACGCTTTTGTGCGTCAAATTTTACTTCAGGGAGCTTAGCGACTTGCTTAGGGATTACGGTTTTAGCGGCGTGGAAAATCTAGCCTACCTATCGTGGATGGCCACGTTTTTTACTCTGCTTTACGCTACTGGGCTGCGGCCTTGGCTGCTTACTCGCGCGCTGATAAATAAAGCAAACTACGGCGAATTCGGACCAAAAAGCGTGATCTTAGAGGATGAGTTTTTCGTGCAAAAGAGCAAATTCGGCGAGGGCAGATATTTTTATAACGTCATCAGCGACGCTCGCTACGTCGGTAGTTTCGTCGTCGTTATCATCGCAAACTCCATGTTTTACGCCGTGCCGCGCGAGGCTTTTGGCGACGGCGGGGCGGAGTTTTTAAGCGAGATAAAAAAGCGCGCGAAGCTAGACGCGTAAAATCAAATTTAGGATTTAAAATGAGCGAATTTGACGAGCTAAGTTTACACGAGCCGTTTTTAAAAGGGCTGCGCAATCTAATAAACGGCAACCAAGCGAAGCCTGAGGATTTGGTAGAAATTTCGCACGAAGTTTTTGATTTTGAAGCCATAGCTAGCGTGACGTGGGAGTTTTACGGCAAGCGCGAGGAGAGCAAGATCGCAGGCGGCGCAAAAGAGCAGATACACTTCGGAGGCGACGTTCGCAGCTACGAAAATCACGCCAGAGAGTGCTTGCTGCAGGCTAGAGATAGCGCGGATCTGCGTGAAATTTTACTCGCCGAGCTACGACAAGACGCAAAAGAAGCCATCGCAAAATCAGGCAGCGCGGTTAGGTATTACGATTTTAAGCCATTTAGCATGAGCGAACGCTGCGGCAACTGCGGAGGCGACGGGCAGACGCGATGTGGCGAGTGCGGCGGACGCGGTAAAAAAACCTGCTCTAGCTGCGGCGGACGCGGACGACAGAGCTGCTCCATGTGCGGAGGCGACGGCGGCGTAAATCGCCCTCACACGCAGTATAACTCAGACGGCAGCACCTACGTAACGTATCGCTACGAGAGCTGTTCATCATGCGGCGGTAGCGGCTCAAATACCTGCTACGGCTGCTCGGGATCTGGCACGGTTAGGTGCGGCGGATGCGGGGGATCAGGCTACGTGCAGTGCGCCCAGTGCAGCGGGCACGGATACTTTACCACGGTAGCAAACATCAGCGCCTACGCGAAACCCAGCGTAAATTTACGCATAAAATCGCGCGCCTACGCGGACGAGCTTTTGGACTTTTTATGCGCGCGCACCTGCAAATTTATCTCGCAAACGATACCGTTTTATCAAGACGAAGAGAGCGGCGACGAGAGCTCGCACCTGTTTTCTTACGTGGGTTCTAGCGCGATAACGAGGCTAAATTTTATCCTGCTAGGCAAGGAGTACGAGGCGGTGGGCTTTAGCAACCCGCCCTACGCCTTTATCAGGCCGCCGTTTTTTGATGATCTTTTTGCCGACGAGATATCTATGCTAGAAAAGATGGGTGCCGACGGCAAGATAACTAGGCGCGAGGCGTTTAAATTTTTCACGCGCTACTGCTCGCAGCCCGCTCTAGACTCCGCGCTAAAGCGTATCGCTAAAACGGACGGCGCGCAAACCGAGGCCGCAAACGCCGTGATAGAAGCCTGCGAAGGCTACGTCTCAACGGGCGCGGCGAGCAAGCTTGGCGATACGATGAAAAAATGCCTGGATAAAATCTCTCCCGTTTACTCGCCTGCGGTTTGGTTCGGGCTAGGCTCTGTGTTTTGGCTGATTGCGCTAGTTTTTACGGCGGGATTTTTGGGCGAAAATTTAGCCGAGCGCTACATCATGGCGCCTATTTATACTCTTGTATTTTTAGCCCTTTGCGCGGGCGTTGCTTTGTGCGTCTTGGCGCCTCTTAGCGCGCTGGTTACGCTGATTCGCCGCAGCTCCGTGCCCAAAGAGTACCGCCAAAGCATGCGAAACAAAGAGGCTTTTTTGCTATTTTTTAAAATTTTAGCGGGCTTTGGAGCAGTCGGCGCGATCTACGGCGCGATATCGAGTTTTGGTTACGCTCCGACTCTTATGCAGCTTGACGAGCGCTTTGAGGCGTCGCGCAGCCTGGAGGCCAAATTTCGCGAGATAACGGCTAAATTTGAGGGCTCTAGCGACCAAGAGCGCGAAGCAAGCTCCACCGCCGTAGCCAAAACCGCGCCGCAGATCACGCAAAAAGAGAAAATTTTATACGTGCAAAAAGCTATCGGCGTCAAGGCAGACGGCATCATGGGCGCGCGCACTCTCAAAAAGGCGCAGGAGTTTTTGGACGCAAATTTGACGAACGCGGATGAAATTTACGAAGCCGTAAAAGCAAAAGAGGCAAGCCGCGGAAAATAATTGCTTATATCTCATTTTAGGAGGATAAAATGCCCAAAATCAACTGGGACGGAAGGTCTGCGGGCAACGGCGCTTGGGTATACGAGGGCAACGAGCTAAAGCCAAAATACGGCGCAACCACGCACAATACGTTTGAATTTGACGGCGGCGTGCTAAAGCCTAAAACTGGAGCCAACTCCTCTAATACCTTTGAGTTTGACGGGAGAAAAATAAAACCCAAATACGGCGCAAACTCAAGCAACACTTGGGTGATACAAGGCAATGTCGTCAAGCCCGATTTTGGTTCAAACTAGAGCAACACCTACGACATAAACGGAGCCCCTATCGCCGTCATAATAGGGCAAGTCTGCCTAAAGCTGTGGTAGCGGAGCAAAGCGAGCCGTTTGTTTTAAAACTTACGATTTTGGCGCGCGGCGCGGTAAATTTGACTCGGCTTAAATTTAGCGCTCAATTTTAGCGACCGCCGCAAGCTAAATTTTAAAATAGATCCGCGTTTTTGTCGCTATTCCAGACATACTCCATCGTCCATACGCCGCACCCGTTTACTTATCATTTTTACTTGCTTTTTGGATGGATTTTACACGAGTTTTGTTTAAATTTTGTCTTAAATTTTATCGCAGGCTTTTGATTTGAATTTTAAAAGCAAGCTTTTGATATAAATCATCAAAATTTTACGCTAATTATGATAATATTTCCCAAAAATAAAGGAGAAAAAATGAATAACGATCACGCAACCAAAACAGAACCTAAGCGCCCGCTAAGCAAGCTAGTTCGCGTTTGCGACGCCGTTGCCGTGATGTTTTACCTTGTTATCGTAGGCGGATTTTACCTCTACATCGGCCGCAACGTCGGCGTGCAATACGACTACTACGAAAAGCCTTTTGTTTTTTGCTTACCTTACGTAATCTGGTTTGCGACGACGCTAGCGATGATTTACGTTGCCTTGGTACGCGAAAAGCTTAAAACACTCTAAACAGCGATAAGTCTGTCGCCCAAAACCGCTAAATTTATAAAATTCGCGATTTTTGGCAGTAAAATTTGCATTGTTTTGGATTATTTGCTTTTTTTGCCGTAAATTGGAAACTTTCCGCCTATCAGACTTAATTTGCTCTTTTTATACCCGTGCTTTTGAACGGCTAATTTTGTAAATTCGTTTTTCACGCATCTTTTAGGCACGGTGCCTCGAAATTTGACTCGGATTAAATTTAGCGCTCAATTTTAGCAACCGCCGCAAACTAAAATTTAAAACAGATCTGCGTTTTTGTCGCTATTCCACACATACTCCATCGCCCGAGCGATACGCTGCGCCTCGTCCTGCCCGTGCATATCGGCGATAAAACCCAGAGCCGCGTCGATGCCCGCGCTCACGCCCGAGCTCGTGTAAATTTTCCCGCTAACGCACCACCTGGCCGCACGCACCCAGCGCACGCTAGGAGCCTCTGAGGTCACCCACTGCCATGATAGTTTATTGCTCGTGGCCTCTATGCCGTCCAAAAGCCCTGTTTTAGCTAGCAGCACTGAACCCGTACATACCGCAATCACATATTCGTGTCTACGCGTTAGATCGCCTAGAGCCGCGATAAACTCGCCCTCATGCGCAAGCTTCCTAGCCGCAAAACCACCCGGCACGAGCAAAACGTCAAATTTAGCTATCTTATCTAGCTTTCGCGTCCAAATTTTAGCGCTCGTACTGCTGCCCACGAGTCCGCCAGTAGCCGAGAAATACTCTATCTCATAGCACTTTCGCTCGTCATCCAGCACCCTAGATAGCACCTCGGCGGGTCCTAGCGCGTCCATCGTCGTAAATCCCTCGTAAAGCAAAACATTCACCGCCTTCATCGTCGATCCTTTGTCAAATTTGGCTTCAAATTTAGCCCAAATTTGATTACGAGCGGCTAAAATTTAATGAGATTTTTCGCATTTGCGAGGTAAAATTACAAAATCATTTTAAATCAAATTTTTAAGGAAAGACGATGCTAGGCGACAGAGAAATAGAAGCGAGCGCAAAGCCGCAAAATATCGTAAAAATCGGTGCAAAACTGGGACTAGGCGAGGAGGCGCTGGATACTTTCGGCAAGCTAAAAGCCAAGATTGGGCCGCGACTGGGTAACGCGACGGACTCAAACCTCATCCTAGTTACCGCGACCAACCCGACGCCGTACGGCGAGGGCAAAACGACCGTAACCGTGGGGCTATCTGACGGCTTAGCGCGTATCGGCAAACGCGTGTGCGCCGCTCTTAGAGAGCCAAGCCTGGGGCCTGTTTTTGGTATAAAAGGCGGAGCGACGGGCGGCGGTTACTCGCAGGTGACGCCTAGCGAGGATATCAACCTGCACTTTAACGGCGACTTTCACGCTATCACCTCAGCAAATAACCTCATCGCGGCGATGCTGGACAATCATATCCACCACGGCAATGCCCTAAATATCGACCCTGCGCGCGTCGTTTTCAAACGCTGCATGGATATGAACGACCGCTCGCTAAGAGAGATAGAAATCGGCCTTGAAAAGAGCAATAAATTTCCGCGCAAGGACGGATTTGTCATCACCGCCGCTAGCGAAATAATGGCGATCCTATGCCTCGCAACCGATCTAAAAAATCTAAAAGAGCGCGTAGAAAATATCGTCGTCGCCTACGATAAAGAGGGCAGCCTCGTGCGCGCAAAATCCCTAAACTGCGCCGACGCCGTCTGCGTCCTGCTAAAAGAGGCGATAAAACCAAACCTCGTGCAAACGCTAGAAGGCACGCCAGTGCTCATCCACGGCGGACCGTTCGCAAATATCGCGCACGGCTGCAATAGCGTGATCGCAACTAAAACTGCGCTAAACTTAGCCGACTACGTCGTGACCGAGGCGGGTTTTGGCGCCGAGCTAGGAGCGCAAAAGTTCCTCGATATCAAGTGCCGCACCGCGGGACTCGCTCCAAAATGCGTCGTGCTAGTAAGCACCATCCGCTCGCTAAAATATAACGGCGGATGCGACAAAGACGGCATCTCGCAGCCAAATTTGGACGCGTTAAAACTAGGCGGCGAAAACCTAAAAGCCCACATAGAAAATCTAAAAAATTTCAACCAAAACGTCATCGTCGCGCTCAATAAATTCGCGACCGATACGGACGAGGAGATCGCTCACGTGCGCGCTCTTTGCGAGGAGTCGGGAGCCGAGTTTAGCGTGTGCGAGGGCTTTTTAAAAGGAAGCGTGGGCACAGAGGATCTAGCTAAAAAAGTTGCGCAAATCTGCGAAAAACAGGCGCATGAGATAAACTTCACATATGAGCCCGCCGACCCCGTAAAAACCAAGATCGAAAAGATCGCGACTAAAATTTACGGCGCAAAAGAAGTGGTCTTTAGTCCGCGCGCGCAAGAGGATCTAGCCGAGATTTCGCGCCTAGGCTTTGACGCCTTTCCAGTTTGCGTCGCAAAAACGCAGTATAGCTTTAGCTCGGACGCCAAGCTGCTAGGACGACCCAAGGGCTTTAGCTTCGAGGTTAGCGCGCTTGAGATCCGCGGCGGAGCGGGCTTTATCGTAGCGGTTAGCGGATCGACGATGCTGATGCCGGGACTACCTAAAGTGCCTGCCGCCGAGCAGATGAAAGCGGAGTAAATTTAACTCGCCGATCTGTCAAATTCGATTGTAAATTTGGCCAGTCGGTGCAGTTTTATTTCTGAAAACAAAGGCGAATTTGACGGAAATTTGACGTCAGGTTCGCCTTTTTAAATTTAACTATTTCGTCCTTTAAATTTGACGTCAAATTTAAAACGCTAAATTTAGCAAATATCCACTCTGGCTCGTAAATTTTATATTTTGTCGCAGCGCCATTCGTGCTAGATTTTTATCTTATCGTCCATACATCGCCGAAACGCAAAATCAAATTTACCCGCTCAAAGCCGAACATCGGCCTAGCGCCAAATTTGCGCCATTTTACGACGTTTTAAATATCTAAATTTAACGCTCGAAATTTGCTGTAATTTTCGGGAAAATCGACGTAATTTATTTTGGCGTTTTTAATCAAATTTGCGCAAGCAAGCCAAAAAGACGGAGCTAAATTTTCACCTTTTCCCACGGCTCGATTTTGCCCTCGACCTCTTTAAAAATGCTCGCGATTTCTATATTTTTTACGCTTAAATTTCGCTCATAAGCCTTAATATCGCGTGATTTTAGCTTCTCTTGCAAAAATGCGAATTCATACTCGATCTGTCCGCGAGTGACGGCTATTTTAGCCAAATTTCGCTCGTCAAATTCGCCTACTTTTGCCGCGTCGAATTTATACCCGCGAGCGCAGGCCTGCGCGTAAACCTCCGCCAGATACGCGTTTATCGCCTTACACGCGTTTTCATGCGCGTAAAAGCGGTCAAGCTGCGGGTGATTTTTGTACCCTTTAGTTAGCCCCGCCAGCACATTTTTAGCTAGCAGAGCCTCGCGCCAAAGTGCGACTAGCCCCTTTGCGTCGAGATATTTAAAACTTATCGTCCAAAGCCTCATTTGTACCTTTCATTAAATTTACCGCAGTTTTTGCTAGCCAAATTTGGCGCGGTTGATCCCGCAAATCATCAAATTTATACCGCAAATTTGATCCGTTACAAACTTTTAAAGTTTTTATTTTTTCTTCGCCTTTTTTGCCGCGTTTTTCATATTTTCCAGCTCCTCGGCTAAAAATTTGCCCGTATAACTGCCCGTTTTTGCGTGATTTTTGGCGACCTCTTTTACGCTGCCCTGCGCGATGATTTTACCGCCCTTTGCGCCGCCTTCGGGTCCCATATCGACGATGTAGTCGCAGTTTTTGATGACGTCCATGTTGTGCTCGATGACAAAGACCGAGTTGCCAAGATCGACCAAATGGTGCAGCACGCGCACGAGCCTATCGACGTCGGCAAAATGCAGTCCCGTAGTCGGTTCATCAAGGATATAGAGCGTATTTCCCGTGTCCGAGCGGCTGAGCTCCTTTGCCAGCTTCACGCGCTGCGCCTCGCCGCCGCTTAGCGTCACGGCGTTTTGCCCCAGCGTGATGTAGCCTAGGCCCACGTCTTGCAACGTCGTTAGTTTGCTGGCGATTTTAGGCACGGATTTAAAAAACTCCACCGCCTCGTCGATGCTCATATTTAGCACGTCGGCGATACTTTTGCCTTTGTAGAGGATTTCTAGCGTCTGGGCGTTGTAGCGGGTGCCGCCGCACGAGTCACAAACTACGTTTACGTCTGGCAAAAAGTGCATCTCGATCGTGATCTCGCCCTCGCCTTGGCACTTTTCGCAGCGTCCGCCCTTGACGTTAAAGCTAACCCTGCCGATCTTGTAGCCTCGCAGTTTGGCTTCCTTAGTCTGCGCAAAAAGCCCTCTGATCTCGTCCATCACGCCCGTGTAGGTGGCAGGGTTTGAGCGCGGAGTACGACCGATCGGGCTTTGATCGAGGTAGATCACTTTGTCTAGATTTTCTAGTCCGCTCAAATTTACCCCGGCGACCTTTTTTACTTTTTTAGCTCGGTTTAGCTGTTCCTGCGCCTCGGGCAAAAGAGTTTGCAGCACGAGCGAGCTTTTACCAGATCCTGAAACTCCCGTGATACCGACCAAATTTCGCAGCGGAAAGCGCGCGCTTAAATTTGATATGTTGTTGATATTTACGTTTGAGATCTCGAGCCAGGTGTCGCTTTTGCGGTTTTTTTGATAGTCGATTTCCTTTTCGCCGTTTATGTAAAGCGCTGTTTGCGTGCTTGAGCCTAGCAGGCTTTTCACGTCGCCGGCAAAGACTATCTGCCCGCCAAATTTCCCGGCTCCAGGCCCGATATCCACGACGTAGTCGGCCTCCTCGATCGTCTTTTTATCGTGCTCGACGACGATCACCGAGTTGCCTTTGGCTTGTAAATTTCGCAGCGTTTTGATGAGCTTTAGCGTATCGCGTTCGTGCAGACCGATGCTAGGCTCGTCTAGTACGTACATCACGCCGCTAAGGCCCGAGCCGATTTGGCTTGCGATCCTGATACGCTGCGCTTCGCCGCCGCTGATCGTGCGCGCGTCGCGTCCAAGCGAGAGATAGCCAAGTCCAACGTCGTAGAGGAAAAATAACCTCTCGTTTATCTCCTTAAATATCGGCTTTGCGATCGTTTTATCGTATTCGCTAAGGTAGCTAAAATTTGACTCGTCTGAAAAAAACGCGGTGCAGTTTTCGATACTCATATCTAAAATTTCGCCGATACCGCACCCCGCGACCTTGACGGCTAGGCTTTGCGGCTTTAGCCTGTGTCCGCCGCAGTCGTCGCAGACCTTCTCGCTCATGTATTCGTCAAAATCCTTGTAGTCCTTTAGCAGTCCGTGAGTGATTTTTAGCGCACCTTCAAATTTACGCAGTAGTTTGTTTCGCTTCCAGAAAAACTCAACCTCTTTTACGTTGCCGTAGAGTACGAGGCGCTTTTCATCCTCGCTAAGCTCGCAGTAAGGGCGCTTGACGTCGATACCGTTTTGCTCGCAAAAAGCTAGCAAAAATTTATAATAATAACTCATGTTGTAGCCGTAAAGTAGCTTTATCGCGCCGCCTTCGATGCTTTTTTCCTCGTCGATCACTTTGGTGAGATCCAGGCTATATCTGATACCCAGTCCGTCGCACCTCTCGCACGCACCTTTTGGGGAGTTGAAGCTAAAGCTAAGCGGCTCGAGCGGCGTAAATGAAATTTTACAATCAAAGCATGCCGAGTGTTCGCTGTAGTGGATGAAGCTCTCCTTTAGCCCGAGTTCTTCGGCGTTTGCTATCTCGATCTCGACCTCGCCGTAGCTCTCTCCTAACGCTTTTTCCACGTCTTGGGCTAGGCGCTGTGCGTTATCCGCGTCTATCACGATGCGGTCTACGATGAGCTTTATCGTGTGTTTTTTGGTTTTAGCTAGCTCGATCTCCTCGTCTAATCTCACCTGCACGCCGTCTATCTGGGCGCGCACGTAGCCTTTACCGCGTAAATTTTCGATCAGATCCGCCCACGTGCCCTTTTTCTCGCGCACGAGCGGAGCGTAGATGACGACTTTAGCGCCCTGGGGCAGCTTTTGGATCTCGTTTATGATGTCGCTAGCCGACATTTTAGAGATCGGTTTGCCGCACTTGTGGCAGTGCTGGATGCCGACCCTTGCATAAAGAAGGCGTAGGTAGTCGTAAATTTCCGTTATCGTGCCCACGGTCGAGCGCGGGTTTTTAGACGTGGTTTTTTGATCTATCGCGATGGCGGGCGTGAGGCCCTCGATCTTATCGACGTCGGGCTTGCCTACGCGGTCTAGAAACTGCCTGGCGTAGCTGCTAAGGCTCTCCATATATCTGCGCTGCCCCTCGGCGTAAAGCGTGTCAAACGCTAGTGTGCTCTTGCCGCTGCCGCTAAGTCCGGTGAAAACTACGAGCTTGTTTTTTGGGATTTCGAGGTTTAAATTTTTCAGGTTGTGCTCGCGCGCGCCCGTGATTTTTATGGTGTCGTTTGCGTTCATTTTCGCTTCCGTGATTTTAAATTTTTAACCCGTAATTATACCTAAAATCGCTTTAACTAAAATCGTTGTTACTTTTATCAACACTTTAGTAAAAAATCAATTTTAAAGCAAAAGAATTTTTTAAGCTATAAGCTTTTTGGATGTATTATAAATTATCTCAAGTATAGGAGTTATCATGGCAAATCCAAACATTCCTATCGACAGAAGAACAAACCGAGTCGAGCTCATCGGGCTGGTGCTAGGCGTTTTGCTAGCGATTTGGGTTTATAAAATCTTCCCCGCAAACGCCGGAGACATCGCCCTAGCTGCAGCAAAAGGTAAAAAGCTGCATGTAGAAGCCATGCCCGTCGTTGCCGCTGTAGCCGCACTGATGGCGGCGTGGTGGATGACCGAGGCCATCGCCCTGCCAGCAACCGCACTGGTTCCGATGGTGGCGTTTCCGGTGCTTGGCGTCGATGCATTTAAGGTAGTCGCGGCGCCGTATGCTTCGGACACGATCTATCTTTTTATGGGCGGCTTTGTGCTAGCCCTTGCTATGCAAAGGTGGAATCTGCACACCAGAATCGCCCTTGGCATCGTGCTTTTAGTTGGCACGAGCCCTAGGCGGCTGGTGGCTGGATTTATGGTGGCGACGGGGTTTTTATCCATGTGGGTGAGCAACACCGCAACCGCCATAATGATGCTGCCAGTGGGCCTAAGCGTACTACATTTGGTCGGACGTCTAACGACACAGAAATGGACGTTTACGGCAATCGAGGATGTGGCAAATTTGGACGAAATTTCACGCAAAGGCGTGCAAGGCGGCTTTATGAATACGGTATTTCACAAAGGCCGCGACATAGCAAAAGAGATAAAAGAAAAAACGAGCACCTTTAGCTCAAATTTCGGCATCTCGCTGATGTTAGGCATCGCCTAGCCGCCTCTATCGGCTCGGTTGGCACCATCATCGGTACTCCGCCAAACGCCCTGCTAGTGGCGTATATGAAAAACGAATTTGGCATCGAGATCGGCTTTTTTGAGTGGATGTTAGTGGGCGTACCGCTTAGCGTCGTTATGCTTGCGGCGTGTTGGTTTTTGCTCACCTACGTACTCTTTAAGCCTGAAATCGGCGAGATACCAAACGGCAAAAAAGTTATCCAAGACGAGCTAGATAAGCTCGGCCCTATAACCACGCCAGAAAAGCTTGTCGGAGTCATCTTCGTAGCAGCGGCCGCGTGCTGGATATCGCTAGGTTTTATCCTAAAATCCTTTGATATAAAAATCGCCAGTCTAGACGCCATAATCGCCATGAGTACGGCGATTTTGCTATTTATCGTACCCGCAAACAAAAGCGGCGAACGCCTCATCGACTGGGATAGCGCCAAAAAGCTGCCGTGGGATATCCTCATACTCTTTGGCGGCGGGCTGTCGCTCTCGGCGCAGTTTAGCAGCAGCGGGCTGTCGCTTTGGATCGGACATCAGGTCTCGGCACTCGGCGCGCTGCCTATCGCGGCGATCATCATGGCCGTCGTAACGCTCGTCATTTTCCTAACCGAGATCACGTCAAATACCGCCACCGCAGCGGCCTTTTTACCCGTCATTGCAGGCGTTAGCGCGGGGCTTGGATACTCCGGCGCAAACGTTATGCTATTTACGATCCCGGTCGCTATGGCGGCTACCTTTGCCTTTATGCTACCCGTCGCCACGCCGCCAAACGCCATCGCATACGGCTCTGGCTACGTAAAAATCAGCTCGATGATAAAGGCTGGAATCTGGCTAAATATCATCGGCATTTTTCTCATCACGGCAACCGTCGTCTTTATCGCTTCGGCTGTTTTCGGGCTTAAATTTTAATCAAATTTAGGCGGCCTTAACCGCCTAAATTTACCCGCATTTAATAGGCACTGCTGTATCATCGTAAAAATATTTTAACCTAAGGCTCTAAAATGAACGACATCCAAAAATCCTACGACGAGCTTCCATATATCTCGGCTGCATTTGCAGAGACTTCGCCTGCGCGACTTGAGGCTTTGGCTTCGTTTTTATCGCTAACTCCGCCGCCGTCCAAGACGGCTAGAGTGCTGGAAATAGGCTGCAGCTACGGCGGAAATTTATTTCCTTTTGCCATCGCAAATCCGCAGGCAAAGGTGCTAGGCATAGACCTAAGCGAGGTGCAGATAAATAAAGCCAAAGAGCTAGCCGAGCAAATGCGCGTGGATAATATCGAATTTATGGCAAAAGATATCTGCGATTTTACGGATGCGGACGTGAGAGATTACGGCAAATTTGACTATATAATCTGCCACGGCGTTTATAGCTGGGTGCCGGACGTCGTAAAGGACGCAATCCTAAAAACAATCAAGCGATTTTTGAGCCCAAACGGCGTGGCGTACGTGAGCTACAACGTCTATCCTGGCTGGAAGATCAAGGATACGATCAGGGATTTTTTAATGTTTGGCACGCGCGGTATAGAGGGCGAAGTGGCAAGAGTAGCAAAAGCAAGAGAGCTTTTAAAAGTGCTTGGAGAATACGCCAAATTTTGCCAAAAAGACGGCAATGTAAGCCAAATTTTCGTAAATTATGATAGCCTAAAATTTCACATCGATCATATACTCTCAACAAACGATTCCTATATCGCACACGAATATTTGGAAGCTTTTAACTATCCGATTTATTTTAAGGATTTTGCGGATAGTTTAGACAAAAACAATCTCGCCTATCTTGCCGAAGTAGGGCTCGAGGACGTTTTTCAGTCAAATTTGGGAATAGAAGAATTTGACTCGTATATAGACGCAAATTTTAGCTCGCGCATAGAAAAAGAACAGACACTCGACTTTTTAACAAACAAGGTTTTTAGACGCAGTATGATAGTACACAAAGAACTCGTTCCAAATGACTTTAACGTAAATATCGGCGCCGACGAACTTTGCAAGCTACATATCTCGGCAGGCTTTAATAAAGAAAGAGGCGGCTACAAAAATATTAGCAACGTCTTAATGAAGCCTGAGTATGACTGGCTTTATCAAGTCTTTACCGACGTATATCCGGCAAGCATAAATTTTGCCGACGTCGCAGCGCTTTTAAAAGACGACGAAAATGCGGTAAAATCGGCGTATTTTGGTTTTATGGAGATTTTGGCCGCAGACTGCGCTAAGCTAACGACTTACGAACGTCCGAAAATTACTTATGAAGTTGGTAAGAGTCGCCTAAAAGAACGTGCACGCGGATATTTTGAGTATTTTAGTGCCGCAGACGAACCTGTCATAAAATTTGCCGACGAACTAAATGTACCCGCGAATTTTTCGCAGTTTGACGCCTTTATCGCTCTTAAATTTAACGGCGAAAATTCGCTTGAAAATATCGTAAAACAGACAGTAAAATTTGCAAGAGAGAGAAACCTTGAGTTTACTAACAAAAACGGCACGATAAAAATCGCTAGCAAAAACGAATACCAAAAAGCGGCCGAAGAGTACGTAAAGGATCTCGAGCTAAAACTAAGCGACGGCGGATTTTTAGAAAATTTCTGATTTATTCTCGGGAGCTGGCGCAATAAATTTACCTCGCTCCCGCACTTCCCATAAATTTGACCGTATTGTTTTAAATTTATGCGAACTTCTGAACTCGCCAAAATTTGACGCAATTTTATAAAATTTGGACGAGTAGTTTCAGCTATTAAAGCGGTAAAATTTAGCAAAACAAAATTTACCGCAAATACTAAATTTAAGCAAAGAGCTTATTTATCATTATAATTAGCGTCGTACAGATGAGTGCGAGTAAACATCTTTTTTGGACGGTGCGGTCGATTTTTTGTGCTAAAGCCACGCCAAATCTCACGCTTATAAGCGAGCCGATACCGACTAAAACGCCAACCTCGTACTGCACGAGCCCCTGCGAGGATAGGCTGATAAAACCTGAAATCGACGAAAATATCACGAAAAATAGCCCCGTGCTGACGGCCTTTTTTATATCATAGTTGAGAAAATTTATCAAAACTGGCATGATGATAACCGAGCCGCCGATACCCACGCTGATAGCCACCGCACCGACAAAAAGTCCGACGAAAAAAAGCGGAACGAGAGATGGATTTTGCGCGCCTTTTGGCTCTGGGTTTTTAAAAAATAGCTTAATAACGTTAAAAGTTTGAATACAGATAAGCGTTAGAAGCAAAAACTTAGACGGTACGCTCGCCACGATAAAGCCGCTCGCGCTCGCCCCGCAAAAGCCGCCGACGCCTAGCACCAAAGCGGGTTTTAGATCGACGTTTTTGTTTTTTATATTTAAAAGCGAGCCGTAAACCGAGCTAAAAACCATCTGAAGGACGCTCACGCCGATTGCGTATTTAACGTCAAAGCCCAAAAACACGAGTATCGGCACAGCCGCCGCGCCGCCTCCGATGCCCAAAAATCCAGACAAAAAGCCGACAAAAAGCCCCAAACACACGTATCCGACCGACGCAACCGATAAAATTTCCATAATCTCGCCTTAAAGTAAAATCCGATTTTAGCCGTTTTTGGGTAAAATTAATTTTAAAATTTAAAAAAGGGAAGTTATTGAAAAGATTGTTTTTGATGATTTTTGCGGGGTTAAATTTGGCCTTTGCAGGCGTCACGGCAGGCCAGAGCGAGCTGGAACTAGAAGCTGCGGTTAAGAGATTTCAAAGACTGCTTGATATGAAGGATATTAGCGAATTTGCCATAGTGCCTCATCACGTTTTCGCCGCGCAAACGGGAGTAAATTTGACGCCGTCGGTCACTGTGATTTTCGGCGCGCCGAGCGTACTTGCGCCTTTAATAGAGTGCGAACCAAGCCTTGCGCTAGAGCTTCCGTTTAAGTTTTTATTTCAAAAAAGAGACGGCAAAACGGTCGTGAACTTTGAGGATATAAAAAGCATCGCGGCTAGATACGGCGTCTTTGACTGTCCCGCCCTAGACGCAGCGCAAAGGCTAGAGCGCGAGCTTTTTGACGCCGCCGTCAAATGAAAATTAAGCTTAATTTTTATATAATCTACGCTCATTAAAGGATATTTTATGTTACTTTTGAGCCCCGTTTTTTATTACGAAAAGATCCGCGAAAAATTCGCCAACTCCTACCTCGCCGAGGACACGACGCAGACCATCGTCGGTATCGACTGCGAGTATATCAGCAGCGAGCAGACCGATTTTGCGGGACTTAAGAGCTACTTTAAAGCTCAAAAATTTGACGCGCCTTTTGCGGGATTGTTTGGAGTGCTCGGCTACGGCGGGATAAAATATTTTGAAAAAATACCCGAATTTAACGCCTCGCAGTACGATTTCCCAGACTTTTTCTATGCCAATGCCTGCGCCTACCTGCACTTTGATAAAAATAGCAAAATTTACAGCTTTTACGGCGACCGCGAGCGGTATTATGATTTCCTCGTTAAATTTAGCGCAGACGACGAAGCGGCCGCCCAAGAACAGCGCGCAAAAAGACAGAGTAAATATAAAATTTTAACCGATTTAGACGGCGAAAAAGCGCATTTTCTGAGTATCGCCGAACGCGCCAAAGAGTACCTAAAAAGCGGCGATGTCTTTCAAGTCGTGCTAAGCGAACAGCTAAAACTAGCCTCGGATATGGATAGCCTAGACTTCTACCGAGAGCTTAGCGAGGCAAATCCGAGTCCATATATGTTTCACTTTCCGACCCCGTACGGCGACGTCGCGGGCTCTAGCCCCGAACTAGTCTGCGAGATAAAAGAGGGCAAGATCTACGTCGCGCCTATCGCCGGCACTCGCGGACGCGGCAAAGACGCGATAGAGGACGCCGCGCTCGAGCGCGAACTGCTAAGCGACGAAAAGGAACTAGCCGAGCACAAAATGCTCATCGACCTCGCCCGCAACGACATCGGCCGCGTTAGCAAACCAAAAAGCGTCGCGGTCAAAAACGCCATGCGCATCGTGCGCTACGAGAGCGTGATGCATATCCTAAGCGACGTCTACGGTGCAAAGGCGGGCGATCTAGACGCGTTTGACGCAGTCGGCAGCATCTTCCCCGCAGGCACGCTCAGCGGTACGCCAAAGATCCGCGCCATGGAGATCATCGCCGAGCTTGAGCCCTATAGGCGCAACGCATACGGCGGCGGTATCGGATTTTTCCACTTTAACGGCGACGCGCAAATGGCGATTTTGATTAGAAGCGCGATATTTGTGCGCAAATTTGACGCCAAATTTGATGCTCGCGGGCAAGACCCGCACCTTGACGGCGCAAACGAGTCAAATTTAAAAGACGACGAACTCGGGGAAAAATTTGCCGAAATTTTCGTACAGGCTGGAGCGGGTATCGTGATAGATAGCGTTCCCGAGTATGAATATAAAGAAATTTGTAAAAAACGCGCCTCGGCGCTAAACGTGTTTGCGAAAAACGCAAAGGAAATTTGAAAAATAAAAATTTGGGCTTTTAAGTAAAAAACAACCGTTTGAGGTTGTTTTTTACTTTGTTGTAAAGAGGGTGGAGGCTTGAATTGCGCTCTGCTTTGCAGTCACGAGGCAAAGCCGAAGCAAAAGAGCTCCCT
>NZ_AOTD01000141.1 GCF_000344295.2 Campylobacter showae CC57C | reverse complement strand
TCAAATTTCTCGCCGCTTTTTATCTCCATGATAACTAGGCGCTTAAAAAACACGGCACCCACGTCCATCGAAAAGACGTTATTTGCGCGTCTGGTTATCCTATTTTCCTCGCTTGCGACGTGCCCGTGAAATATCCTCTTGCCCGTATTATTACTCTCCCAAAATGGCTCTATGCTCCACAGTACGTAGTCCTCGTCTTGCTCCTCTTCGCTTTTGTCGCCGTCAAAGGCTGCGTGGACAAATATGCTTTGCTCCGAGCTCACGACGTGGGGCATGTCACCGATAAAATCCTTTAGCCACGAGAGCGCGAAGCTGTTTAAATTTCGCTTGTAGATCGACCTTTTGGTTTTATCGCCGCCGTTTCTAAGCCAAATTTGATGATCTAGCGAGTCGCCGCCAAAATACCCGTCCATCATCATTTTCTCGTGATTTCCTAGTACGTGGATCAGCGCGTATCCTTTTCTAACGAGCTCGGCGTATCTTTTGTATAGTCCGATCGTATCCTCGCCGCGGTCGCAGCTATCGCCTAAAATAATAACCAAATCCTTTTTGGTCAAATTTATCTTTTTAATCATCAGATTAAAAAGCCCGAGGCAGCCGTGCATATCGCCGAATACGAAAATCCGCGCGTAATCATCTTCGTTTATGTGTTTTATCTTTATCATTTTTTGTTCTTG
>NZ_AOTD01000140.1 GCF_000344295.2 Campylobacter showae CC57C | reverse complement strand
ATAAATCTCATCTATCCGACGCTCATCGCGCCAATTTTTAACAAAATGCAGCCGCTAGAAGAGAGCGAGCTAAAAAGCCGTATAGAAGGGCTTTTAGCGCAGTGCGGGTTTAAAAGTAGTGGCGTTTTTACGATAGACGCTAGTAAGCGCGACAACCGCTTAAACGCCTATTTCGGCGGCCTTGGCGCGACTAAACGCGTGGTGCTTTTCGACACGCTCGTTAAAAAACTAAGCCTAGATGAGATAATCGCCGTTTTGGGCCATGAGCTCGGGCACTTTAAGCACAAAGATATCCTAAAAATGATCGCTCTAAGCGCGGTTATGCTTTTTGCGATGTTTTTGATATTCGGTAACATCCCCGATGCGGCGTATCAGGCGTTGGGGTTTCATAGCGGAGGCGGCGGAACGATCGTGTTTTTGCTACTTTTTTCGCCGATTTTCGGATTTTTATTTTCGCCCGCTAGCTCGTATTTTAGCCGCGCGAACGAATTTGGCGCCGATAAATTCGCTGGCGAGGTTTCAAACAAAGACGACATGATAAGCGCGCTAAAAAAACTAGGCTCCGAAAACAAGGCCTTCCCGAGGGCTCATCCGCTCTACGCCTTTTTCTATCACTCGCACCCGAGCCTCTTTGAGCGTATAAACGAGCTCGAAAATGACGGTAAATGACGCGCTAAAAGCAGCCGCCTCGCAGATAGCTCCAGCATGCGAGATAAACGGCGCAAATCCGGCGCGCGTAGCCGGGGCGCTTTTGATGAGCTACCTCGGCGTAAAAATCGAGTGGATATTTTTAAATTTAAACCGCGAGCTAGAGGATGCGGAGGGATTTTTCGCGCTTATAAAACGCTTCGCAAATCACGAGCCGCTAGAGTATATTACGGGCGAGGCGGGCTTTTACGGACTTACTTTTAACGTAAAAAAGGGTGTCTTGATCCCGCGCCCGGAAACTGAAATTTTAGTCGAAAGATCGCTTGAAGTTTTATCAAATTTACCCGCGCAAAATGGGCCGCCCCTAGTCGCCGAGATAGGAGTCGGAAGCGGGATAATCAGCATCTGCCTCGCGCTAAACTCAAACGCTAAAATCATAGCCTCAGATATCAGCGACGATGCGTTAAATTTAGCTCGCGAGAACGCCGCGAAATTTGGCGTAGAGGATAGGATAGAGTTCGTAAAATGCGCGTATCTAGATCAAATTTACGGGCGCTTTGACCTGCTCGTTTAAAACCCGCCTTATATCGCGCAGGATTACGGGCTTGATAAATTCGTGCTAAACGAGCCGCACGAGGCGCTGTTTGGCGGCGCGGCGGGCGATGAAATTTTAAAAAATATCGTACTTCTCGCGCGAAACCGCGGCGTAAAATACCTAGCCTGCGAGATAGGCTACGATCAGCGAGAAAGTATGCAAAGCGCGCTTAAATTTAACGGCTTCGAGGCGGAGTTTTACAAGGATTTAGCCGGATTTGACCGCGGATTCGTCGCTAAAAATTTATTTGCGAATTTCTAAATTTGCGTGCGGTTTGTGCTTTGGTGAAAAACCAAATTTGACCGATCTTGCGTAAAATTTTGGGCTCGCAAATTTCCGCCCTTCTTGCTCAAATTTAGCGAATTTTAAATGCTATAACCCTAAAATGCGTGCAGTAAATCAAAAAAAGGAAAATCATGAAAAGCGTTTATTTTTTACTTTTTGGTGCGCTCATCGGCACGGAGCTGGCTTTGGGCGCACTAGTCGCGCCTACTATTTTTTATCCGCAGAGTGTCCTTGGCGACGGCGTACTTACGCATTTTCAAAGCGGCAAACTCATGGCTACGATATTTGTTAAATTTAACTACGCCTTGCTAGTCGTTAGCGTCATAGCCGCGCTTTACGAGCTTGCCTCGATTAGATCCAGCGTCAAATTTGCCGCCAAATTTAGTATGGGTATGCTTTGCGCGATAAATTTAGCCCTCGCGCTCTCGTTCGTGTTTTACTTCACGCCTTTCGTCATGGATGCACAGGCCGCTGGCGAGGCGGCGACGCAGACGGCCGAGTTTGCTCAGATGCACGCGGCTAGCGAATGGACGATGAAGCTTATGCTGTTTGCGCAGCTTGCTTTGTTTTTTATCAAATTTAAAACCGCCGAAAAATGAGCGCGAAGCCCGATATCCAAATTTTAACCGATTTTCTCTCTGACTACACGAGCGCGATGGTGAGTGCGGGCACCTATACCGCGCGCGTAGAAAAGTGCGTGGACCGCGTGGCTAGGCGCTACGGATACGACGTTAGCGTGACGATTTTCGTGAAATATTTTACCATTAGCGTCATGGACTCGGCCGACAACTCCCTGCGCCGAACCTACGTGAAAAAGATCCCGCTAGGGCAGGTGAGCTTTAACCGCATTTCCGAGCTTTCGTCGCTTAGCTGGCGGATTTTGGATGAAAATTTGAGCTTAGATGAGGCCAAAGAGCAGTTTGAGGGCGTCATGCGAATAGGCGCGAATAAATTTACAAGCTCGCTTATTTTGATCAGCCTTGCAAATGCGGCGTTTTGCAGGCTTTTCGGCGGAGATGCGGGCTCGGTCGTATGCGTATTTTTCGCGACGCTTGTTGGATATAACCTTAAATTCGCGCTTGCTAAAATGGGCGTAAATTTAAAAATCCAGTACGTCCTAGTCTCGTTTGTCGTCTCTTTTATCGCCTATCTTGGCGTATTTTACGGCTTCACGCACACTAGCGACGTCGCGATCGGCTCGTCGATACTATTTTTGATGCCGGGCGTTTTTCTCATAAACTCGGTCTTTGATATCCTAAACGACAACACGCTTGTAGGCATCAGTAGAGCCGTAAGCACGGGCATCTTGATACTTTGCATCGCGGTGGGCGTCTATATCACGCTCTCGCTTAGCAATGCGGAGATTTTACATGTTTGAGCTTTTTACTGCGACGCTTATAGACGGCGCTTTTGCCGCGGTGGCGGGGCTTGGCTTTGCCTATGCTAGCTCGCCGCCAAAAAGGACTCTCGCATTTTGTGCGCTGCTTGCCGCGTTTGCGCACGCTAGCCGCTTTTGGATCATGCAGATGGGATTTTTTAACATCAGCGTCGCCACTCTCATAGTCTCTTTTTTAAGCGGGATTTTAGGTATGCTCTTTGCCAAACGGCTCAAGGTGCCCGCCGAAATCATCGCATTTCCCGCACTTTTGCCGATGGTACCCGGAGTTTATGCGTATAAGGGCATATTGGCACTATTTTCGTTTCTAAACGAGCCTGATATCGCTAAGAAAAACGAATATCTAATCATATTTTTCGATAACGCGATCACGACCACGACGGTTTCGCTAGCGCTTGGCGTGGGTGTTTCGGTGGTGCTTACTTTATTTTACGATCAGTCCTTGATGATTACCCGCGGCGCCAAATGCGATCTGGCGACAAAAAAGTCCAGCGAAAAGTAAATTTTGTGCGATATCTTTTAAGCGTCTTTAAATAAGCTAGAAAATTTTGCCCTGCGACAGACTACATGCCTAGTCTTGGGACAAAATTTTCGTCGCAGCATTTAAATCCATCTTAAAATATTTCCGCTAATTGTTTTGTTAAAATTTGGCAATCCGTCAAATTTGGATCAAATTCAGCTCTCGAAACGGTGGCTAAATTTGATAGCCTTTCTTATCTTTACCCTAAATTTTTTCTCAAATTTGCCGATATAGTTTAAAGCTCGTTTTAAAGGATTAATATGATAAACGCTCTTAACAACTATTCCGCTTTTTCTAGACAAAGTTTTTCCCTAAACGTAAATGTTAAGCATGGCTCAAAAACTGAGTTTTTAAAACAAAATGAAATCTCGCAGCCTGACACAGCCGAGCACAAATTTAACGAAGTTTTAGGCTACAAAGTCGATGAGGATGGATATTTTACATCCGAATTTAACGAAGCCGCAGGTATCCCAAAGGACTACAAAATCCACTCTGATACCTTAAAATCTCTCGTGAACGTAAATGATAAGGCTATTGCATTTAATAAAATGTTTTCAAAAATCGACATAGCAAAAACAGTCGGCAATGCATATAAAATTTTATCCCAAGTAGTCGGCGAGGACGTTTTAAATTCCAAAGAAAGTTTTAACAAAGAAGACCTTGCCAAATTTCCTCAAGGATACGAGTACGAGAAATCAAGTCTAAAAGTAACTAAAGTAAATAAAAACATCTACGACTATGCGTCGGCACGTAGCGCCTTTGACGATAAGTCCGGGAAAACCAATATGGAAACGCTATTTTTTAATAGTTCATATCATGAGTTAACAACGACGCCGCAATATAAGCCGTCAACCAATATCTTTGATAACAATAACGGCGGCAAAGAGAGCGAAAACGTGAGCGTGTTTATAAATCCTCACGGCGAAAGATACACTAACTCTGACGGTAGTATAACCAAAGGAGGCTTGATAGCAGCCGTAATAAACTCAAATTTAGACGTACGAGAGGGCGAAACTACGGTTTGGGGCAAGATGCAAGGTTATGACAAAAGCATAAGCGGCAAAGAATACAGACAAAAGCTGGACGCCTTTATTGATTCGCGCAACATCTACGGCATCAAAGGAAGCGAGCTTGACGGGCTTAGCAAGGATTACCGAGAATATGTACTAGCGTTTCAAAAAATGCAAGAGTCGCTTTTGCCCGGTAGCACTGCTTTAAGCGGCAACTCTAACATAACTTCCGACGGCAAAGAATCAAAAAGCCTCTTTGAAATAATGCAAGAGGATATGAAAGAGGCACAAAAACGCCTAGAAAAGCTAATCGAGCAAGAAAAGCGAACGCAAAAGATGCTGGATAAAAACAGAAAATACGACAAAGAGCTAGAGCAAAATACTAGAAAAAATTTAGAAGAACTTGAGGTGATGATGAAATTTAACGCTAAGAGCGTGGATATAAAGGCTTAAAAGGATTAATATGATAAGCGGCGTAAACGGGTTTAACGCAAACGTAAATTATGATTTTAGT
>NZ_AOTD01000139.1 GCF_000344295.2 Campylobacter showae CC57C | reverse complement strand
TATCGGCTTTGGTTTGTATTGTAAAAGACCTTCATGATATAGGCACTCTGTACATAAGTGCTTATATTTCTTGTTTTTGCGTAACCTCTCTTCGCCTTATTTGTCTCTGCCCTTGTTCATCTCATAGATGTATTTTTCTTTTGCTTCCGTAAAAGATTTTAAGTTATCATTGCACACTTTATACGCCTCCTTTAGTTGCTCTTTATTTGGAGCGTTAGGGAGGTCGTATTTTATAAATACCTCAAGCATAGGTTCGTAGTTTTCGTAGTTGCCTAGATATGCCCAGCCGCTTAGCTTTAACGGTCTATTTTTCTCTTCGTCTTTTATGCCTTCTAGCCCGATACCCATTTTAAACTCTTTGGGTTTATACCCCGTGCTTAGCATTAGCTCTGCCATTTGGGTTAGATTTCTATTTACTACGTAGAAAAATGGATCCGATTTATACCTGGTGCTAGACTCTACGCATTGGGGATCGTTTAAGTCCGTTTCAAACTCTCCTTGCTCGTATTTGTATCGTATTGTTATATTAACATCGCCGTTTATTATTATGGATTCAAATCTGGAAGAATCATAGTATCTGTTTGTATAAATATGCGGCGATAAATACTCCACCTCTTCAAATTTAACCCCTTTTCCTAGTAGTATTTTGGCGGTATCAAGGGAGTTTAACATAATGGCGTAAGCCATAGGAGATAAGTCGAATCTATCTTTAGCTCTTATGTCGGCTCCTAAATTTATCAAAGCCTTAAAGGTACTTACGTCGTTTCTAAAAGAGCTATACATCAAGGGGGTTCTTTTATCTCTCATCTCTACGTCTACGCTTAGGTTGTTATCTTTTATAAATTTAACTACGAAATCGGTATCTTTTCTATCAAGAGCGGCTCTTAAAGGTACTAGCGTAGCGTTTTTCTCCTCGTCGCAAACGATATCTGCGCACCTAAAACCAAAATCGTCTATCTCCTCTTGCGTTACGT
>NZ_AOTD01000138.1 GCF_000344295.2 Campylobacter showae CC57C | reverse complement strand
GCAAATTTTTCTAAAGCCAACCGCTACAAAGACGGCGGCGGCAGAGAGTGGAACTACGGCTACGCCAGGCAGGGGCAAAGCGCGGTCGTGGGTTTCGTGCCTAGCGAGCTAAGCGAGTTTAGATTTACGCTCGTACACGACAACATCGACGACGACAAGCAGCCTCACCATCTCATGGACGCCGTTAAAACCGAGCGATACGTCGGTAAATTTAACGCTCGCATCGGCGCGGAGGATCTATCAAATACGCTAAATTTCGAGCTAATGCTGCGCGACGTAAGCAGAAACGCCGACAACTATCATCTAAGGAGTGCGGCGCAGACGGTCAAGGTCGAACTGGATAGAAAAATCGTGGACGCCGAGCTAAAATACGACGCGGACTTGGGCGACTTTCACAATCTCGCAGGCATCAGCTATCAACACGATAATCACGAGGGCAAAAGGTATCTAAAACAGCCCGGCGGCTGGGTTTTTAACGGCTATAGGTTTGCAGATGTAACGAATAAACGAACGAGGATTTTTGATACATTAAGCTATAAATTTAACGACTTTCACAAGCTTAGTTTAGCTCTAAACTACGACCGGATGAGATCAAATTTAAAGGGGCTAAATGAGCCTTATTTTGCGCCTGCCGCACCGCTTAGGACGGTCAAGGGGCTTATCCGTAGCGTTTACGGCTATGATTTTGACGGTAGCGTCAAGCAAGACGGCCTAAGTGCCAGCCTAAAATACGACTTCACCCCAAACGAGCTAGATAGCTACTACGCGGCGCTCGAGAGCTTGCAGCGCATACCCGGCAATATGGAGCGATTTAACACGCTTTACGGTCCGATGAATAACGGCTGGGTGAGCAACCCGCTGCTAAAGCCTGAGCGCCACAACCGCGTAAATTTGGGCTTTACTTACAAGAGCGAATTTTATAAAGAATACATGAGCTCGCGCCAGGGCGAGGATAGCTTTAGCGTGGGCGGGCACTTTATCGCGGACGACGCGCAGGATCTGGTTATCTACGATCGCCGCCACTCTACCGCGGCCACGCCGATGAATAAAAACGCCGTCATCACGCGCAACGTCGACGCTAGGATTTACAGCGTAAATTTGCGCGGCGAGTATAATTTCGCGCGAAATTTCGGGCTAAAAACATCGCTATTTTACAACTACGGACAAAACAAAACCGACGGCAGACCGCTCTATCAGATCCGTCCGTTTGAGGCAAATTTAGCCTTTGATTACAAAGACTACGCGAGCTTTGGCAGCTACAATATCGGAACCGCGGTTCGCTACGTAGCAAAGCAAAATAGGGGAGATTTCGATAAATCCACCGGCTTTGGCATCGACAAGCGTGAAGCCGCAAAGAGCTTTACGACGATGGACGTTTACGGAGGGTTTGAGTTTAAAAACAGTTGGGGTGTGAGGCTAGGCGTGACAAATATCTTTGACAAAGATTACGCCGAGTTTATCAGCGGCGAGCACGTAGGTGCGCTAGATCCTACGGTGGGGCATGCGCCGGGGAGGGCGGTGTTTGTCAGCTTCCACTCTAGTTTTTAAAACTTAAGTGGCGGCTTGTCTCGTGAGTGCTTTTCCGAGATTTCGCAAAATTTT
>NZ_AOTD01000137.1 GCF_000344295.2 Campylobacter showae CC57C | reverse complement strand
GCTACCTCATCTACACCAACCAGCCGTGGCACCCGCAGCTTGAGATGATCGCGCGCGCTCTATCTAGCCACAGGCAGGGCGCTGCATGGATCATGCGCCGTCGCAGCCAGGCCGAAATGGATCAGCTCGTGGCGAATGCGGGATTTAAAAAAGTAAGAGAGTGGATAGATGGGGATGGGATATTTAGCGTGAGCTTGGCTGTTAAAATTTAAAAGCGGCTTGTCTTTTTGCTCTATACTTCGTTGATTTTAAATTTGGCTCGGTCATTACCTACATGGTAACTCCTGTCGCCAAATTTGAAAAGCGCCTCGTCTAGAACAAAAATACTTTGCCTTATCATTATTCGCTCAAATTTGAAGTCAAATTTTACTCGCCGAGACCCGTATCTTGAAAATACAAATTTCAATTTGCGACGCTTTGCGTCAGCAAAGCAG
>NZ_AOTD01000136.1 GCF_000344295.2 Campylobacter showae CC57C | reverse complement strand
CAAGGTTAGAGGATACGATAAGGACGGCAATGAAAAGATAGCAAATTTAAGCGACGTAGTATCGGATATCGATTTAACTAAATTTATAAATTCAGATGTCGTTAACTGGAATCAAAAAAGAAGAGATATCATCAACTCCGAATCTCTTGCCAATAACGATATGAGAAATTTCGTAAATACTACAAATATAGATCATAGGATATCTTACTACTCTTCAAACCCCTACACCGTATTTGCACCGGAGA
>NZ_AOTD01000135.1 GCF_000344295.2 Campylobacter showae CC57C | reverse complement strand
CCCGCCTGCGCAGGAGCCGTAAATTTAGCCACCTCGCTTCGTCCGCCCGCAAAATTTGAAGCTACGCGCGCCTGCGAATCCGCAAATTTTTCCCTCGCGTCCACGGCTATCATCTCGTCGATTGATTTTAGATTTATCGCCTCGATCATCATAAAAAGCATCACTCCAAGCACGAATCCGCCGTCGCTACTGACGCTTAGCATCGAGCGCGCCTGCGAGAGGATCCTAAAAAATCTCTCATACAAAAGCAGCGAGTATTTCGAGCTCTGCACGAGAAAATTCGCCTTGAGATTGGCCGTTATCTCGTCTATCACCATCTCGGCGTCGTAGCTCTCCAGCTGCGCTACAGCCGCGCTAACGGCAGGTTTATCGCCGCTCATAACAAGCGATAAAATCTCCTCTATGCGCTGCGGATCAAGGAGTCCCAGCATCTGCGCTACGGCGCTTTGCGTTAGCTCGCCCTTAGCATAGATGATGGCCTGATCTAGCAACGTGAGAGTATCGCGCAGCGAGCCAGCGCCGCTACGAGCGAGGATCTCGAGAGCCTCTTTTTCGTGCGGGACGTTTTCGCGGTTTAGGATAAAGTCAAGATGCGCGACGACGTCCGGGCGCGAGATCTGGCGAAATCTAAAATGCTGCGTGCGCGATAGAACGGTGGCCGGGAGCTTGAGCGGATCGGTCGTAGCCAGGATAAATTTGACGTAGGGCGGCGGCTCCTCGAGCGTCTTTAGCAGCGCGTTAAACGCAGGCGTGGAGAGCATATGCACCTCGTCGATGATGAAAATCTTAAAGCGCGCGATCGCCGGAGCATACTTGGTCTGCTCGATGAGCCCCTTTATATCGTCGATACCGCGGTGGCTGGCCGCATCCATCTCAATGATGTCGATGTGGCGGCCTTCGTTTGCGGCGATGCAGTTGGCGCACTGCTCGCAGGGCCGGCTAGTCGGGCCGTGATCGCAAACCAGCGCCTTTGAAAATATCCTCGCGCTTGAGGTCTTGCCGCTACCGCGAAGCCCCGAAAAAAGGTAGGCGTGAGTGAGGCGGTTCTCGTCCAGAGCATGCGTGAGGCTGGTGCTGACGGCCTCCTGGCCTACGAGCTCGCTAAAATTTCGCGGTCTATATCTAAGCGCTAATGCTTGCAACACGGATTTTTCCTTAAATTTAAGATGAGATATTCTACTTTTTTTTGGATAAAAATTTAATATATTACGGCTCGGCACCTCGCGAGGCGAGATAAATTTCGGCGAGGGAATTTGCCTGCCAGCGCGAATTTATCGTATACGGGGGACTTGGCAAATTTGACGTATATACTGCTCGGCTCTTGCAAAACTGCTACAAATTTGACGCGAAATCGCACTGCCCAAATTCCGTCAAATTTAGCCGCGGATATTTTGGCAATTTCGCGAAATTTGCTATAATCGCTCGAAAATGAAATTCAAAAAAAGGGAGAAAATGAGAAAAGTTGTATTATGCGCGTTTATTTTGGCATTTGGATTTTTAGCTGCCGGTTGCGAGAGGAACGACTATCAGCACCCGATGTACCGCTCTACTAAAAATAAATAACCTAAAATTTGGCGGTTGCTCGCCGCCTTGAAATTTCACTACTCGCAGACTTCTTTCGTTTTATAAAGTTATGGATACGGATAAATTTAACGCATTAAAGTAGAAAATAAAAAGCGGCAAATTTTAGCAGACGACACAGGTCAAATTTGACCCTGGCGCCGTGCCTCAAATTTACCGCCCCAAACGCATGCGGCCAAAGGGCTCAAATTTGGTTACAGATCGCCAAACAGCGCCTTTAGATCCTTCGCGTTTTCGTCTTTGCTCTCGCCTCTAGCGCCAAGCTCGTTTAGCTCGATCTCGTGACCGGTTAGCATGCTAGCTAGCCTGATATTTATGCCACTTTTGCCGATAGCCTTGCTCTTTTGCTCGGTTACTAGGCTCACGACGGCCTTGTTATCCTCGCCGATTTTGACGGAGCTGATGATCGCCGGCGCCATCGCGCGTGTGATGAGGATTGCAGGCTCGGCCGAATACTCGATCGCGTCGATATTTTCGCCGTTTAGCTCCTTTGTAACGGCGTTTATGCGCACGCCTTTGGTGCCCACGGTCGCGCCCACGGGATCGACGTTTGGCGAAGTTGCCACGAGTGCGACTTTAGCTCGTTCGCCCGGGATTCTAGCGCTAGCGGCGATCAGTACGAGGCCGTCCTTGATCTCCGGCACTTCGGCTTTTAGCAGGGCTTCGAGGAATTTTGGCGATGTGCGGCTTAGCTCGACCTTGATACCCATAGATTTATCGATATAGACGCTTTTTATGACGGCTTTTACGACATCGCCCGGTTTAAATTTCTCGCCTTTTATGCGGTTTTTACGCGGCATCACGGCTCGCAGCTCGTCTATTTCGATGAAAGTATTTTCCTCGCTATCCACGCGCGTGACCGAGCCAAAAACCATGTGCCCGACCATGTCTTGGTATTTTTGAAAGATTTTTTCCTCCATCAGACGCTGAATGTGATACTCAAGCTCCTTGTGAAGCGTTTGTGCAGCGGTGCGGCCGAGGTTGTCAGTAGATAGCTCGTAGGTTAGCTCGTCGCCGATCTCTACCTCAGAGTCCACTTTTTTAGCTTCGCTTACGCTTAGAAAGTGCTCGTTGTCCTCGGCCAAGCGCTCGTCGCCGTCCTCAACGACGGTGATTTTTTGATATAGATGAAGGGTCTTGGTCGCATTATCGATAACCGCGTCGTATTCGTAGTTTTCGCCGTAAATTTTCTTTGCAGTATTGATAATAGCTCTTATGACGCGCTCTTTTACGTCCTCGATTTCGAGCCCTTTTTCATTTGCGATAGATTCTATGATATCCGCTATTTTTTCCATATTATTTTTGCTCCGTTATTTAAATTTGGGGGAATTTTTGAGTTAGAGAGGTATTATACAAGCTTTATACTTTTAAGAAGTTTAATGCGTTTTTTATGATGAATTTGCTATATTCACAGATTAAATTAAAGATTTCAAAGGATTAAAAATGGAGCTAAAACTCGCTAGAACGCAACTTGACGCCAAACCAAAAACGATCTCTCTTGAAAAAATCGAAGCGGCATTTGCAAAAGATCCGCAACAAATTTTCTATTTCGACAGAGAAAACAGCCACAAACAACTCATCGCTTTGGTGGAGTTTTTCGAGGAAAAAGGCCTTAGCGTCTACCACCGCACCGTAAAATACGGACTCGACGAAAACGACTACATGTACGAGGTGCACATCCTTTGAGCGCAGCGCAAAAAAAGCTCTTTATCCAGACTTTAGGCTGCGCGATGAACGTCCGCGACAGCGAGCACATCATCGCCGAGCTCAAACAAAAAGAGGACTACGAACTCACTCAGGACATCTCCGAGGCCGACCTCATCCTCATCAACACCTGCTCGGTGCGCGAAAAGCCCGTGCATAAGCTTTTTAGCGAGGTCGGCGGTTTTGAAAAAGTGAAAAAAGCGGGCGCCAAAATAGGCGTTTGCGGCTGCACGGCGAGTCACCTTGGAAGCGAAATTTTTAAACGAGCGCCTTACGTGGATTTCGTCCTGGGCGCGCGAAACGTCAGTAAAATTTCAGCCGCCGTTAAGACGCCTAAATTTATCAGCACCGACATAAATCACGACGAGAGCGAGTATGCATTCGGCGAATTTCGCGGCTCGCCGTATAAAAGCCACATAAACATCTCGATCGGCTGCGACAAAAAATGCACTTACTGCATCGTCCCACACACCAGAGGCGACGAGATCTCGATCCCGGCAAATTTGATCCTGCGCGAAGTAAAAAAAGCCGCCGAGGGCGGAGCGAAGGAAATTTTCTTGCTCGGGCAAAACGTAAACAACTACGGCAAGAGGTTTTCAGGCGCGCACGAGAAGATAGATTTTAGCGACCTACTCGTAAAGATCAGCGAGATCGAGGGCGTCGAGCGCATACGCTTTACTAGCCCGCATCCGCTCCATATGGACGATAAATTTTTAGAAATCTTTAGTCAAAATCCCAAAATTTGCAAATCCATGCACATGCCACTTCAAAGCGGAAACACCAAAGTCCTACGTGAGATGAAGCGCGGCTACACCAAAGAGTGGTTTTTAGACAGGGCTGCTAGACTGCGCGCGATGTGCCCAGAGGTTAGCATTTCAACCGACATTATCGTAGCATTTCCAGGCGAAACGGACGAGGAGTTTGAGGACACGATGGATGTGCTGGAAAAGGTGCGCTTCGAGCAAATTTTTAGCTTTAAGTATTCGCCCCGCCCGATGACCAAGGCGGCGGAATTTACCAACCAAATCCCGGACACCGTCGCAAGCGCTCGCCTAACCCGCCTACAAAGCCGCCACAACGAGATTTTAGACGAAATAGTCGCAGCGCAAAAAGGTAAAATTTTCGACGTATATTTTGAGGAGCTTCGCGCAAACGGCGGCGTCGCCGGCAGGAGCTTTAATAACTTCCTCGTTCAAGTCGCAGGCAGCGAAGAGCTGCTAGGCAAGACGCTAAAAGTGCGTGTGAACGATCCAAAGAGAATGGTGCTTTACGGTGAGCTTGTGGGCTAAATTTAAACGAAGCGTTTTTATAAATTTAGCCCCGCGCATTATCTATTTTTTTATTTGGATTATATTTTTAACCTGCAAAAAGAGCTTTTCTAAGACAAATTTGACGAACGAGCCCTGCGTCGTGCTATTTTGGCACGGCAGACTGGCGCTGATGAGCTTTGCCTACGTGCATTGGTGGGAAAACGGCCAAAATCCGCAAAGACGCGCCAAGGTAATAATCAGCGACCACAAAGACGGCGAGATCATCGCGCGCGTGATTTCGTTTTTCGGCATCGGCGCGATCAGAGGCAGTAGCTCAAAAGGCGCGGTAAAGGCCCTCGCGCAAAGCTTTAGAGAGCTAAAAGGCGGTACCGACGTCATCATCACCCCAGACGGTCCGCGCGGTCCCTATCACAGCGTCGCCGACGGAGCCGTCGTCATCGCGCAAAAGCAAAATGCGCAAATACAAATTTTAAACTACGAAGCGAGTAAATTTTGGCAGCTAAAAAGCTGGGATAAAATGATAATCCCAAAGCCTTTTAGCGAGATTTCTTATACGCTCTCGCCGCCTTTTAGCGTGACAGACATGGCGCTAGAAGACGCAAGGGAGCTAATAACAAAGGAGATGAAAAAATGAGCTCAAAGACCGTAGTTTTATCTATCGGAGCGCTTTTGGCGGCCATTTTTATCTCGTTTATCACTTTTAGTCCGTCTTATAAAAACGCCCTTCAGGCCAAATTTTACTACGAGACGGGCGACTATGAAACCGCCTACAAGCTATCAAAATCTGCATACAACAAAGACATCTACAACAAACTCGCCCACACCGTGATGGTGCAAAGCGAAATCTCGCAAAAATACGCACTCTACATCGCTCGCTCAAACGGCTACCTAGAAAATATCCAAAAAATCAGCAAATCAGGCAAGGTAAATAAGGTCGATTTGGACAAAATCCGCATGATGTGCGACATCGCGGTGAGCGACTATGATCTGCTCAAACCGTCAAATTTGACCGATCCGTCGCTACAAGAAGAAGCCAAAATAATAAGGGATAAATTTTTAACCCTGCAAAAAGAGCTGTTTTAATTGAACTTAATAGCTTTTTGGGTATGATAACGCATTGCAATTTTTAGGAGAAATCTTTGCTGATACGTCGTTTTTTTAGCGTCTTATATCTTAGCGCCGTTATTCAGTCCAAAAAATGCCTATTTTACGGCGAGGCCTACAAAGGCGCAAAGCTGTTAAAAACGATAAAAGCAGAATTTGACCTAGATGAATCAGGCGTAGTTTCCGAAAGAGCAAACGAGTACATAAAAAATCTGCAAAAAGAGTATAAATGGGTTTATCTTTCGCTGTTTTTCGACACACTCGAACAAGGCGCGTTTGAGGCTAAAAATGCCGACAATCTCGAAAAACTAGGCATCAAGACAAAAGAAATAACTTGCATAAATCCCGCCAAAAACTGGCTTATCTACGCAAAGCACTCAGACGTAAAAGCCGCAGAGGAAAAATTTACGGATATTGGCGTAGACGTACTTTATTCGCCAATCGCACTAACTCAAAAAGAGATCGAAAAGCATAATTTACCCACGGCAAGCACCCTTTTCGTCTACTCTTGCGAAGAGGGTTTTACCATTTGCATCACCTCAAGCGAAGGGGTAAAATACGCTGCCGTTTGCAAAGAAAACGATGAAGAGTATAGCGATAGCGCGGATTTTGATAAAGAAAACAGCGACGAGATAGACGATTTTATCGCAAATGTAGACGAAAGCTTTAACACTATGGACGGTCTGGACGATCTTGGCGAAATGCTAAAAATGGACGACAGCGAAGAAGAGTTTGCAGACCTCGACTACGATATAAATATGCCAGAATCCACTGACGTAACGGCATCCGTGTCGATATTTGGACGCGATATGAGCATATACCGCTATATCTCGCTAGCGCTTAAAGAATTTTACACAAATCCGCTTTACGAAGGCGATTTTATCGAAAACGTCGTGATTTTCGACGCTACGGAGAGGACGAGCGCTACGTTTTTACATTATATAGAAAACGAGCTTTTGGTAAAGACCGCCGTTTATCCGGTTAATACCCTGAAAACGATGACTGAGCTAATGAAAAAAGAGTTGGAAAATGACTAGTTATAGCTTCATAAAACCTCGAAAAAAACCGTTTTTTGATCTTTTTAGTAAAATTTGGCTACTTTTTATAGCTACGGCGGTGCTGCTTTTTGCCATAGTAAATTTAGTCGTCGAGCTAAAAAGCAACTCGCTACTAAACGAGACGCAAATCTCAAGACAAAAACAAGTACAAACAAAAGAGCAGATCAGGCAAACCGACGAGCTAACCGTACTTTTAAAGCAAAGAAGGGATAGCGCAAATGAGATTGCAGCCTCAAACGCCGTTTTAAAGCAAAGCCTGCGCAACCTACTCGATCTAGTGCCGTCAAGCATCACGCTACACGAGATCTCGATGGACAAAAACTCGCTCATCGTAAAAGGCACCACGCCTAGCCGCGACGTTTATAACATGCTGCTCGCAACGCCGTTAAAGTCGATTTTTAACACATCAAACACCTCGTTTTATCAGCTAGATAGCGGCTGGTTAAATTTCGTCAGCACAAACAAAACCGATATCTTAGAGGGCAAAAATGAGCAAAGATAGAAGCCTGCAAAATATCGACGTTACCAAGCTACTCATCTACGTACTTATTTGTATCATAGCTTGCCTCGCGATGATATTTGGCCTTTTGGTGCCGAGCATCAAGGAGTACAAGCAGGTCAAATACGAAAGCCGCATGCAAATAGCCGCAAGCGCGCAAACGCAAAGGCTCTACGACGCCAAATCAAAAGCCCTAGACGAGATAAAACAAAACGACAAAGTCCAGTTAGACGCGCTTGAAAACAAATTTGACGCGGACAAATTTACTCAATTCGCATCAAAATATTTCGCAAACGTAATTCTAAGCGAGCCAAAAGAGGCCGCAAAAAACGGCGAGATCTCGGTCTACGAGCTAACCGTAACGGGCTCCATGAAAACTCCTGCTAAATTTTACGAGTTTATGGACGCGCTACAAAGCTACGAAAATATCGTCAAAATCGACTTTCCGATCGAAATGCGCAAAGATACCGAAAAGATCGACGCGACCTTTGGCGTCAAAATTTATAGCTTAAGATAAATCAAAGTTTTTAATCTCCGCTTTTTGTATAATCCTTAAAATTTAAGTTAAGGACACAAAATGATAAAATTTAACAACGCCGCCGTTGCCTTGGCGACTGCGATTTTAAGGGATTACCTCAGCGGAGCGGAAAATTTTTTCGCCTCTAGAAAAGCTGCAAAATCGGAGCTAACGAAACTCACGCCGGCCGATTTTAAAAACGTGCGCGCAAATTTGCTAAATTTAGGCTTTAAGAGCGAGTTTATCGACGAAAACGCCGCCGAGCTATCAGAAATCCTGCGCGGTATCCTAACAGCCGAGCGCCCCAAGCTGCCAAAAGACCACCCTATCGCCACCTACATCAGCGAGAACGACGCCGCGCGCGAGCTAATCGCAAAGGCAAAAGAGCTGTTAAAAAAGAAATTTATCAAAAACGAGTGGCTTGAAATTTACGACAAACTGGGCAGCTTTAACAGGACGCACTTTGCCAGAAAACAGCATCAACTCTACTCGATGCTCGAAAACAAGGGCTTTGACCGCCCGTCGCGCTTTATGTGGAGCTTTGATAATAAGGTCCGAGACGGTATCGCCGCAGCGCGCGAGCTGCTAGAGGAAGGCAAGGCGGATGAGTTTATCGCGGCGCAGCACGAGATCTACGAAAACCTGCTTGACCTACTCGCACGCGAGGAGGCGGCGCTCTATCCAACGTCGCTGGAGCTAATCAGCGAGGAGGAGTTTCGCGCGATGAGATGCGGCGATGATGAGATCGGGTATTTTCTCATCGAAAAACCGAGCGAATTTTATCCGTTAAATTTAGACTCCGGCGGCGGCTCGGAGGCAAATTTAAAGGATGTAAATTCGCAAAGCGAGTCAAATTTAAGTGCGGTAAATTTACGAAAAGGCGACCTAAACGAAGCGGTTTTAAATCCGAATTTCATAAAAGAGCTGTTAAATTTGATGAGTAAATATGGACTAAATCCAGATGCAAACCGCGATAAAAACGCTGTTTTTGACGTCGCCACAGGCAAGCTCACGCTAGAGCAAATCAATCTCATTTATAGGCACATGCCCGTTGACCTCTCCTTCGTCGACGAAAACGAGATCGTGAAATTTTACACCGACACCAAGCACCGCGTATTTCCGCGAAGCGCAGGCGTCATCGGGCGCGACGTGAAAAACTGCCACCCGCGCGAGAGCGTAGCCAGCGTGCTAGAGATCATCGACGCCTTTCGCAAGGGCGAGCGCGATGAGATCGACTTTTGGCTGGAGCTTCACGGTAAATTTATCTACATCTACTACGCCGCCGTGCGCGACGAAAACGGCGTATTTAAGGGGGTGCTAGAGATGATGCAAGACGTCACGCGCATCCGCAGCCTAGAGGGCAAACGCACGCTAGTGACGTGGGACGATCTAAAGAAAAAATACGGGGAGTGATCGTCTCGGCTTTTAAATTTGATAAATTTGGTTAGTCATTGGCGAGTTTGTTTTTTCGACCTCGCCTGACCGCACAACCTTGCGCGAAGGCAATGCGAGGCACGGCGATCAAATTTTATCGATCTTAAAATTTGTGTATTTTTAGCGGCAGTTGCATACCAAAGCTTACAAAAGTTCTTTAAATTTGGATAGATCCGCACTCTCGACAAATAAAAATCCGCGGTTTATCGGCGGGATGGAGAGCCGCCTGCACGATTCTTTAAATTTCTTGTCCATCGCCGCTTTGATATATGGCGTTACAAGTATAAAATTTACGCTCGCCCCGACGGCTACCTTGCCGCCAAGCACGCAGTCAGCGCCATTTTCTAGGCAGCGCGCGCATTCGTTTCGCTGTGCGGCGCTTAGCACGAGCCCTAGTCTCTTGTAGGCCTGATCCACGCCGCGAATCTCGTTTGCGCCGCGTTTTACGAGATAAATTTTAGGCGCGGGATTAGAAATTTCGGGAGTTAAGCTTAACGCGTCAGCCGCCAAAAACTCAAAGCTTTTTTTCACGCCGCTAAAGTATTCGTCCAAAAACGGCTCGCTAAATTTCGCGCGAACAAATCCGCGTTTAAACTGGTCCGTCAAATTCGTCTCGTCGGTGAAGTATTTTAGGTTTCGCTCACGCAAAAACCGCTCCAGCTCGCACTTTCGCACTCCTAGAAGCGGTCGAGCGATCACGTAGTTATCGCGAGCTTCAAGCTCCTGCATGCCAAGCAGCTCGCTAAGCCCCGCGCCGCGCCCAAGTTGCATCAAAAACCACTCGAATTTATCATCAAACTGATGCGCTAAGATCAAATTTTCATATCCCTGCTTGCGGCAAATCTCGGCGAAAAAATCATATCTGGCCGCGCGCGCCTCGTGCTCGAAATTTGACTCGCCCAGCTGCACGCTTTTTACGTAGATTCGTTTGTTAAATTTGGTCGCCAAGTCCCGCGCAGAGGCGACTTCGTCCTTGCTTTGCGCGCGGACGTTATAGTCCACGATCGCAAGGTCAAATTTCATGCCAGCCTCGTCCAAAAGGTAAAAAAGCGCCGTGCTGTCGACGCCATGCGAAAATGCAAGCAGATTTCGCCCCGATTTTAGCTTATGCAAAACGGGCGCGCTTAGCATTTTAGGCCTTTGCCGTGATCTTGCCTAGCGCCTGGCTGCCCGCTACCTGCGTGATCTCGCACCAGTAGCGACCGCCGGTTTCTAGCTGCTCCACATCGCTTTCGTTGATCAAAATTTCGCCGTCGATGTCCTTATCCCAGAGCGCCTTTTTCGCAGCGTAAAACATCTCGCCCTCGCTGCTTTCGCCCTCCAGAGAAACGATAAATTTTTGCCCTAGCTCCTGCGCGAAGCTCGCCTCGATCGCGGCTCGAGTGATCTTTTCTATTTTGCTTAGACGCTTTGAGATGATTTTGGCCGGTACCTGCTCCATCTCGTATGAGAGCGTGTCTTCTTCTTTGGAGTAGGCAAACGCCGAAACGCGGTCAAATTTAAACTCCTGCAAAAACGCGCAAAGCTCGTCAAATTCGGCTTCACTCTCGCCCGGGTGCCCGACTATGACGCCTGTTCGTAAAAACGCACCCGGCGCACTTCGCATTAAATTTAAAAGCTCTTTGATCCGCGCCGCACCGCTTCCGCGCCTCATGATTTTTAGCATTTTCTCGCTTGAGTGCTGGATCGGCATATCAAAGTAGTTTACAAATACCCGCGAGGCGATGATGCGCTCAATTAGCGCGTTTGAGGTCGTGCTAGGATAGAGATAGAGTATGCGCGCGGTTTTGACGCCCTCTATCTTCTCAACCGCGTCGATGAGAGAGATGAGCCCGTCGCTAACCGCGTGATCGCGCATATACGAGCTACTGTCCTGCGATAGGAAGCTAAAGTCGTAGTAGCCCTTTTTTACGAGCTTTTGCACCTCATCTACGATATTTTCGAGCGCGCGGGATTTTAGCTTGCCCTTAAAGGTTGGGATCGCGCAGAAGCTGCATTTTTGATTACAGCCTTCTGAAATTTTGATGTAGGCATGGTAGTTTGAGCCCGTTATCACGCGCTCTTCGCTTGCTTGCAGGTAGGTGTCCGGGCTAAATAAATTTTGCTTTTTTAGGATGATCTCGTCGATCTTGTCGTAGTCTCCGACGCCGGTGAAAAGATCGACCTCGGGCAGCTCCTTCATCAGCTCCTCGCGGTAGCGCTGCATCAGACAGCCCGTTACTACGAGCAAAGAGCCTTTTTTGCGCGCTTCGTGCATATTCAGGATCGCGCGGATGCTCTCTTCTTTGGCTGAGTTTATAAAGCCGCAGGTATTTACGATGATGACGTCGGCAGAGGCGACATCTGGCGTGATCTCGTAGTTTGAGAGGCGTCCGAGCATGATCTCAGAATCCACCAGATTTTTGTTACAGCCTAAAGATACTAAGTGAAGCTTGCCCATTTTATACCCACAGATTGTCGATCAGACGCGTTTTGCCCACGTACGCGGCGACTAGGATGATGGTGTTGCTTGGCTCTATTAGCGAGATTTCGTTTAAATTTCTATCCACGATCGCGACGTAGTCGACGTTTAGCGGCTCTAGGGTTTGGAGCATCTCGCCTTTTATCGTTTGTGCGCTTAGCTCGCCCGCAGCGATCAAATTTGAGGCTTTTTTAAGCGAATGCGAAAGCTTAAGCGCCTCTAGCTTTTGCCCCTCGTCTAGGTAGGCGTTTCGCGAGCTAAGCGCCAGTCCGTCTCGAGCGCGAACGATCTCGCAAGGCACGATCTCTAAATTTAAAAAACAGGTCTTTACGAAATTACGCACGATAAGCAGCTGCTGCGCGTCCTTTTTGCCCATATAGACGCGCTTTGCGTTTGTTAGATTAAAGAGCTTATTTAGCACGCGAAGCACGCCGTCAAAGTGTCCGGGGCGAGTCTTGCCCTCAAGCACGCTTGCTAAATTTTCAGGCGCGCTGATTAGCGGCTCGGTATCAAAATATAGCTCCCTAGCCTCAGGCGCAAACATCGCATGTACGCCCAGCTCCTCACAAATTTTAGCGTCGTTTTGTTCGTTTTTTGGATAGCTCTCAAAGTCCTCGCCCGCTAAAAACTGCGTCGGGTTTACAAACGTCGAAACGATCGCGGTTTTGTTTTCTGCTACGCACTTTTCTATGAGGCTAGCGTGTCCGTCGTGAAGTGCGCCCATCGTAGGTACGAAACCGATATTTTTGGGATTTGCTGCGACGAAATCTCGCAGCTGTTCTGCTGTTCTTAAAATTTGCATTTTCTCTTCTTTATGTCTAATTTTAACGCGCGATTATAGCAAATTTTATCTTTACTCTTACAAATATGTTATAATCACGCTAAAAAGCACAAAAAAGGTCTTAAATTTTGGATAATTACGAATACACTGAACTCCTAAAAACACTAAACACAAAAGTAGAAAATATCGCTGGCGTCGTAAAACCCGAGAGTATCAAAGCTCGCCTAAAAGAGATCGAGGAGCTAGAAAACGATCAAAATTTCTGGCAAGACATCGCAAAAGCGGGCGCAATCGGCAAGGAAAAAACTAAAATTTCAAACATCTTAAATAACTTCCTAAATGCCAAAAGCGCCGTAGACGACGCAAAAGATCTATACGAGCTGGCAAACTCTGAAAACGACGAAGAGACGATAAATTCGCTATTTGCCGAGGCTGGCGAGTTAGAGGATAAGATAGTAAATTTAGAGATTTCTATGCTGCTTAGCGGCGAGGATGACGGCAAAAATGCTATCGTCACCATACATCCGGGCGCTGGCGGTACAGAGAGTAACGACTGGGCGAGCATGCTATACCGCATGTATCTGCGCTTTTGCGAGCGCGAGGGCTTTAAGGTCGAGACTCTGGACTTCCAAGAGGGCGAAGAAGCAGGACTAAAAGACGTGAGCTTTATCGTTAAAGGCGTAAACGCCTACGGCTACCTAAAGGCTGAAAACGGCATCCACCGCTTAGTGCGAACCAGTCCGTTTGATAGCGCCGGACGCCGCCATACGAGCTTTACCAGCGTGATGGTAAGCCCCGAGATAGATGACGACATCGAGATAGAAATTGACGAAAAAGACCTAAAAATCGACACCTACCGCGCAGGCGGAGCAGGCGGCCAGCACGTAAACAAAACCGAGTCCGCCGTGCGTATCACTCACGTGCCCACCGGCATCGTCGTGCAGTGTCAAAACGACCGCAGTCAGCACAAAAACAAAGCAACTGCAATGAAAATGCTAAAATCGCGCCTGTACGAACTAGAGCTAATGAAACAGCAAGAAGCCGCCGGCAGTATCGAAAAAAGCGAGATCGGCTGGGGGCATCAGATCCGCTCCTACGTGCTTTTCCCGTATCAGCAGGTCAAAGATAACCGCAGCGGCGAGGCGTATAGTCAAACCGACGCTATACTAGACGGCGATATAAAAAAGCTCATCGAGGGCGTTTTAGTAAGTCAAAAAAGCATAAACTAGAAAGGAAAAATATGGAAATTTCAGCTCTCTTAAACCAACTAGGCTATAACGAAAACGACGCGACCGCCGCGCAGGTTAAGCGCATACTAAACAACTGCGACGGGTTAAATTTAAGCAGTATTATCACTCTAAACGACCATCTAAAACCGCTCGGCGGCTTTGTCGCGATGAGCGGCAGCGAGGACGTGTTTAAGATAAAAAACGCAGGCAAAATGCCAGGTGCGCTAAACGTGATCGAAAACTGGGCTGAAAAAAACAAGATAAACATAAAAAGAGTAAATGAAACTACGCACTACATACTAGGAAAAAACATATGAAAAACTACGATATCATCGTCATCGGCTTTGGCAAAGCAGGCAAAACTCTCGCCGTAAAAGCCGCAAATTTAGGCAAAAAGGTCGCCGTAATTGAAAAATCGGTGCAGATGTACGGCGGAACATGCATAAACGTCGGCTGCATCCCGACAAAAAAGCTAGTAAATTTAAGCAAAGAGGCAAAATACGTCAACAATAACGTCGCGGGCGAGTATTTCGCGCTTAGCGTCGAAAAGAAAGACAAGCTAATCTCCGCGCTTAGAGCCAAAAATTTCACGATGCTTGACGGCAACGCAAACATCGACGTGATAAATGGCACGGCTAAATTTATAGATAAAAATAGCGTCGAAGTCGCGGCGGCAGACGGCTCAAAAAGCACGCTTACCGCGCCGACGATCGTCATAAATACGGGCTCGGTTAATGAAAAACCTAGCTTTGAGGTTAGTTCAAATTTAGCCTTTGACAGTACGGGGATTTTAAATCTAAAAACGCTTCCAAAACACCTAGTGGTGGTAGGCGGCGGATACATCGGGCTTGAGTTTGCCTCGATGTTTGCGGAGTTTGGCTCAAAAGTCACTATCGTAGCTCGCTCGGGCGTGCTAAAAAACGAGGACGATGACGTAAGAGGGAGTGTAAAAACGCTGCTTGAGACGCAAGGGATCGAGATTTTAGAAGGTTGCGAAGTTAAAAATTTAAAAGACGGCACGCTAAATTTCACACAAAACGGCGAGGCAAAGAGCCTTGACGCGGACGCATTTTTACTAGCGACGGGGCGCGTAGCTGCGACTGCGGATCTAAACTTGAGCGTAGCGGGCGTACAAACGGACGCAAAAAGAAACGTGCTCGTAAACGAGTTTTTACAAACCGCCCAGCCGCATATCTACGCGGTAGGCGACGTTCGCGGCGGCGAGCTTTTCACGTACACGAGCCTAGATGATTTTCGCATCGTATTCGACAAGCTTTTTGGCGCAGGCAAACGTAGCACTCTAAACCGCTCTCCTCACGCCAGCACACTTTTTACCGAGACTCCGCTAGCTAGCATTGGACTAAGCGAAAAACGAGCCACGACGCAAAATTTGGATTTTAAAGTCCTAAAACTAGCGCTAGCCACAGTCCCCGGCGCAAAGGTAGTCGGCAACGAAACGGGATTTTTAAAAGCGATCGTGGACGCAAAAAGCGGCAAAATTTTGGGCGCGGCGTTTCACTGCGTTTATGCAAACGAGCTTATCAACGAGATCGCTATCGCGATGGCTTTAGGTGCGGGCACTGACTTCTTTAAAAATCAGATTTTCACCCACCCTAGTATCAGCGAAGCACTAAATGACCTCTTTGGACAATTTTAAAACTACGGAAAGGATAAAAAATGAGAAATTTACTTCTTGCCTTGATCGGGCTTTTGTTTGTAGGATGCGCGGCTTCAAGCGGCGGCGGTAGCTTTTCTAGCGATAACCCAGACTATGATTTCAACAAGCGTGCCATAGGCGTGTTAAAACCAAAATGCGAAAGCGGCAACTACTCCGCATGCAACGATCTTGCCATCAGCTATCAAAATCTACAAGATCACAAAACCGCTCTAAAATACTATGAAAGAGCGTGCGGCAATAACTACCAGCCTGCTTGCACAAACCTTGCCAACATGTATCAAACGGGCCTTGGCGTGAGCAAAGACGCAAATAAAGCCCTTGAAATCTACAATGCCTCTTGCGCAAACGGCGGCGCGTATTCGTGCTACTACCTAGGCGAGTTTTACCGCTCAAATGCCGACGGCAAGGAGCCTGACTACGCAAACGCCATGTCGGCCTACGATAGAGGCTGCAAACTAGGCGACGTACCGTGCTGCACGAACACGGCCGTACTTTACGAGCACGGCCTAGGCGTAGCGCAGGACGAGTCAAAAGCTAGAAGCATCTACCGCTCGGCGTGCTTTAGCGGTGACACGTCTGCATGCGACAATCTAAAAAGAATGGGTAGAAAGCGATAATAAAAACAGTAAATTTAACGCATTTAAATTCGGCGTTAAATTTACTACGGCGAGTCAAATTCGGCTCGCCTTTTTAAATTTGACCGTAGCAAATTTAACTTCAAATTTGCCCCAAAATTTACCTCCCAAAACCCACATCTTGAAAATATAAAAACCAAAAACCGTCCGTCAAATTTGACGCCGAATGCTCGCAAATTTAACCGCTAAAATTTAGGTTTTATTCTTGACGTTCCGTAGCCAAATTTTATTCGCTCCGCCAAAAAACAGGTTAAATTTGAGTGGATTTTACTCGCAAATACAAAAATAAACAACGCCAAATTTGAGTAAATTTGATAAAAGATAGAAAAAAGGGGCTTAAATTTAAGCCCCCAGGTGCATGAATTTAGAATAAAAATTAAAATTTATAAGAGACGTTAACCTTAAAGTTTCTGCCCGGCTCCCAGTCGATCGCGTTCGCATCGCCCGTATATTCGGCTATTCTTTGAGACTGCGAGACGTAGGCTTTGTTAAATACGTTATAAACGCCCGCATTTATCTCAAGCCCCTTAAATTTACCGCTGCTTGGTGCATAAGTGAGATATATGTCGCTCACAGCGTAGCTCGGGATATGTACGGCAGCGTCGTTGCCGGCACTCGTCGTGTCTTTCGAGGCAAAATAAATAAGATTATAACCCACAAGAGTATCGATAGCATTTATCGAATACTCGGCGTTAAAGGTGTATTTGTCGCCTTGGTCGCGGTAGCCGATGATATTTGACGTGTAGTAGCCGCCGCTACCGTTACTCACGCGGTCTTTATATCTTACTTTTTGATGAGTGTAGCTAGCGCCAAGACTTAGCGCATCTAGGTTTAGTCTAGCCAAAAGCTCGACACCGTCAATATCTGCGCCGCCTGCGTTGATCCTATAAAGCACCGGATTTACACGTCCGCCCGCTGCGTTATTATCTACGATTAGATTTTTGTATTTGGTTTTAAAGTATTTAGCTACGAAGCTAACGTGTCCCGTTTCGCTAAACTCGCCCTTGTAGCGTCCGCCGATCTCGTAGCTATCGCCCGTAGTGGCCTTTAGATCAGGGTTTGCTCTGTATCCTAGAGGCGTACCTCTGCTAGAGCCGCTAGCTAGCATGGACTCCATAACGTCCGGTCCTCTAAAGACTTTAGCATAGCTAGCAAATACCCCAAGCCCTTTAATAAACTCGTAATCAAGCGCCAAAGCCGGCGAAAATTCGTCAAATTTGTATTTGTATCCGCCGATATTTGCGCCAGTGCCGTTATAGGTCTTTAGCTCGTGACGCTCGTATCTGATGCCAGGAGTCACGGTTAGGCCTGCAAATTTGATCGCGTCCTCTAAGTAAAACGAGTAGTTGTTTACTTTTTCAGGGCGGTTGTTTTGCGGTTTGTTAAAGTTCTCGCTGTGGTAGTACTCCGCGCCGTATCTTAGCGTCTGCGTCACGTCGCCCGTCTCTATCACTGTTTTTGTTTTCGCGCTTAGGCCTCTAGTTTTTACGCCCCATTTGCTAGCGTCGATCCTCTGATGTTTCGTATGATAGGCCGTTACGTCTAGGTTTAGCAGCCCGCTCGGCGTAAATTCGTATTTTAGCGTCGTCGTATCGCGCTCGTATTTGCGATCGGCATCAGCATTGCCTCCGCTATGCCAGCTGCCAAACTCCGCTCTCAACGGATAAAGTCCCTTATAGTGGTTGTGCTCGTGAGAGAGCGATACCCTGTGCGCATCTAAAAAGCTATATCCGAGCTTAAAAAGATAGCTAAGGTCGTTGCCGTCGCCGCCAATTTTCTTACCGTTACCGCTCTTGCCGTAGTCGTAGCCTTTGTGATTTAGCGCGGCTAAAAAGTCAAGTCCCTCGACGGGCGCGGTAAATACCGTGAGCCCTTGCGAAAATTCATCGTTGTTTGAGGCGTAGCCCGTTTTGATTTTAGCGCCGATGATTTCGCCGTCATCTAGCAGGTCTCTAGCGTCCACCGTCCTAAAAGCCACCGAACCGCCCAGAGCTCCGGCGCCGTTTACCACAGAGCGCGCACCGACCTCAACGTCGATGGCCTTGATTAGATCGGGGTCGATCAGGAGGTCTGCATTGTGGTGAAAGGTATTTCCGTTTTGCTTCGCGCCGTCGATCGTGATATTTAGGCCGCGGTCGCTCACGCCTCTCATGTAGATTTTTTGATTCATGCCGTTCGTGCCGCCTACGTAAACGCCGGGAATATCGCGCATGACGTCTTTTAGTATACCTGCGTTTCTCGTGCTTATCTTTACGTCGTCCACGCCGTAGCCGCCGCCGGTGCTTGTTACTTCTACGCCGCTTAGCGTTACGTTCTCGGCGGCGTTTGCACCGATGGCTAGAGCCGCTACGAAAGAAATTTTCGCAACATTGTTAAAACTCATTTTTTCTCCTCTTTAAATTTACGAAAATTTGCTCTGATTTAGAAAATATTTAAATTTTGTTTTCTTTAATCCGCTCAAATTTTGAAAACGAATATTACAATTCTAAGACTAAATTTTAGATAAATTTATTTTAGAATATTACTTGCTTATTTGTTATTGACAATAAATACCATAATCTGATATAATTGGCGCGCAAATTTTATAAGAAGGCATTAAATGGAATTTCTCAAACACAACGTCGATTACGTTATCATCGGTATCTTAGGGCTTATGAGCTTTGTCGTAGTATGGCTCACGATAGAGCGCTTGATCTTTTACGCAAACGTTAAATTTGAAAATTATAAGAATCAAGACGACTTTGAAGAGAGCGTAACTAGAAATTTAACAACGCTTTATATAGTTTATTCAAATGCGCCGTATATCGGGCTTTTGGGTACGGTCGCGGGCATCATGGTGACCTTTTACGACATGGGTATGAGCGGCGGCATCGACACTAAAAGCATCATGGTCGGCCTATCTCTCGCACTAAAAGCAACCGCGCTAGGCCTCATCGTCGCGATACCGACGCTAATGATTTACAACGCGTTTATGAGAAAAGTGGACGTTTTAGTAAACCGCTACAAGGCTTCACGTGAGAATGCCTAAAAAAGAGGGATTAAACGTAATCCCACTCATAGATATTATGCTCGTTTTGCTAGCCATCGTGCTTAGCATTTCGACTTTTATCGCTCAGGGCAATATCAAAATCGACCTGCCAAACAGCGAAAGCGCAGAAAAAAAGCAAGACGAAAACGATAAAATCGCGGTTTTAATTAATAAAGATAATGAATTTTTTATAGGCGAAGATAAAATCGCTGAGGAAAATTTGAAAGAAAAGCTAAACGAGATAAAAAACGAAACGTTAATAGAACTTAAAAGCGATAAAGAGAGCAAATTTGACTCGTTTATCAAGGTTATCGACATACTAAAAGAAAAAAATCATGAAAACTTCGCTATCACAACAACAACTGAATAGACTCGCCAGCTTTACGGGGCTTGGCGTTTCTATCCTGTTGCACTCTATCCTCATCGGATCTTTTATCAAATTTTACGAAGAACTAAAACCGATGCCGGAAGAAAAAAGCGTCAAGATAGCGCTAAATACCTTTACGCCGCCAGCAGCTCCGCTCCCGCCGGCACCTACCCCACCAGCGCCGCCGCCTCCGGCCCCGCCTGCGCCTCCTCCGCCAGAACCTGTCGTCACGCCGCCAGAACCGCCAAAACCGGTCGAGCCACCTAAACCGATAGAAAAACCAAAACCAATAGAAAAACCGGTAGAGAAGCCAAAACCCGTGGAAAAGCCCGTGGAAAAACCAAAGCCTAAACCTACGCCAAAACCGGTTAAAAAGCCTGAGCCTGAGCCGGAACAGCAAGTAGCGCAGGCAACGCCGCCCGCACAGCCGTCGCCCCCGACCCCTACGCCGCCCGTGGCACAGCCAAGCGCCGCCCCAAGCTCGAACGTAAAATCAAATTTACCGCCTAGCGGAGCTGAAACAGTTGGAGAATTTAACTTCGCGACATCAGCCGGCGACGAGAGATTTTCTAAGATCCAAAAGGCGATACAAAAGCATCACAAATACCCTAAACGCGCGCAAAAAATGCGCCATCAAGGCGTCGTAGAGGTTAGCTTTTTATACAAAAAAGACGGCAGCGTCCGCGACGTAAAGGTGATAAAAAGCTCAGGCTTTGAGACACTAGACGAGGCCGCAGTCGAGCTCATAAACCGCGCTGCACCTGATTTTCCGACGCTTGATCGCGACTACGTCATAAAAATCCCGGTTAGCTACAAACTCACCTAAATTTAAGCCGTTTTTGCGGCTTAAATTTTATCTTTAATTCTACAAATTTGACGCAATAAATCAAAAAATCAGCCGTTTTATTTATGAATTTAGCATTACTAAAATCGGTAGCAATCAAATCAAATTTGACGCCGTAGCAGGGACGTAAATTTGCCAAATTTACAGTCCTAATAGCTAGGCTAAATTTGCCAAACGGTTTGCCCAAGCAACCAGTCAAATTTACTCAAAATTTAGCCGACGCAACTAGTTCAAATTTACGCCGAGCGATCTTGTAAATTTACTTAAACGCCCTTTTGTATGAGTTTTCTATCAGCTCAGCGCACCCTAGCTCACTCATCGCAGCCTGCGCGAAATTTGGATTTCGCAGCAACTCTCTGCCATAAGCCACCCCGTCGCAAACGCCGCCTAGTAGCAGCGCCTCACCCTCGGACGCCTTTGTGATGAGTCCGACCGCGATCACCGGGATGCTAACGGCCTGCTTTACGGCCTTAGCGTAGCCAGCCTGATAAAGCGGAGTAAACGCAGGCGCGCTATCCGTGCGCTCAAAAAATCCGCCCGCCGAGACGTGGATAAACGCAGCGCCCAAGAGCTCGAGCTCTTTTGCTAGCCGCACGCTATCCTCTAGGCTCCAGTCGCCCTTCGCCCAGCTATCCGCGCTTATGCGCACGCCGACGGGGATTTTTACCGCGGCTTTTATCTCGCTTAAAATTTCTTTTAAAAATCTCGCGCGGTTTTCGAAGCTCCCGCCGTATTCGTCGTCTCGCAGATTGATCCCAGGCGAGAGAAATTCGCTGATGAGATAACCGTGCGCGGCGTGGATCTCGGTCGCGGCGTATCCTGCACGCTCGGCTCTGATCGCAGCCTGAACGAAAGCTTGCTTGACCGAAACGATGTCCTCTACGCTCATCTGTCTCGGCGTTTTGTAGCTCTCGCTAAATTTTACCGCGCTAGGTGCGATCAGACCATCGCACTCGCTTTTTCTACCGGCATGCGCGAGCTGGACGGCCATTACGGCGCCGTATTTGACGCACTCCTTGACGAGCCTGGCGTGCGCCTCCTGCTGCTCGTCGTTCCACAGCCCCAGATCGCGGCTCGCGATCCTACCTCTAGGCTCGACGGCCGTAGCTTCGACGATGATGAGCCCGACGCCCCCCCCCCGCGCGCGAGCGGCGTAGTGCAAGCGGTGAAAGCACCTAGGACAGCCGTTTTCGTCCTTGGCCTTATACGTGCACATCGGCGGCATCACGATGCGATTTTTGATCTGCAGATCGCCGATTTTTAACGGCGTAAAAAGCAAGCTTTGCATGAGAAAATCCTTTAAAGATTATTTGCGGTTATGTGAGGGGGTATAGAAAATGAGAGTGATAAATTTTAGCGCGATATTTTTGAAAGCGCGTAAAATAGGCAGTTTAAAAAGCTTCACTCTCAGTTGTAACGCAAGAATTCAGCTAAAAGAAAAATCCCTATAATCCCAAATCGTCCGTTTTGTCCCAAAAAAGCGGAAAATTTTAACGCCGTAATCATATCTAAAAGCCCAAATAATCGCTCTTTAAACGCCTTTTAAAGCCTCCCGAAATTTTACCCATCACGGCCGTATATCGCTTAAGATTTGCCACTGAAGGCACAGCAAATTTTTAAAAATATGAGCATTAAGACACGAAAAATTGTAAAAAATGTGTCTTAAACAGGCTTAATGTGTCTTAAATGTATCAAACAACGATATACTCAAAAACCCATTAAGACACATCGTAAAAAACACCGCAATCCAAAGACTTTATTCTTAAAAATTCAATATTTTTGATTAAGACACATTTTAAGGTTATTTTATGTTTTAAAATACTTTCATATTGATATTAAATTTGCACCTAACCTTACCTACTATTTTTAGTTGATTTATTTCCTCGCCTTTTAAAATAATCGGTATTATGTAGCATCCGCACAAGACTTT
>NZ_AOTD01000134.1 GCF_000344295.2 Campylobacter showae CC57C | reverse complement strand
AAACTGGCGCTTTGCCTCATGTTGCTATCCGGTGCTGCCTTTGCCGAGCTCACGCAAAATCAAAGAGTAAAAACGGCACTAAACATCCTAGATACGTTCGGACAAGATAACGAAAAACTTGCCGAAAAAAACAGAAAAATCAACCTAAAAGACGTCAAGGGCATCGTAATCATCCCGGATCTCGTTAAGAGCGGGTTTATAATCAGCGGACATAACGGAAGCGGTATTTTCGTGGCTAAAAACGATGATAACGAATGGAGCAGCCCGATATTCGTGGATTTTAGAGGCGGCGGCATAGGCGCGCAAGCAGGCTACCAATCAAGCGATTTGATAATACTTTTTAAATCAAGCAGATCTTACGACGGTTTAGTAAACGGCAAAGGCACCCTAGATATCAGCGTAGATGCCGCCATAATGGGAGTAGGCGAAAAAGCTGCCGCGATGACGGATTTGCCTGAGATTTCGGCATTTGGCGTATCAAAATCAAAAGAGAGAGGAATATTTTTCGGCGTTAGCCTAAACGCGTCAAATTTAGTTATAAATATGCAAGACACCAATGATTACTACGAGAGAATGTACGCGATTGAAGATATCTACAACAACTCTCCGAAAGACTCAAGATACACTAAAAAGCTAAAAGAAATAATAAATAAATATTTTGAAAGCGAAAAATAAGTTTTAAAAACGGTTTGGCCTAGCGGCTAAACCGTATAAAGAGAGACGAATCTTTTTTTATTAATCGGCGAAAACTGAGTCATATACTCAAACGCCTCTTCATAATCTCCGTCGGTATATTTTGCGACCTCTTCGATAAGTTCGAAAAGCTCTTCATCGTCAAGCGATTCAAAATTGCCTCGGTTTTCCAAAACCTCTAGCAAAACCGCCTCAAGCTCTAGTTCGTCGTATGTCATGGCTTCCCTTTTAAAATTTTTGCGGAATTATGCCAAAATAACCTTTATAACCGCTTAGCCAAAATCTCCATTTTTTTGAGAATTGGTCTTAAATTTATCGCATTATCAGCTTTTTTTACTATAATAAAAAGTAATTTTAATCGGCTGAAACGGCGGCAGAATGCACACTTTTGATAAATTTTATATGAAATTTTTAGAGCTTTTACGGGATTACGGATATAAAAATTCCGCCGCAAAAGAGCAAATTTTAAAAATTTTATTTTCCAGTGACGAGCATCTTAGCGCAAGCGAGATACAAACCAAGATCAAAAGCGAATTTAGACGAAACGTGAGCCTCACGGCGATCTATCAGTTTTTAAATTTTTTGCAGGATTTCGGGCTGGTTTTGAGTTTTGAAGAGAACGGGATAAATAAATTCGAGCTAAATTTAAAGTCGCATCACGACCATCTAATCTGCATAAAATGCGGCGCGGCGGAGAGTTTTTTCGATAAATATATAGAAGAAAAACAAGAGCAAATTTGTAAAAGCTCAGGCTTTAAACTCGAAGGTCATGCGATGATTTTATACGGAATTTGTCCAAAGTGCCAAAACAAATAGCCTATTTTGCGCCTATTTATCAAAAATGATTTGATAACGATATGCAAAAAAGTTTCAGTTAAATTTAAGCGTAGCAAATAGATAATACGCCAAAAAATAAAGGAGAAACATGAGCGCAGCGCCACATATACCATCGGAGTTAGTCTTACGCATAGCTTCGTATTTCACGCCGATCCACCACGTCGCAGGCCGCCTAAGAGTCCGCGTCAGCAGCGATATCAAAAAAGAAGCGGACAGCTTGCCGTTAGAAAAAATAGATCAAACGATAAAGCAAATAGACGGCATAAAAAACGTCAAATTTAACAAGCTAATTGGCTCGGCTACGATAGAGTACGACCACGAAGTTTTCCCAAAAAAGATGTGGGACGATCTGCTAAAAGGCGAAAATTTACACGAAATTTCAGCCCTCATCAACAACCTAGCTCAAAAAGCTACTGGCGGCGCAAGATGAACGAGGAGCTAAAGCAAGCCGCAAATGCGGTATTTTTACTAGAGTCGCAGGGGGTTAAATTTTACGAAAACGTCTGCAAAAAAGATGAAATTTTTGATCAAATTTTAGGGTGAGGAAAATGGGCTAGAGCTTTAAAAGCCATACGCAGACCCCGCCGATCCGCAAGTTTTTTGCGCTTTAGCGTGCGAGGATCTTGACGCTTGCTTTATAAAAGCCCTAAACTACGAGCTTGAGCTAAACGCGTTTTATGAAAATTTGACCGACAGCCTGAGCGATGAAAACTTTAAAGACGTCTGCTTTAGGCTCTGGGCTACGTCAAACAACGAATACATTCCGGCTCTCAAAGCAAAACTGGCTCAAATTTTAGCCGCGCAGTTTCAAGGTGCGGGTAACGCAAGCCAAGAGGAGCAGGCGCAAACGGCTCAAAATCCGAGCGACAATATCTTAAACGCTTTTGATTCGGATAGCTTTAAACAAATCAGTCAAACGCTAGAGCGCATAGGCTCTGGGCAAGGCAGCAAAGAGGATGCGATCGCGCTTTTAAACAATCCGAATTTTTCATTTTTCGGCGGTTTGGCGCTTGGCGGACTAGCTAGCATGATGCTCAGTAAAAATTTAGATAAAAATAAAGATAAAGAATAAAATTCAACATAAAGGATAAAAAATGGCATTACCGTTTATCGCAGGAGCAATCTTAGGAGGTTTAGCCGTCGCGGCTTTTAACAACAAAGACAAAATCAAATCAACCCTTGAAAGCGGACTAGATAAAGGCAAAGAGTTTGCCGAAAACGCAAAAGAATTTGCCGAGAAAAAAATAGGCGAAGCAAAAGAGTACGCCGAGAAAAAATTTGCTAAAACAAGCGAAGAGGCAACCGAAACAAAAAAACGCACAAGACGCACTAGCGCCGAAGTAGCCGCTGAAAAAGAAGCCGAAAAAACAAAAACCAAGAAAAAAAGAGCTCCGAGAGCTAAAAAAGCTCCGGCAAAAGCAGCCGAGCGGACCGAAAGCCTAGCCGAAGATATCGCAAATGCGCTTGAACCGAATTTAGAAAAATAATAAAGGTATAGAATGAATTTAACATCAACAACCAGACTCCCAGTAGATCATATGATAAGCGGCGCGCTAATCGGCGCGATAGCAGCGGGCGGCGTAGAAATACTAAACTATAAAAAAGGCAAGGTCAGCAAGACACAGGCCGTAGCTAAAACGACTAAAATCGCTATCCAAGGCGGTATCGTCACGGCGTGCGCTATCAGCGCATCAAACAAACTAGTCTCGGCGCGCTATCTTGCGGCTGCGGCAACCGTTGCCGTCGGTATCGCAGGCGTGGTTGCGACGGAGAAACTAATCAAAAATTTAGAGGAAAGTAAATGAAAAACCCATACATCAATCAAACTCAAACAGTAAATCAGCTAAACGACGACGGCAGCACGACGACTACGACTACGACGGTAAAGACTACCGGCGCGCCAAGCGCTTTTGATCGCGGTATAAACGACGCGCTAAAGGACTTCATTCCGGCAAATTTTAACGCGGCAGGCTTTATAAAAGGTGCGCTCATAGGCGGCGTCGTGGCATACGTGCTAACAAACGAAAACGCGCAAAAAGCGCTATTTTCAGCTATCGCAAAGGGTTCAAATTTGCTTCAAGCAGGATTTGAAGAACTAAAAGAGCGATTTGAAGATGTAAAGGCCGAAATTGACTCCCAAAAATAATGTTTGCATCGCGCACCTGACTAAAAACCGCGTGCGCTTCGTCTGCGAACGCATCGGCGAGGACTGCGACGAGAGCCGTTTGGAGGCTCAAATTTCGGAGTTTAGGTACGCAAAAAGCGTCAGGGTAAACAAAAAAGCAAAAAGTATTATCGTCGGCTTTGAGTCAAATTTAAACGAGATCAAAGAGTTCATCGAAAATTTGCCGATCGCAAATTTAAACAAGCGCAAAAATAGCCCGAGCAAGGCTGAAATCTACAAGGCAGCAACCGCTCTAGCCATCACGCCTCTTATAAACAACAACGGCGTAAAAGCTATGGCTAGCCTGATAGCGGCCGCTCCACTGTTAAAAGAAGGCGCAAGCGAAGCCGTAAACGAGGGTATAACCTCAAAGGTACTCGAAGCTACAGCAGTAGGCGTGAGCCTAGCTAGGCGCGACTTTTTAGCGGCAAATAGCACAAATCTCATGCTAACTATCGGCGAATACATGGAAGAAAGCGCCGTGCACCGCAGCGACGACCTCATCAAAGAGCTAGCCCGCCCAAACATCGAAGAGGTCTGGATCGAGATAAATGATCACGGTAAAAAATCCCTCAAAAAAATCGCGACCGCCGACGTCAAGGTGGGCGACATCGTGGTTGTCGGCGCGGGCGAGAGCATCGGCATCGACGGCTACATCGTAGAGGGCACCGCAAGCGTAAATCAAGTCTCGATGACGGGCGAAGCAGAACCCGTCAAAAAAGAGCGCGGCGACCGCGTGATGAGCGGAACCGTCGTCGAGGACGGGCGCATAAAAATCTGGGCTGAGAGCATAGCGGCCGAGAGCGCGACTGCTAGGATAAAATCCTACATCCAAAGCTCACTAAACGAAAAATCCGCCGTCGGACTAAAAGCCACGAAGCTAGCCGACAAGCTAGTGCCAGTGACGCTAAGTCTAGCCGGCGTTTCGTATCTGCTTAGCCGAGATATGACTCGCGTAGCTAGCGTCTTGCAGGCGGACTACTCCTGCGCGCTAAAACTAGCCACGCCCGTAGCATTTAAATCAAGCATCTCAAAAGCCGGCCGAAACGGAGTGCTGATAAAAGGCGCCAAAGCTATCGAAGCGCTAGCGAGCGCCGATACTTTTGTCTTTGATAAAACAGGCACGCTAACGCACGGCAGCCTAAGCGTCGTCAAGGTTCACTCGTTTAAAAAAGAATTTACCGAGGCGCAGCTCTTAAATTTGACTGCAAGCGCGGAGGAGCACTACTTCCACCCGGTAGCCGAGGCTATCGTAAAGGCCGCGCGCGAGATAGGCTTTCACCACATCCACCACGACGAGGTCGAGTTTATCGTCGCTCACGGCGTGAAAACATACGTAGGCGGTAAAGAGGTCGTGATCGGCTCGCGGCATTTTTTAGAGGACGACGAGCAAATTTCATTTAGCAAACACGAAGAAATCATAAAAAGCGAAGTAGATAGCGGGCTCACGCTGCTTTACGTGGGCTACGACAAAGAGCTCTTAGGCGTCATCGCCATGCGCGACACCATGCGAGAAAACGCCGCGCAGACGCTAGCAAAGCTACGAAAACTAGGCGTAAAAGAGCTCATTATGCTAACGGGCGACGTGCAGTCTAAAGCCGATCAGGTAGCAAGCGAACTAGGCATCGACAGAGTCTATGCAAACTGCCTACCTACCGATAAAGCGGGCATCATCGAGCAGCTAAAAGCCGAAGGCAAAAAAGTAGCCTTCGTCGGAGACGGCATCAACGACGCGCCAAGCCTCACCAAGGCGCACGTAGGCATCAGTATGCAAAAGGGTGCCGACATAGCAAAAGCCACCGCCGACATCAGTCTACTAAAAGACGACATCGGCTCAGTCGCCGTCGCAAAAGACGTCGCGAACAAAACGATGAGGCTGATAAATACGAATTTTAACGCTACCGTCGGTATAAACTCGCTCATCCTAGCAGGCGCGACGTTTGGACTCTTTAACCCTATCGCAACGGCCGTTTTGCACAACGGCACGACGATCGGACTGCTGGCAAATTCGATGAAAGGTGTCAAGATAGGCGCGAAGTAAATTTGAAGGAATGACGGTTGATAGATAAAATTTTAAAATTTATGAACGACGAGATGTCGCTAGCCAACGACTTTTTATACGGCTATTTTTTGGTTATCGTACTCGTTCTTACCGGTATTTATTTTAGCTATATTACTAGATTCGTGCAGTTTAGGATGTTTTTCGAGGCTTGCAAGGTTTTAGTCGAGAAAAAGGACAAATACAACAAGCACCACCTTACGCCCTTTCAAGCGCTTATGATCTCAACCGCCTCGCGCGTGGGCATCGGAAATATCGCGGGCATCTCCGCTGCTATCGTAGCGGGCGGCCCGGGCGCGCTATTTTGGATGTGTTTGATGGCGTTTTTGGGTGCGGCTTCGGCATTTGCCGAGAGTACGCTAGCTCAAATTTACAAGACCAAAGACATATTCGGCTTTAAGGGCGGCCCGGCATACTACATCAAAAACGGCCTAGGCATCAAGTGGATGGCGAGCCTTTTTGCCGTCATTCTCATCATCACGTACGCGTACGGATTTAACGGCCTACAAAGCTACACCATGACCTCCGCCTTTCAAATTTACTACGACCAAAGCGCGGGCGCTACGAGCTTTAGCGATAGCGGCTTGCCCGTGGGTATCGGTATTATCCTAACGGCATTTGCGGCGGTGATGTTTTTTAGCAAAAGCCACGTCATCGGCAAGGTCAGCTCCTATATCGTGCCTTTTATGGCGCTTGCTTACATCCTGCTAGCCTTTATCGCGATCTGCTTAAATTTTGACAAACTCCCCACCGTCTTTGATATGATCATGAAAAGCGCCTTTGATTTTAAGGCGATATTCGGCGGATTTGCCGGTAGCGTGATCGTCTACGGTATCAAGCGCGGCCTGTTTTCAAACGAAGCTGGCATGGGTTCTGCGCCAAACGCAGCCGCCGCGGCTCACACGAGCCACCCCGTAAAGCAAGGACTCGTGCAGGCGATGGCGGTTTTTATAGATATGACGATCTGCGTGGCTTCTGGCATGATAGTGCTTTTCTCGCAGGCCTATATCACAAAGCAAACGGGTGCCGGCGGCGAACTGCTCACCGCACTTCCATTGGTGCAGGCCGCGATGCGCGAGTACTACGGCGAGATCGGCCTTCACTTTACGACGCTTGCGGTGGTGCTTTTTGCGATCACGTCGCTGATTGGCAACTACTACTACGCGCAGGCAAATATCAAATACCTCACCAAAAACCACAAAATCGCCATAGCCTTTAAGCTAACGGCGGTCACGATGATATTCGTCGGAGCGCAGATGAACCTAACTATCGCCTGGAACATCGCCGATATCACGATGGCGGCGATGGCTACGATAAATATCGCGGCGATCTTTATGCTATCAAAAGTCATGATAAAAGCCCTAAAAGACTACGAATCGCAAAGAAAAGCTGGGCTAAATCCGGAATTTGACCCTGAGAGCATAGGCATCGCAAACACAACTTGCTGGAGAAAAAAATGAACATAAACGGACAACTTTTAAATTTACAAACACACAGAAAAGTCGCAAAAATCGGCATGAGCGTCACTCTAGCCACAGTTTGCCTAACGGCGTTCGGGCTTAAAGGTAGAAACAAAGGCAGCTTTAAAAAGTGGCACGTAGCCTCAGGCGTCGCGTTTATAGGTTTTTCGCTCTATCACGCGGGCCTCTACGAAAACGGCATCTTTAGAAACATGATCGTAAACGCAAATAAGAAAAACGCCGAGGCAAAAAGGCTAGCAAGCGATGATCAAGATAAGTGATGCGGAAATTTTAGCCTACATCAGCGAGGATCTGCCCTACTTTGATCTCACGACATCGCTTCAAGGCATCCGCAAAAACGCCATCTTAACCATACTGCCGCGCGAGGACGTGACGGTTAGCTGCGTAGACGTAGCAGCCGGTATCGCTAGACTGCTAGACTGCGAGGCGCAAATTTGCGTCCCAAACTCCGCCGTCGCGGCCGCAAAAGAGCCAATCGTAAAAATCAGCGGTAGCTACGATAATGTGCACAAAGCCTGGAAACTAGCGCAAATTTGCCTAGAGTACGCCTGCCGGATCGCCACCTACGCAAGAGCGATGAATGAGGCCGCCAAAAGCGTAAATCCAAAATGCGAAATCCTAGCCACGCGCAAGAGCTTTCCGTTTGCTAAGAAATTTTGTCTCAAAGCCGTGCTTGAGGGCGGCTGCGGCGTGCATAGGCTAAATTTGAGCGATAGCGTGCTATTTTTCAAAAACCACATCAAGGCCTACGGCTCGTATGATGAGTTTTTTGCTCAAATTTCAACCTTTCAAGCAAAAGCCCCCGAGCGCAAAATCGCCGTCGAATGCGAAAATTTAGACGACTGCGAAGCGCTTTTAAGAGCGGGTGCCGACGTTGTACAGTGCGATAAATTTACGCCAGAGGCCGTAAAGCAGGCGGTAGGCTTGCGAGATAGAATCGCCCCAAATGCGGCCCTAGTCGCAAGCGGCGGGATAAATCTAAAAAACGCTAGGGAATTTGCCAGCACCGGTGCGGACGCGCTCGTTACGTCAGCTATGTACACGCAAGGTATGGCCGATATCACAGCGGTTTTAGAGGTAGTATAATTTGCAAATTTAACAGACTCTTTGGCGCGTCAAATTTGCGCTTGCAACTCCAAATTTTTGGTAAAATTTTCCGAAATTTCAAAACGCTTTATACCCATACTGCACAAATATTCATACACTCCGTCATAAAATTTCGGATTCATAGTAGGATCACCTTCATCTCCACGTGGTACAAAAATAATAAACCCCTGTCTAGCTCTTGTTAGCAAAACCCTATATGAGTTTTTTAGATATAGCATATTTTCCTCTTTATTTACTTTTTGCCATTTTGTACCTTTAAAATTATAATATTCAAACTTTCTACCATTAAACCTTAAGTTTGCATCCCAACATACTATGCTCCAATCAAGCTCAAGCCCCTGTATATCAAACTCCGTAGCAGTCTCCTCAAGATAATACGACGAACGCACATCATCTTTACCATTAAGAAACCAGTCTGGCGCACTAATTTTATTTTGCACCCATACGCCGTATTTTCTCAAGCGCTTTGCGCCAGAACTCGCAGTTATGCCGTATCGCTGTGTTCCTTTAGCTACATCTTTTATCCACTTTTTGGCTATGGCCAAATCTCTTGTAATGTATATGGGGTAATCTTTTTTAACAACTGAATATAGTTGTCTAGCACTTAATATGTCTACATCCAAAATAGCCTTTATCAAAGCAGCAACCTTTTCGCTTCTAAAAGAGCGCAGTGATACCGCTAGATGCAAATCCTCTTCTTTATTGTATTTAAGTCCCCTGATCAAATTTTCAAATTTATTACCTTTAGAATACTCGTCATCTGTTATTTTATCTGATAGATAAACTTCCCAGTCAAAATATTTTTCCCTCAAAGAGTCAAACCAACCGCCTATCCCGGCAGATTCTCCCTTATTTATCTCCTGCCCTCCGCCTATAAGACAAACGATCACAGCCCAGCCGGCATGTCTATTTAAAATACTTATTAAAAAGTCCGGCTCCGACATATTAAAATTTGCCTCGCCTTTTTTTACTTTCATAAAATTTGACAAATTTGGCTCATCCCAAGCTCGTTGTGCTTCGTCAAATATAACAACCCTCTCAACAGGAGGCTCCTCTGTTGATATGGCGTCATCTCTAAAATGATGAATTATTTGTATAAAATCTTTTACTTTTCTTCTAGCATCTGCTTTGGAAATTTTGTTTGCCAAGGAGCCGTCACGTGTTAAAGCCTCTTGTAAAACATCAACTAGCGGCCCATTTCCGGATAGAAAAACAGCATGCTCGTTTTCATCTACACCCTGCCTTTCTACGGCTATATTTAGCCCAGCCAGAGTCTTTCCGGCTCCTGGAACACCGGTTATAAAACAAATAGATTTTTTGTTGTTTTTCTTGCTATATTCGATTATATCACTAACACTTTTCGTCGTTTTGCTTAAATTTATAGCGCTAGCATCATTTCGAGAAATATCTTCGACATTATGCTTGCTATACAAAACTCGAGCAGCTTCTATTATAGTTGGAGTCGGCATATATTCTGAGTTTATCCAAATTTGAGGATCAAATGAGTATCTATCATATTTTTCGCAAACCAGCGATATATATTTACCTATATTATGTTGATTACATAAAATAACATCTAAAATATTTGACTTTGCTTCAGATATTTCTTTAAATTTTTCATTTGCCTCAGTACAAATAAGCATAGGAACCAATAGTCTATTATGACTTTGCTTGTGAAAACAACTAAGATCAAGCGCATAATCCATAGCCTGATCAATCCCGTGTCGAGGATACTCGTTCGCTCCGACTTTAAATTCCAAAAGAAAAATAATTCCTTTATAAATTAAGACATTGTCGATTCTACTCCCTATTCTCGGTATTGTGTACTCAAACAATACGTGTCCGTCCTCAAACGGCGCAAGCTCTCTTTTTAAAATCTCAATTTCACTTTCCCATGCATTTTTCTGTAATTTTTTGGCCTCAGATTGATCATTTCGCGCTAGCTTACCGCAAATAGAATCCTGATGTTCATTTACAAAACTGCTCACACTACTAGAATAATAATATCTTTTCATGAAAATATCTCAGTTGTTTAGGTTTAGAATTTAAAGTTTTAGAAGCGGCATCACCGCTTCTAGCATTTATAGACTTATCTCTTTTATATCGGCGATTTTAAGGAATTCCGCGTAAATTTGCCCCACGAGCGCAAGACGGTTTTTACGCACGAGCTCGTCCTGGGCATTTATCATTACGTTGTCGAAAAACTCGTCTATCGCGGCTTTTAGACCGAAAAGATTTTTTAGGCGTTCGCTGTATGAGCCGCCTGCTTTTACCGCGGCTTTAAAGGCGTCGTTTAGCTTTTTCTCGCTCTCGTTTTCAAATTTCGCCTCGTCTACCGCGCCGAAATTTTCATCCTTTATGATGTTTGCCAGGCGTTTAAACGTGCTAAAATTTTGCCTAAAGTCCTCCGCCGCGCAGATCGCACCTAGAGCCTCTATCGCCTCGCACTGCGCGAGTACGTCGCCCTTTTTGCTAGCCAGGCAGGCCTTTACGACGGACGGGTTCACGTCAAAAAAAGTATAAAGCCTATCGAAAATGAAATTTATGAGCGCCTCGACGTCAAATTTCGCATATCCCTCCGCCGTCTCGCGCAAAAACGCCGCGATGTCAAGGTTTAGATTTTCGTTTTGGACTATCTTGATGACGCCGTTAGCCGCGCGGCGCAGCGCATACGGGTCTTTGTTGCCGCTTGGGATCTTACCCGCGCTAAAGAGCCCTATTAGCGTCTCGAGCTTGATCGCGAGCGCGACGACGGAGCTAAAGATGGTGCTAGGTAGCGCACTAGCCTCGCCGCTTGGCAAGTACTGCTCCTTGATCGCGGTTACGACGTTTTCGTTTTCGCCCTTTGCCGCCGCGTAGTATCCGCCCATCACGCCTTGAAGCTCGGTGAACTCATACACCATCTGCGTAGTTAGATCGGCCTTGCTCAGCATCACGGCACGCTCCAGCAGCGCCTCGTAGCCATCTCCCGCGCACTCTTTTAGCCTATCGGCGCAGATTTTAGCTAGTCGTTTTGCGACGCCTAGCTCGCGCACGCTCTTTTCAAATGTGCTGCCAAGCTCTTTTAAATAGGTGATGTTTTTTAGTTTTTCCGGACCAAACTCATGCGCCAGGTCGCTGCGCCAGAAAAACATAGCGTCGCTAAGCCTCGCACGCAAAACCTTTTCATTTCCCTTCACGATGAGCGCTGGCTCTGGCGAGATGGCGTTGCTAACGACTACGAAGCGATTAGCGAGCTTGCCGCCCTCAAAAACGGGAAAATACCTCTGATTTTCCTTCATCGAGGTGATGATGACCTCGCTAGGCACTTCCAGAAACTCCTGCTCAAAGCCACCTAGCAGCGCGGTCGGATGCTCGGTGATCGCTACGACCTCGTCTAGCAACGCCTCGTCCACCTCGACCGTTACGTCGTTTTTAGCTTCGATTTGTTTAAACTCGCTCAAAATTTTCTCTCGGCGTGCGTTTTGATCGAGGATTACGCCGATTTTAGGCATCGCGGCGAAATAATCTTTCGCGTTTTTTACGGTAAATTTATCGTAGCCGACACTTCTGTGCATGTAAATCGTATCGCCGCTTTCAACGTCAAATTTGTTAAATTTAACGACCTCGTCTCCAAGCAAACACAAAAACGAGCGAATCGGACGGATAAACTCAAATTTACCATCGCCCCAGCGCATAGATTTGCCAAAATTTAAGCCGAGCAAAAACTTCTCTATCATATCTCCCAGAAGCTCCGCGCTTGGCTTACCCGCGACGGGCTTTTTGTAGTAGAGCACCTCTTTGCCGCCGACGGTTTCAAATTTTAGCTCGGACTCTGCGATACCGCATTTTTTAGCAAAGCTTAGCGCGGCCGGCGTCCATGCGCCGTCTTTTTGCGCGACTTGCCTTGGCGCACCGATAAACTCGCTAAATCCGTCCTCCTGACGTACCGCAAATTTCGGGTGGTAAAACGCGATCCTGCGCGGCGTATAGTAAAACTCGCACTCGCTATCCAGGCCGTTTTGCGCTAGCGTCTCGCGCCACTTCGCCGCGACGTTGCCGCACTCTTTTAAAAACGGGATCGCCGGCAACTCCTCGACGCCGATCTCCACGATCAGTTCTTTTGTTTCGCTCATTTTTTATCCTTTTTTAAATTTTGTCTTCTTTTGCTTCTCTCAAGCGTCTGCGTGACGAATCCGCGCATCAAAAATATCACGAAAAGCACGAATGCGCCCAGCACCAACGCGTCAATTATTCTCATTTTCTATCCAAATTTGAGGTTCGTTTTTATAGCTCACGACGCGAACGGACGTAAAAACCGCCGCTTTTTCGTTGCGCGGTTTGCCCTTAGCGCCGTAAATTTTGATATCTCCGTACGGCGTATAGAGCCTGCCGTTTCGCACTTCGCCGCCGATACGACCAAGTACGTCGCCCGCGCGCGCTTGTTTTAGATTTTTAGCTTCCAGCATCTGCTCATGCGGGTCTTGCGTTTCGTCATAAATTTTTACCGCATAATGCGAGCTAATCTCAAGATTTCCCTTAAACTCATCTAGGCGGTTTACCGCTACATCCATGACCTGGCCAAGTTTTGCGTCGTTTTTTGGCTCGTACACATATATACCGCGCTTATCTTGCGCTAGCGTAAAGCCTTTTTTGTCCTTTTGCACGACCGTAGCGCGCTTTAACAAAACGGGCAAATTTGACTTCTTTGATAGCTCGCCGACCCGCGCTTCGGCGATATTTTGCAGCGTATTTTTGGCATTTTTATCAAAATTTAGCCTAAAAACCAGAGCGAAGTGATCCGAAATTTGCGCCCCGCTCTGCTCAACCTTAAAGCTATTTAAGACATAGTTTTGACTAAGCACGTCCTTTGAGAGCAGGACATGATCAAGCGCGTTTAGGCTCGTGTGCGAGTATCGCTCGTGCTTTGGCAAAAACGCCCAGAGATTGGCTAAATTTTTGCTAGTCGCAAGATCGCCCAGCAGCTCTTTATCTCCGTAAGGCGTATTAAAATCGCCCAAAACCACGACCTTTTTGGTATCAGCTAAGGCTGATTTTAGCATGATAAAGGCGGTTTTTCGCTGTTTTAAGGGGTTTTTTCTCGCAGGAAAATGCAAATTTAAAAGACTAAATTTTTGCCCATCCACTTCAAAATCAAGCTTTAAAATATCTCTTGTTTTTACGTTTGGAACGCTAAAAATTTGCATTTTTTCAGGCTTTACGCGAGACAGCACGGCTAGGCCTACGGGACCGTTTTTGCCTTTTGAAAAGGCAAAATATTTATAGCCCGTACCTTTCATAAGCTCTTTTAAAATTTGCTCGTTTTCGATCTCTTGAAGCGCGATGATATCGGCGTTTAGCTCTTTTATCTTTGCGCTTACGGCTTTAAATTTGGCGCTCGCCTTTTTCTCGCTCCACTCCGATTTACCGACGATGAAATCCTTATACTCGCTGCCGTCGTTTTTAGCGTCAAATAAATTTTGCGCGTTAAACGTAGCGATCTTTAGCTCGGTGCCCGCCGCAAAAACTGCGAAAAACAGAGCCATACAAACGAGCGCAAAAAGTCTATTTGCCGCAAATTTCATATCGCGTTTCCAAAGCCCGACTGGGCGAAATTTTGCCTGATAGCCTCATAGGCGATGATACCTGCGCTCGTGGCTAAATTTAAGCTTCTGCCATGCTCGCCCATCGGGATTTTGATCGCGTTTGCGAAATTTCGCTCCATCAGCTCCATAGGCAGCCCCGTACTTTCGCCACCGAAAAACAAAAAGTCGCCCTTTTTAAACTCCGCTTCAAAGTAAAATTTATGCGCCTTCGTCGTCGCGTAAAAAAATCTATCCTCGAACTGAGCGTTTGCGCGTAAAAACTCATCCAAACTCTCCCAAATCACGGGATTTAGCCGCGCCCAATAATCAAGCCCCGCGCGCCTAACGGCCTTTTCGCTGATGTCAAAAACGGTCGGTTTGATTATATGAAGCTTAAGGTTTGCATTTACGCACATGCGCCCGATCGAGCCCGTATTTTGGGGGATTTGAGGATGAACGAGGACGATATTAAACATTTAAAAAGCCGCCTTAGTCTGCGTTTTAAAAGCCACAAAAGTACTTACCGAGTCGCTCAAATTTAGGCTTTTTGCAAAACTTATACTAAAAAGAATATTTTTATTTTGAAAATTTATATTTGAGATTTTTTCCACTTTCGCCTCTTTAAAATAGGGCTTGATTTTAGCCAATTTGCGCTTTTAACTAGGTTAATTTTTAGCCGAGCTTGACTTTTCGTTTAAAAATTTATCTATTTCTAGATCCTGCCTGCGCCTTATCTCAGCGCCTATTGCAGCGCCTTTAAAGCCTAGCTTTAAAATCTCCGCCGTGTCGATAGTGGGTTCAAATTTAGCCTCATAAACGCCTAAATTTTTAGCTCTTTTTATGAGGCTTGGCGAGTTTAGCCCGAGCCAGCTTTTTAGCGGTTTATCAAGGGCGATTTTTAGCAAATCTTTATCGCTCGGACGACACGCAAAAAACGGCTCTTTGACGCAAGCCTCAAAGCTTTTAGGAAGTCCTAAATCGTAAAAATTTTTAACGCCGAAATAGCCATTTAAAAGATATAAAAACTCGCGCTCATCTTTTTTGCCGTTTTGTTTGGGTAAAAATTTGACCGCGCTTTTTAGTTTTGCGGCAAATTTTTCCGCCTCGGCTCGGCTCAAATTTAGCCCGAAAATTTTACCCAGAAGACCTAGTTTATAAAAATACAAAAAGCCGACCTCTTGAAATTTAGCGCCAAAAAGCTTCATCAGCTCGCCGTTTATGCGCTCGCGGCTAAGATCGCTGATACTTAGGCGCTTCATCAGCCCCAAACTCTCGCGTGCGATACGGAAATTTAGCCGCGCGCTAAACTGCGCTGCTCGCAGTACGCGCAGGCTATCTTCGGCGAATTTTTCATCGTCGATATGGCGCAAGATGCCGCGTTTTATGTCGCTCTCTCCGCCGTAAAAGTCTAAAAACGAGCCGTCAAAGATGTTTATCATCATCGCATTTACGGTAAAGTCTCGACGCAAAGACGCCGCGCGCTCGTCATCGGCGTAAGCGACCTCAAATGCTTTGTGACCCTCGCCCGTTTTGTTTTCGGTTCGCGGCAAAGAAAGGTCGAAATTTTTAAATTTATAAACGAAGTAGTTTTTGCCCACGCCGCAAGCACCGATTTGCGCCATCAGCGCGTCAAATTTAGCCGGATCGATACCGTAAATTTCAACGTCAAAGTCGGAGATTTTTTTACCGAGCATCGCATCGCGAACGCAGCCGCCGACGATATACGCGCGCTTGGTGTAGGGTGCTAGAAAATCTCGCAACCATTTTAGATTTTTATTTTTGCAGATTTTCGAGCCGATTTTCGACATTTGCCAGCACGAATTCTAAAAATTTAAGCGTGAGCGAGAGCCTGTCTTTCAGATTTTCCTCGCTTGTCGCATTTAGCCCCTCAAAAAGCACCAAAATGCGCTCTTTTAAGTTTTTTAGAAATATCTCCTCGCCCGTAAAATTCGCAACCTCGACTTCAAAGGCTTTTTGCGGCGCAGCAGTCGCGGCGATCTCCCCTACTCCGTCAAATTCGGGCGCGACGTTTTGCGAGTTTGCCGCGCTTTCTAAAACGGCTTCAAACTCGCTAGCCTCGTCCACGCTTATCTCGCTAACTAAATTTGCAAGACCCGCGGCATTGGTCAAATTTACGTCGCCGTTTGAGGTCGGAACGCTCGCCAAATTTGCCGTGCTTTCAGCCTCGCTAGCGCCCAAGTTTTCCTGCGCGACGCTCATTTGCTTGAGCTCCATCGCCACCTCGTCTATCGCCATTTTCGCTATTTCTTCTAGTTTCATAGTTTTATCAGCCACCTTTTAAATTCGGTTATTTCTTCGTCCGTTTTCATCTTGACGAAAAAATCGCGCATCTGCTCGTTCACGCCCGTTTTTTTCCTGCTAAGGCCACTTAGACGCCTTATCGCGGCGATCGCGGCGGCGTTTGCAGGCTCGCGCTTTAGGATGTTTTTATAAACTATGAGCGCGTCGTCTTTTAGCCCTTGGGCCTCGTAGATTAGGGCTTCGGTAATCGTATCTTTCATCTTTACGCTTTTTTTACGAGCGAGGCTACGATATTGCCCATCTCACTCGTAGAGCAAATTTCTTTAGCGCCAAACTCCGCTATATCCTTCGTCCTGTATCCTTGCGCAAGCGCTCCTTTTACGGCGTTTTCGATCGCTTTTGCAGCCGTATTTTCGCCAAATGAATACCTAAGCATCATCGCAGCGCTTAGTATCGTAGCGACCGGGTTTGCGATGCCCTGCCCCGCGATATCTGGCGCGCTGCCGTGGATAGGCTCGTAGATACCTACCTTGCCTCCGATGCTGGCGCTTGGCAGGAGCCCTATCGAGCCGCACACCATGCTAGCCTCGTCGCTTAGGATATCGCCAAATAGATTTTCCGTCAAAATCACGTCAAATTTACTAGGCGCGCGCACTAGCTGCATCGCCGCGTTATCGACGTACATAAACTCCAAATTTACCTCCGGATAGCTCTTTGCGACCTCGCTCGTAACCTCGCGCCACAGCTGACTGGTCTCAAGCACATTTGCCTTATCGACCATGCAGACGCGTTTTTTGCGCTTCATCGCGGTTTCAAACCCGACCTTCGCGATGCGCTCGATCTCCTCGCTCGTGTAGGTCATAGTGTTGTAGGCGCTGTTTTCTTTTTTCTCGCGCGGCTGACCGAAGTATATCCCGCCGGTTAGCTCGCGAACTACGATAAAATCGACACCCTGAAGGACAGAGGGCTTTAGCGTGCTAGCGTCCACTAGCTCGTCAAATATCATCGCAGGGCGCAAATTTGCATACGCGCCAAGCTCTTTTCGTAGCTTCAAAAGCCCGCTTTCAGGGCGCAGATGACGCGGCCCGCCGCCCCATTTAGGCCCGCCTATGGCGCCAAAAAGCACCGCGTCCGAGTTTAGAGCGCCGTTTAGCGTCTCGCTAGGCAAAGGCTCGCCAAACACGTCGATCGCAGCGCCGCCCATCAGGTAGTAGTTATAGCTAAGCTCAAAACCAAACTCCGCGCTAGCCGCATCCAGCGCCTTTATCGCCTCATCCACTATCTCAGGACCGATGCCGTCGCCCTTTATCACCGCTATGTTATAAATTTTAGCCATTTTATATCCTTGTTTTGGCGTATTCTATGAGGCCGCCGCTTTTTAAAAGCTCTTGCATAAACGGCGGTATCGGGCTAAATTTATACTCTTTGCCACTCGTTAAATTTACGACCGCGCCGTTATCCACGTCGATTTTTAGCTCGTCGCCCGCGTTTATTTCGTCCGTTTCTTTGATTTCTAGTATCAAAAGTCCCGTGTTAAAGCTGTTTCTATAAAAAATCCTAGCAAAACTCTTAGCTATCACCGCGCCGATGCCTGCGGCCTTAAGCGCCAAAGGAGCGTGCTCGCGCGAGCTGCCGCAGCCGAAATTTTCGCCCGCTACGATGACGTCGCCCGCAGAGATTTTTTTGCTAAACTCGGGATCGGCGTCCTCCATAATATGAGTGGCCAAGATTTTTTCGTCGGAGGTGTTTAGGTAGCGCGCGGCTATGATGATGTCGGTGTCGATATTGTCGCCGAATTTCCAGACTTTTGCTTGTTTCATGATTCGCCTTAAGATTAAATTTGGGCGATTTTATCCAAAAGAAGCTAAATAAACAATCAAAGCGCGGCAGGTAGCGGTCGGTGCGGGTAAATTTGAGGTTAAATTTAAACAGTTCGGCTCGCGAGTCAAATTTCAAATTTGATACAAAAACAAGCGGACGAGACGAAAACTAGCTGAGTTTTTTGATGCGGAAACTGCGACTAAATTTGATTTAGAGGAAGGACGAGATATCGCTAGGATACTCGTCCGTAGATTTTTTATTTTTACGTTTCGTTACGTTAATCGTTAAAATAAAACCACCGCTGCGGTTAGACAGCCCCAAAGCACGGCTCCGATAGCCATAGTTACGTGAGTTACTGCGGAATCTTTCATATTTTTCTCCTTTATTTTTGGAGAATTATAATGACCTTTTGTGTCCTCAATGTGTCCTTTGTATGACTTTTTAAAATTTCGCGTTAAATTTACGCTTATTTCGTCAAATTTACGGCAAACTAGGTTGCGTCGCTCGCATCAAATTTAAAATTTCGTCAAATTTCGCGCCCGCAAATGAAATTTGTCGCGCAATCAGCCGAGCCTGAGAGTCAAATTTGCCCGCCGCAAAAGCGTAAATTTGCTTAAATTTAGCCGCCTTTTGCCTCAAATTTTACGCGCGTTTGGGATCATTACGCTCACGGTCGTACCGCGTCCTGGCTCGCTTTCATAGCTTATCTCGCCGCCTAAAAGATGAACTATACGCCGCACGATAGATAGCCCCAGGCCGCTACCTTTGCCCTTGTGCGACTCCTCGCATTGATAAAATTTATCGTAGATTTTTTCTAGCTTTTTTGCCTCGATGCCCGCCCCCTCGTCGCTAATGCGCACGACAAGCCCGCCGCCCTCTTCGCAGCAGCTCACGCCGACGTCCGCAGCCGAGTACTTTAGCGCGTTATCCATCAAATTTAGCCAAATTTGCGCTAGCATCGAGGCGTTGCTTCGCACAGTTACGGCGGCTAGATCCAGATCAAACTCCCCCCCATCGTACTTTTGCATCAGCATTGCCGTAGCCTTTCGTAGCTGCTCGTCTACGCGCACGTTTTCGTCTAAATTTACGCCCGCCTGGCTATCTAGCCGCGAGAGCAGCAGCATATCCTCGCACAGCCTGCTTAGCGCACCTGCCTGCTCTTTTATGAGGTCTAGATACTCGTTTCTGCGCGCCTCGTCCGTCTCGTCCTGTGCGATCTCGCAGTAGCCGCTGATGACGCTTAGAGGCGTTTTTAGCTCGTGCGAGACGTTTGAAATGAAATCCTTTTGCATGTAGTCCATTTTTTCCAGCGCCGCCGCGGTCAAATTTATATTTGCCGCCAGCTCGTCTAGCTCGTGCAGGTATTCGCTATCCGCGCCGCGCTTGCAGTTTTTGCGCGCGACCCTAACGGCAAAGTCGCCTCTAGCGATCTTACCGGCTGCTAGTCTAAAGCTCTCGACGTATCTCAAAAAATACGCCGTTACGGCATAAAATATCGCTCCACCCGCGCCCATCACGATCGCGCAAAAGCTGATAATGCCCCAAAACATCCCAAGCTTCATCTCAAATATCCGCTCGTAAGCTATGATCGCCGCCGACGCCGCGACGCAAAGCACGCAAAAGACGAAGATAAACATCCCCGCCGTGTATGTTTTTAAGCTGATTAGGTATTTTTTCTTATTTTGCGTAGTATTCATATTTTATTTCCGTTTTTTTATATAGACCGATCTCTTTTATATCACCGTTTTCGTAGTATTTGTCCGCGGGCTTAAATTTGACCGAGGTTTTACGCGTCAAATTTCCCCGCTCGTCCCTGATTATATCCTTAAACTGCAAGATTTGCCCGATTTTTGCCTCAGAGCCGAAGTAATTTACCGACGTATACTCCATCTCGTCGCCGTTTGCGGCGTAGTAATAAACCCATTTTGAGTTCGGGGCTTGCGTGATTTTTTCGTATTCGCCGTTTGGCTTGCGCTCGTAACTTATCTCTATACCGTGCCGTGGCTCCATATTATTTTCTATCCGCGTTAAAACGCCCTTTTCGTCGTAGACGTAGCTATCGTCCATCACTAGCGTCCCGCCGGAATACACCGCCCAAGCGATCATTTTGCCGTCCTTGCCGTAAGTGGTTTTCTCCGTGCGCGGGTAAAATTTATCCTCGACATACTTTTCTTTGGCCGTCGCGACTAAATTTTCGCCGTCAAATTCGTATTCGTAGAGATAAACGGCGCTATCTTGATATTTTTTGCGTATTAATCCGTCTTTGCCGTACTCAAACAAAACCGAGCTGTTTGGCACGCCGTTTATATGCTCGGTTTCTTGCAGTATGTAGCCGTTTTCGTTAAACTCCGTCCGCTTCACGCGCGTATTTTCTAGCGCGCCCGAGCCGTCTATAGAGTATTCGTACTCCGTAGCCGTCATGCTTTTGACCTCGCCTTTTAGATCCTTTTTGCTCCAGTCGCTTTCTGGTAAAACGGCCGAGTTTAGATAGCACACCGCCGATGCTGCCGCGAAAATAGCTTTTAAAATTTTCATTTTGTCTCCCCCGCCTCTCACTCGTAAATTTCACCCTTATAGCCGATGCCGCGCACCGTAGCTATCTCAAAGTCCGTGCAGCTTTCTATCTTGCGGCGTAGCTTTTTTACGTGCGTATCGACCGCGCGCTCGTCGCTATCCGTATCGTAGCCCCAAATTTCTTGCATGATTTCAAGACGAGTGAAAATTTTGCCAGGGTTTGAGAGCAGCAAAAAGAGTAGATAAAACTCCTTTGGCGCGAGCTCCACGGCCTCGCCGCCGATTTTTAGGCTAAGTGCCACATAGTCTAGCTCGGAGTTTTTAAACCTCAGCCGCTTGCCGCTAGCGATCTTGGCTCGGCGCAAAAGCGCGTTTATGCGTAAAATCAGCTCCTTTAAATTTAAAGGCTTGCTCATGTAGTCGTCCGCCCCCGTGACAAAGCCCTTCTCCATGCCTTCCATGCCGCTTTTTGCCGTTATCATCAGCACCGGTAGCGACTCGTCTAGCAGCTTGATTTGTTTGGTTAGCTCGTATCCGCTAAGCCCCGGCATCATGATATCGGTGACGACAAGATCGGCGCGCTCGCCCTCTAGTAGCTTTATAGCCTGCTCCCCGTCAAAAGCCGCAAGCGGCGAAAAGCCTTCCTGAGCTAGCTTTAGGCAGATTATTTTATTTAAATTTTCGTCATCCTCGGCGACTAAAATTTTAAACATTTATTTTCCTTAAATTTGCCCCGAATTTAACGGGCAAGGCGATAAATTTTGTCCTATTTTATCAAATTTAACGAGAAATGGGCGGGCAAATTTAGCGAAGCATCATCAAAACGCCGATAGCGCAGATGATAACGGCTGTAAAAATCTCCAAAAGTCGCAGGTGGGTTTGCAAAAATTTCTTTAGTATCGCTCCGCCAAGAGCATAGATGCTAAGCGAGCAAAACTCGATAAAAACGAGCATAACGGTGATAGAGAGTATGCGAGGCAGGCTAAAAGGATCGTTCGCGTCCAAAAAAGTCGGCAGCAAAGCCGAGAGGAAAATCCACGCCTTAGGATTTGAGATGCAGACCACGGCGCCGTTTAAAAACATCTGCTTTTTGCTCGGTAGCTGCGTAACCTTCGTGATACTAAGCTGCCCCTTGCTAAAAAACAGCATAGCGCCAAGATATAGTAGATAAAGGCCTGCGATGATGTTTAAAACCTTAAACGCGAAGCCGTAATGCGCCAAAACTGCGCCAACGCCAAGCATACAGCAAAT
>NZ_AOTD01000133.1 GCF_000344295.2 Campylobacter showae CC57C | reverse complement strand
AAACAATAAAAAATAATATATCTTATTAATTTTTTTTATACCAAGACTTGACGCATCGCCTACTCTTTTAAGTCTTTGCCCAGTTATAAATAAAATTATAAATACCACATAACAAAATATCACAAAACAAATAAAAAACAAGACAACAAAAATAGTTACTTCACTTAGCGGTTGCCAGCTAATAAACAAATTCCTAATACAAATATACGACAACCAAACAAATATAAAAAAATACAGTGGATGCAATAGTTTCTTACTTATTTTCATTCTTTAATATTCCTATTAGTAGCCATATAAAATATAATGCAGAAAAGTTAAGCAATACCCCCGTTTTTATCAAAAAGTATACATATTCTAATTCAAATTTTATAAACAAAAACGATAACATTGCATTGAATAAAAAAAGAAAAAACATAACCCATACAATTTTTTTAAAAAAATCAAGATAGAGTGCGATAGAAGATATTGTATTTATTGTAAAATAATTACCCAGTAAAATAGCCATGACCAAAGAATAGCAAACTATGTTGTCAAAATTATATATACTTGATACACCAAAAATAAAAAACGCAAACAAAAATAATAGTATAAAAAATATCTTATAATTATATAGTAACTTATTTTTAAA
>NZ_AOTD01000132.1 GCF_000344295.2 Campylobacter showae CC57C | reverse complement strand
CAAGGTTAGAGGATACGATAAGGACGGCAACGAAAAGATAGCAAATTTAAGCGACGTAACCAGCGGTATAGATCTGACGCAGTTTATTAAAAAAGATATAGATATAAACCATAGGCGGAAGCAAATAGAGGATCTAAATGCTAAACTGAAAGAAAAAGGCAAGACTCAAATCGACATCTCAAAGATCGATAATCGCATTTTTTACTACAAGGAAAACCCCTACACCGTATTTGCACCGGAGA
>NZ_AOTD01000131.1 GCF_000344295.2 Campylobacter showae CC57C | reverse complement strand
ATATATGCAGAGAGGAAATTTTAAAGAATTATTACTTAATGCGATGAGAAAATTTTAAATTAGAAGCCGGATTTTTAAATTTAAATCAGTTAGGCATTTAAAACGATTTTAAAGGCTATTAAAGCCGCATAGATAAAAAATAAGAAAGAAATAGGAGAAAAAGCTTATTTTTGATTGTAGAGCATTTAAAAGGCATTTGTGAGCGTTTTTGAATTTTAGCATTTTTCGATTTTTTATATATCACTTTTTAAAAGTTTTTTAAATTTAACAAATGATAGACTGATGAAAAATAATCTAGCAAAAGGATTTAAGGTGGCAGAAGAGCTGACGCAAGAGCAAATGGCTGAATGGGCATATTTAAGCGAGGACGAACAGACACTTACAGCTTCGAGTATACATAAAGGGGAAAAAACCGAGCCGCAAACGCAAAATAAAGATATAGACGACACGAGAGACAAAATTTTAGATTGTCGAGAAGCCATAGAAAACACCGGGTTGTTTAAAAGCAGCGAAACAAGCGCAGTAGCTTGCGTAAGAGAATTTTATACCGCATACGGAACGGACGACGATAGCAAGGTTCAAGAAGCGATCAACGATATTTATAAAACCAATATGAGTCTAAGGGATGTGACCGAAATAAAAGAGCTCACCCTAAGAGAAATGAATATGGACTTAAAAGAGGACTTCGACAACGGCAAAGAATACACCATACGAGACATTAACAAAAAATTTGCCTACGAAGTAACGGGAGCTGCAAATTTAAGCAAAGACGCGCAGCAAGCCGTAGAAATACTAGGCGAAAAAGAGCTGTTAGATACGAGAATCAGGGAAAGACAGGCGGAGCTGGACGAATTTAAAAGCCCGAAAGCAAAAAGAGAATTCGTAAAAGACAGATTGGACGGCGTAGAAAAAAATGAGTCCTTAAAAGAGAGTCTGCAAATTTTAAAAGAGAAAGAAAAAATAGAAGAGCAAATCAAGGCAAAAGAAGAGCAAATCGCCAAAAAGGAAAAAGGGGAAGAAAAAGAGCCAAGCCCCGAGCAAAACGAACCACAGCCGGGCAGAGAAAACGGCGCAGAGCAAGAAGACTGGAATAAGAGAGCCGACGAGCTAGAAATGCAGCACGAAAAGGAGCTCGAAGACCTCAAAGATAAGCAATCGAAGCTTGAAGCGAATTTTCAAAAATCGATCGACAACCTAATGAATAGCGATGGGATAAACGGCATTATAACCGCGCTGCAAGAGATGGACAGAAGCCTTGAGATGATGCTAAAACAGGGTAAAGAAGAAAGCATCGCCAAAGATCGCCAGCGCCAAGAAAATCTTGATCTAGCCTTTGACAGTCCTAAATTTAAAGAGGCTGTCGGCGATTTGGTAAAAGAGGTCTATACGCAACGCAAAAAAGTCAAAGGCGGTTTTAAAGAGATGGAGAACGAGCGGGCTAATTACGCTAAATTACAAACGACCTATGAAAAAGAAACCAAAAAAGGGCTTGACGTCAAAGGATACGAAAAGCTAAAAAAGATGATGGGTGACATCGAAAAAGAAACGCCGAATTTTAAAGACAGCTACCCTAAATTTTATCAAAAGGTAAACGATACGCTAGTGCAGACCAAAGACAAAATTTTAAACAAGGCCAAAGGGCAAGAAAATGAAAATGACAGAGGCAGGAGCCTATAATGAGCAATATAACGCCAAAACAAAGAAGAAACGTGATTGAGGGTGACTTGGAAAATTATGTCAAAAGCGAAAACGATTTTTTGAGCCTAAGAAAGAGCTTTATAGACTTAAATTTTAGCCTAGCCCTAGCGTGCGAGCACGACGAACAAAGGGCAAAAAAGTACCTAGATGCAGCCAGAGAGATACAAGGACTCGAAGATAAGCAGGACAAGAAGGGAAAGTGGGAAATAAACGAGGATAACAACAAAAAAGTGATGACCCCGCACAAGGACGACGAAAAATTTCAAACCAAATTCGAAAAGGAAAACCCGCTCCTTTTCAGGCAGCTACAAAACGAGCTAGAGCTCATGAATAACGAAGCAAGGTTATACGAAAAAATTAAAGACAACAAAGACAAAGGCATAGATAAATTAACGCCGCTTTACGTAGAGTTGCAAGAGGGGCAAATCGATGTAAAAAGAAAACACGGAGACGAGGTGGGCAAGCCGATAGATACCGATAGATTTAGGTATAGCTATCCAAACGCTACCAAAACGCTAGAACAAACCATCGAAAAATGGGCAGAAAAGGAAACTAAAAAAGAAAATACCGAGCAGAAAGGAAGAGAGATATGAAGAAAACATTAATATCTATTGGTGCGGCAACGGCGCTATTTTTTAGCAGCGCAAACGCAGGAGGCGTTCCGGTTATAGACGTGGCCGCGATAGCTCAAGCGGTAATGGGTTATACTCAAACGCTAAAAGACTATGCTGAGCAAATCAAGCAGTACGAGCAAATGGTCAAAGATACGCTAAATTTTGAAAAACAGATGGCCGAGCTCGGCATAGATATGAACAGCATCTACGATATACTAGGCGATGCGCAAAGCATGATCAGTCAAATGCAAAGTATCTACGATAACGTCAAAAATATCCCCAATGACATAATGGGCGATATAGCGAGAGTGCAAAACGCGTGCTCGTTTTTGGAAAATAATAGCCAATTTTTCGGAATGACGCTAGGAAAAACCAAGAGCTCAATCAAAAGCAAGGTTAATCGCTGCACTTACGCATTGCGAGACGGCGCAAATTTGAGCAAAAGCATAGACGAGCTGACCGAGCAGATGAATAAAGCCGTCGATCCTATCCAAAGAGCGAACTATCAAGCGCAAATCAACAACATAAAAAATGCCGAGAAATTCCTGCAAGAAAGGGATAATATCGAGAAAACAAACGCCTTGTTAGCCTTTGAAGATACCTTTCATAGCGACGATAAGACCAATCCTTACTCAAAAGCGAAAATGAACGACGATTTAAAGCAGCTTTCAAAGCAGCTGAGCAAACCAAACAACCAAAAGCAAGCTCAAGCCCTCACGAACTCGATACTGCTTAAAATTTTAGAAAATTTGCAGCATCAATACGAGCTGAATATCAACTATACCAGCACGATGGCTACTAGCAAGCAGCTAAACGAAAGCGGCAGCAATAAAAATTTAACCGAAGAGAGCTTTAATCAGTCGGTCGTAGAATATAAGCGCAACGACGCCATATTTGAGCCAGAAACCAAGCAGCTCCCGAAAGATGAGCTTGGACTACCAAAATTCGTATATTTCAAATAAAGGGGAAAGAATGAAAAAACTAGTTTTTAGTTTGATCGTAGGTGCAATTTTTGCGGCAAGCGGCGCGACCGCAAAAGAGACGAGCGCAAAGGATACGGCGACAAAGACGTCTGCTCCAAAAGAGCTCGGCGACGTATTTACCGGCGATAAGAAACTGGCATGCGAAGCGGTGCTATGCCTCGCAAGCGCTACTCGCCCGCCGGAGTGCGCCGCAAGCCTTAAAAAGTACTATTCGATTACGGCTAAAAAGGCGCATAAGCAGGCTCAAAAAAGACAAGCATTTTTAGATCTGTGTCCAAGATGAAAGAAAATCTAGTCGAGCTCGCGCTCGATGAAATTTTAAAAAATAACGGCTACTTTGAAAAAAGAGACAAAAGTAGCCGTAACTACAAAACGCTTACGAACGACTACGGAGATACGATAGTCGTATCGCGCCAATCAAACGGCCACTACTTATATTTTAATCCAAATGACAGTACCGATCGGGGCAATATTTACAGCTTCGCTAAAAATCGCGGAGTAGAAGTAAAAGATTTAATAGACGAAGACAAAATAAAAGATATAAAGGAGTTACAAAACAATACTATACCAAAAGCAACTACTAAAAAAATCGATAATGAAATAATAGAAAAATTTAAAAAATTAGATAAGACGGATAAAAATTCATTTTTAATTAGCCGTAGGAAGCTAAGCGGAGAACTATTGGCACAATTTAGCAGCCTAAAACAAGACAGTAAATACCAAAACGCGGTCGTACCGACGTACACGTTAACGTCAGTGCAAACGGACGCCGGCACGAAAGAGTTTTTAAAGCAAAGCGGAACGATAAGCTATCTCTCAAAGCCCTTAACACACGATCCGCAAGGAAAAGCATACGATAAGCCTATCAAACAGCTTTGCAACGGAAATAAGGGGCTAGAAATTTTAAAAGCCGATAACGCACATAAAAGCCCCAAAGAATTTAAAAATATAATAATCAGCGAGAGCATGATCGACACGCTATCGTTTTGCGAGATGAAAGGGATAAATTTGCAAGAGACGCTGCTATGCTCGACCAACGGGCAAATATCGACATCGCAAAAAGATGCGATTAAAGCGCTTCGCAAGCTCGCCCCGGATGCAAAATTTACGCTAGCGTTCGATAATGACGATCGCGGCAAAGAGTTTGGCAAGATCGTAGAGCAAATAGTGCCGAATACTGACAGGCAAATGCCTATATTAAAGGACTTTAACGATGATTTGGTAGTCGGCAAAGCATTGGGGCTAGCAGCGCGCAATATTAGTAAAGAAAACATTTTAAAGCCTTTGAGCGAGCTTGGCAAGAAAGTAGAGTATTTATCAAAGAAATATGATTTTTTAGAGCCTTGCGCAAAGAATGAGCGCGTAAATGAGCTTTTAAGATTTAATCCTTCAAAATTTAAAGAGATAGCCCCAAAGGTGCAGCGTCTGCCCGGAATGAGAGAATGCTTTAAGCGACTTAATCTCGTCGGAAAAAAAATCGGCAGGGAGTATTCTAGGGCTATATGATTTATAGAATATTGATTAATTCGGGCAATCAAGATTTAAGCTGGTTTTTGAAGTTTAAGGTTTATATAAGCTTTTGGAAT
>NZ_AOTD01000130.1 GCF_000344295.2 Campylobacter showae CC57C | reverse complement strand
TGCGGATTTTGAGAGTAAAATCAGAAAAATTCTTTGAAAGGAAGTTAAATGAAAACTACATCTTTGGCATTAGCCGGCTTGCTTTTCGCGTCTACGCTGGGCGCAAAGGAGTTCGTATCTATCGGTACGGGAGCGATGACGGGCACGTATTATCCGGTCGGCGGAGCGATATGTCGCCTCGTAAATAAAGACCCGCAGATGAAATGCTCGGTGCAATCAACCGGCGGCTCTGTTTATAACGTAAATAACGTGCTAAAAAAAGAGCTAAATTTCGGTTTCGTCCAAAGCGACGTGGTTTATGATAAATTTAACGGCGTGGGCAAATTTGACGGTAACGGCGATCAAAACCTGCGCGCAGTCGTCTCGATCTACCCTGAGCTTCTAGCCTTCGTCGTCTCAAAATCAAGCGGCATCGGCTCTATAAACGACCTTGAGGGTAAAGCGATCAACGTCGGCAACCCCGGCAGCGGCAACGAAATGACCGCGCTTGGCGTGTTTAAGGCTTACGGATTTGACGAGAAAAAGCTAAAACACCACGGCGTTTTAACTGCCGGCGAATGCCCGCACGCGCTAAAAGATAAGAAAATCGACGGCTACTTCTATATGGTCGGCCACCCGACGGCTAACATCACCGACGCGGCAAACTCGCTACCTATCGATATTGTGAACATCGAGGGCGAGCAGGTGGATAAGATGATAGCTGCTATGCCGTATTTTGCCAAAGGTACGATACCAAAAGGCACCTATGAGGGCGTGGATCACGACGTAAACAGTATCGGCGTTAAAGCCGTCCTGGTCACGGATAAAGGCATGAGCGACACTGCGGTGGCTGCGGTCGTAAAGGCTATCTTGGATAACTTCGACGAGTATAAGAGCCTGCACCCCGCACTCGCATCGGTTACCAAAGAGAGCCTAGTAGAGGGGCTTTCAGCGCCTTTGCACCCTGCTGCCGAGGCTGAGTTTAAAAAAGCCGGCATAATAAAATAACTAGCCGAGCCGTGTGGGTTAAATTTGACCTGCGCGGCTGATTTTTTTAAATTTAAGGTCTTGTTTTTAGTTTTTTGAGGATTTAAAATTTGACGCCTTATTGGCTTTTTGTCGGCTGTTTTAAGCCGCTTGTAGGCGTCAAATTTTAGATTTGGCTCATACGCGCGTTTTTGATTTGACTTCGTTTGCCGTTTGCAAAACCCGTATCTTTACGACACGGGGTTAAATTTGTAAGCAAATTTTGAGGCGCGGGAAAAGTAGGTCGAATTTGAAAAATCAAAGTCCGGTTTACGCGGGCAAAATCGCCAAATTTTATAAAAAGAAAATTTAAGAGGTTAAGAGCAAATATGGATAAAAATCTAAACGAAACACGAACAAATACCGAGCCAGCGCAGGAAAAGGAGGAGTTCGTCGAGGTAAAGACGCGTGAGATAAACTCGAGCTTTTATATTTATTTTACGAGCATCATCTGCTTTGCGTGGTCGGTTTTTCAGCTTTACATCGCGTATTTTCCGATGAACACGACGATGTCGCGCTCGGCGCACCTTGCTTTTGCTATCTGTTTGCTGTTTTTGCTCTACCCGCTTAAAATTCACAAAAAAGCCCACTCCAGCCTGCCGTTTTACGACATCGCGCTCTGTGTTGTGGGTACGCTAGCCGCGCTCTATCCGCTCATAGAGTTTTACGCTCTAGCGCAGCGCCCCGGAGACTACACGAGCTTTGATATCGCCGTGTCCTGCGTCGCCGTGGTCGTGCTGTTTGAGGCGGGTCGCAGGATCATCGGTCCAGCACTTCCTATCATCGCGGCGATATTTTTGGCGTATGATTATTTTGGTCAATACATGCCCGACATCATCGCGCACCAGGGCGCTAGCCTAAACAAGCTAGCTGGTCACATGTACCTTACGACCGAGGGCGTCTTTGGCGTGCCGCTTGGCGTTAGCGTGAGTTTTATCTATCTTTTCGTCTTATTTGGTTCGCTTTTGGAGCGCGCAGGTGCGGGGCAGTATTTTATAAATTTAGCCTTTGCGCTGCTGGGCAAATTTCGCGGCGGACCGGCGAAAGCTTCGGTTATAGCGTCAGGACTAACTGGCATGGTGAGCGGCAGCTCCACGGCAAACGTCGTAACGGTGGGCACCTTTACGATCCCTCTGATGAAAAAGGCGGGCCTAACCAGCACCAAAGCCGGCGCTATCGAGGTGGCTGCGGGCGTAAACGGTCAGCTGATGCCGCCTATCATGGGCGCGGCGGCCTTTATCATCGCCGAGTTTTTGGGGCTTAGCTACACAAACGTCATGATAGCGGCCGTGATTCCGGCATTTGTGTGCTATTTATCACTGTTTTTTATAGTGCACCTTGAGAGTTGTAAGCTCGGACTAAAAGGCATGGAGCAGGGCGCGGGCATATCTAAGCTTAAGATTTTCGTGAGCGGTCTGCACTATCTTATCCCGATTTTGGTTTTGCTTTATACATTGTTAATCGCAAACGAATCCCCGATTTCGGCGGCTTTTAACGCTATTTGCGTGCTATTTTTGATCATCCTTTTTCAAGAGCCGGTTAAGAAAATGGCTCACGGCGAGGACGTCGGCAAAGAGGATTTTATCATCGGCTTTGCGGATATATTTTGGGCGATGGTAACGGCGGCTAAAAGCATGACGACGATCGCGATAGCTACGGGTCTAGCTGGCATCATCGTAGGCTCGATCTCGCTAACTGGCGTCGGTCAAGTACTCTCTGAAGTCGTGGAAAATTTAGCCGGCAACAACATCGTGCTCATCCTCTTTCTCACTGCGATAATGTCGCTGATACTGGGCATGGGCTTGCCGACGACGGCGAACTATATCGTCGTTAGCTCGCTAGTCGCACCTGTGATTTTGTTTTTGGCGCACAAAAACGGCTTTCTTATTCCTGCTATCGCGGTGCATCTTTTCGTCTTTTACTTTGGTATCCTGGCAGACGACACGCCTCCGGTCGGCATCGCGGCATACGCTGCGGCTGGTATCGCTAAAGCAAATCCCGTAACCGTGGGTGTGCAGGGCTTTTTCTATGACCTGCGTACGACGATTTTGCCGTTTTCGTTCGTGTTTAACAACAAGCTGCTTTTGATAGAGAGCGTAAACTCAGCCAATCCAAACGACGCAAAAGGCATAGTGTGGATAACAAATCCGTTTGAGATGGCGCTGATTTTCGGTACGGCTCTAGTTGGTATGTTTGCCTTTTCTTCGGCGCTTCAGGGGTATTTCGTTAAACGCGTAAGCATGCTAGAGCGCGCATTACTTTTGTGCGTAGTGCCGCTAACCTTGGTGCCTAATATGTGCGCCAAGTACATCCCTTTTATCGCCAACGAATACGTTTCTTATGCGATCGGCGTGTCGCTTTATGCGGCGCTGTTTGCGTTTCAGTGGATACAAAATAAAGCGGAAAAGAGGGTTGGCGTAGGCGCTTAAGCCTGTGCTTTCTGGGCCTGCTGATTACTCTCTCGTAAATTTTAAAAGCTTTTGTTTTGAAAGTAGTGTATAGAAAAGATAAATTTGGGTTAAATTTGATCACCAAATTTAACCCGAGTAAGCAAAATTAAAGTCTTTTTGAGCGTTTTAGATCGCTTGCAAATTGGCATCCGAGGCTATCGCCTATCTTGCATGCTTTTTCAAAGAGTGCGTAGGCTTCTTTAAATTTTTTCTCCTCTAGCAGATACGATCCCGCAGTCGCGCATGAAAAGCCGTCGCCAAGCTCGCAGCCCTTATTTAGCAGTGTGCGCGCCTTTTCTTTGTCGCTTGATACGTATATGCCGCCAGCACCCGAGCAGGCCTCTTTAGAGCCTAGTTCGCAGCCTTTTTCGTATAGCTCAAGCGCTTTTTTGGTGTCAGGCAGGATATCTTTGCCCAGCTGATAAAGCGCGCCTAGTTTTGCGCAGGCTAGACCGTTGTTTGCGTCGCAGGCTGCTGCAAATTTCTCGCGAGCCGTTACAAATTTAGAGCTCTCGTAGGCCTTTACGCCGTCCTCAAAATCGCCGCCCAAAGCAAAAACCGCGGCAACTAGCATTAGAAGTTTTTTCATTATCTCCCTTTAAATTAAAAATATTCTATTTTAGCATATTTAAAATTATTTTTTGTTTAGCCGTTGTTCTCGCGTTTTAAAATCAGGCATCAGCCCTGCGATGAAGTCATAGAAGCTTTTTTGGTGGTGGGGGTAGATGAGGTGGGCTAGCTCGTGAAGCACGACGTATTCGACTAGTTCGGGAGCTTTTTCGATCAAATTTAGGCTTAAATTTATGTAGCCTTTGCGCGAGTTGCAGCTACCCCAGCGAGTAGTCATTTTGCGCACGACGACGCGGTTTATCTTGCGGTTTACGGCTGGAGCGAATTTAGCTATAAAATGCTCATAAACACGCCTTGCAAAGGCTTTTTTGTAGTTTTCTAGCGCAGCTAAACTCGCAGCGTAAATTTCGCCGTCAAATTTACGTCCGTCCATGCTTTTAAATTTAAGCTCATCAAGGTGATGGTTAAATTCGCTAGCGTCAAATTTGCCCTCAAATTTAGCGCCGTAAAGGTGCGGGTCTAGCCCGTCCGAGCTCAAATTTAAGCCGTTAAAAATCTCTGAATCGCCTACAAAGCGTCTTAAATTTACGTCTTTTAAATTTGGCTCAAATTTGATGCGGTAAACCTCGCCCAGTAGCCTAAACTCGTCCTCGCGCGGTAAATTTGATAGCGTCTTTTCGTGAGCTGATTTTAGCCATTCGTAGTGTTTTTGCACAAACTCTAGCGCATATTTTTGCTCGGCGTAAAAGGGCAGCGAGACCGAAATTTCGCCTGATTTGGCGACCTTTAGGCGGGTTGTTTTGACGCCTTTTTTAAAATTTAGCGTGATGCCAAATTCGCCGCATTTTACGCTAACGGTTTTTACACGAGGCGTTTTGACTGCCATTTTCTGCTTCTCCAGCGCCATGTGTTTACTAGCCCGCGCAGCCACTCGTCGGCGGTAAATCCGATCCAAACGCCGATGATCCCCATACCCTGCACGATGCCTAGATAGTACCCCAGCGGCAAGCTCACGCCCCACATAAAAATAGCGCCAGTCATCAGCGGAAATTTAGCATCTCCGCTTGCGCGTAGGGCGTTTACGATTACGATGTTAAACGTTCTTCCGGCTTCTAAAACGATAGAGAGCGTAAAAAGCGGCAGCATGATTTCTTTAAGCGCGGGCGTTAAATTTAGCGCGTCCATTATCTCGTATTTGCCAAAATAGGCAATCGATACGACGCAAAGCGAGGCAAAAACGCCGATTTTTAGTGCGCGGAAAGTGCGCGAGTAGGCCTCGTCAAATCTCATTGCGCCTACTAAATGTCCCACGATGACTTCGTTTGCCACGCTGATGCTGGCTCCGCAAAGTAGGATTAAAAGCGTGATCTGAAAGTAAATGGTTTGCACGTTTAGGCTGGCTTCGCCCATACTAGCTACAAAGCCAAAAGCCACCATATACTGGGCCATCCAGAGTAAATTTTCGCCCGCGCTCGGAAGCCCGACGGATAAAATTTTACGCAAAATCGCAAACGGTAGGCTAAATAGGCGCTTAAAGAAAATACTAACTTTCGCGTAGCGGGTCAGTATCAAAAATAGTACGATAACGCCAACTAGGCGCCCCACGACTGTCGAAACTGCGACGCCGTAAAGGCCGTAGTTTGGCAGTCCTAGCCAGCCAAAAAGCGCGATAGCGTTGCCGCAAAGGGTGATGACATTCATGAGTAGGGAAACTAGCATGACGGCGGTGGCGAAGTTATAGACGCGAAGCACGGCTGCAAGCACCATGCCGATACCGTCAAAGGCTAGCGCGATACCGAGCATATGCAAGTAACCAAAACTCTGGGCACGAAGCTGCTCTGGGACGTTTAAAAGCTCTAAAATTTCAAAACCGAAAAAGTAAATAAAAACCGCGCTGCCAAGGCCGATGATCGTGTTAAACGTGATACTAGCGTGTATGACGCGTTTGGCTAGGTTGTGATTTCGCGCGCCTAGTGCCTGCGCTACCACGACCGAACAGCCCACGCTAAGGAAGCTAAAAATGGTCATAAATAGATCCATTATCTGATTGCCCGCACCCATGGCGCCGACTAGATGGACGCTGACTTTTGTCACCATATATGTGTTTATAATGAGCGTCACGAAGTGCAAAAACATATCTAAAAATATCGGGATAGTGAGCTTTTTGAGCGATAAATTCATAATTTCTCTTTTGTAACGTGGATTTTAAATAACGCGCGATTATACCCAAATATAAATTTAAAGCGTTTTAAGGCGGCGCGGCGCGTTTTTCCTGCGAGCAGGCATAATCTTTTTATTAGCTTAATCAAGTATAATTGAGAAAATTTAATCTAAACGGATATCAAATGCACAAAACAAATTTCACGTCACGCTGGGCATTTATCATCGCTTGCGTGGGCTCGGCTATCGGTATGGCCAACGTCTGGGGGTTTCCTTATAAGGTCGGTACGAACGGCGGCGGCGCGTTTTTGCTCGTTTATCTGTTTTTTATCGCGATATTTTCCTACGTGGGGCTTTCTGCGGAGTACGCTATCGGCAGACGCGCTAAAACCGGCACGCTAGGCTCATACGAACACGCGTGGAAGAGTCGAAACTGGGGAACTTTAGGTAAAATTTTAGGCTGGATACCGCTAGCTGGCTCGATGTGTATCGCTATCGGCTATGCTGTCATCATCGCATACGTTTTAAAGGCGCTATTTCAGGCGATCACCGGCTCGCTTATGACAGTGGATACGAACACCTGGTTTGAGTCATTTGCGCTTTCGTCCTACTCGGTAGTGCCGTTTCACTTTATCGTCGTTGCGGGCACGCTATTTACGCTATTTTTCGGAGCGCACAGTATCGAAAAGACAAATAAAATCATGATGCCGCTATTTTTCGTGCTATTTTTTATTCTCGCTATCAGAGTGGCGTTTTTAGACGGGGCGTTTGGCGGGTATAAATTCGTCTTTCACAGCGACTGGGGCAAGCTAGCCGACCCGATGGTATGGGTAGCGGCGATGGGGCAGGCCTTTTTCTCGCTATCTATCACGGGCTCCGGTATGATCGTTTACGGCGCGTATCTATCAAAGGACGAAGACGTCGTCGATAGCGCGCAAAAGACAGCGATCTTTGATACGATCGCGGCGATGACGGCGGCGCTCGTTATGCTGCCTGCGGTATTTGCCTACGGTATGGATCCGGCGGCAGGACCCGGGTTACTTTTCGTAATGCTGCCTAAAATTTTACAAGACATGCCCGGCGGTCAAATTTTCGCGATTATTTTATTTACGGCGGTGATTTTTGGCGGCGTGACCTCGCTGCAAAATATGTTCGAAGCAGTCGCCGAGTCGATAATGCACAAATTTCCTAGCCTAAAGCGCGGCGTCGTGCTGATCGCGCTTTGCATAATATGCTTTGGCATCGGCGTAAATATGGAAGCCATAACTAGCTGGGGGCCGTGGATGGACTTCGTGTCGATCTACATCATCCCTATCGGCGCGGTGATCGGCGCTGTGTCGTGGTTTTGGGTCATCAAAAAAGAAGAAATCATGGACGAGATTAACACTGGCGCGGCAAAAAAACAAGGCGCGCTGTGGTATTTTACGGGCAGATATATCTACGTGCCGATGGCGCTTACGCTTTGTATCATCGCTCTTAGCATGCATATCTCGTTTTAAAGGGCGCGCGTGGCTCTAATCGACCTTATCGACGTTAGTAAAAAATTCGGTCCGAATGAAATTTTAAACAAAATAAGCCTCAGCGTAAACGAGCGCGAGCGTATCGCTATCATCGGCAAAAACGGCAGCGGCAAAAGTACGCTGATGAAGCTAGTCGCGGGCTCGCTAGAACCTGATAGCGGCAGACGCATACTGCAAGGCGGCGTAAAAGTAGAAATGCTCGCGCAAAATCCCAAATTTGACGATGCGGCGACGGTAAAAGACGCGCTAAATTTGGAGCTAAAAGAAATTTTCGACGCGCGCGACGAGTATGCCGCGGTGTTAGAAGCGCTCGGCCGCGATCCGCACAACAAAGAACTAAACGCGAGGCAAGACGAACTAATCAAATTTATCGAAGCAAAAGACGGCTGGCAGATCGAGCGCAAGATCGAGCGCGTGCTGGAGGAGTTTAAGCTAAAAGAGTACGAAAATCGCGCTGTTTCTAGCCTTAGCGGAGGCGAGATACGCCGCGTGGCTCTGGGCGCTTTGATACTAAAAAAGCCCGATATTTTGCTGCTTGACGAGCCTACGAACCACCTTGACGTTTATATGGTGAGATTTTTAGAGGATATGCTAAAAAGCTCGCGTCAGACGATAGTTTTTATCTCGCACGATCGCTACTTTATCGACGCGCTGGCAACCAGAAGCGTCGAGATCGAGGAGGGCGTGCTGGCGTCATTTGACGGCGGATACGCAAACTATCTAGCTAAAAAAGAGGAAATTTTAGCCAGTCTAGCTAAATCTCACGAGACGTTGCTAAAACAGCTAAAAGCCGAGGAGGAGTGGCTGCGCCGCGGCGTCAAAGCGCGTCTAAAACGCAACGAAGGGCGCAAAGAGCGAGTGCTAGCCATGCGCGAGGAGGCGAAGAAAAACCCGGGCGTGATACGCCGCGTTAGGCTCGAGCTTGAGCGAGCGAGTAAAAATTTTAACCAAACTCAAAGCGTAAACCGCAAAAAGATGCTATTTGAGATCAAGCAATTAAGCAAAAATATCGGCGGCAAGCAGCTTTTTTCGGGTTTTAACGCGCGGGTTTTGCAAGGCGAGCGTATCGCGATAGTCGGACGAAACGGTAGCGGCAAAAGCACTCTTATTAAAATTTTACTCGGATTTGAAAAGCCTAGTAGCGGCGAGATCAAGCGCGGCGAGGTGCGAGTAGGATACTTTGATCAGTCCAGAAGCGCGCTGGACGACGATAAAAGCCTCATCGAGACCTTTTGCCCAAACGGCGGCGATCACGTCATGGTGCGTGGGCGAAATATGCACGTTTACGGCTACCTTAAAAATTTCCTATTTCCTAAAGAATTCCTCGATAAACCTATCGGCGTGCTAAGCGGCGGCGAGAAAAACCGCGTAGCGCTCGCGCTGCTTTTTAGCAAGGAGTACGACGTGCTCGTACTAGATGAGCCCACAAACGACCTGGATATCGCAACTATCAATATCCTTGAAGACTACCTGCAAAGCTTTGAAGGCGCCATAATCATCGTGAGTCACGACCGCTACTTCGTCGATAAGATCGCACACAAGCTCTGGGCATTTGAGGGCACGCAAATAGAGGTGCTACATCAAGAGTACAGCGTCTATCTCGAGCTAGAAGACGAATTAGCCGAGCTTGGTAAATTTGAAGCGAGCCTAGCAAGCGAGGCCGAGCAAGCGCAAAAACAAAAGAGCAAAACCGGCGCGAAGCTAAGCTACAAGCAAACGCAAATTTTATCCTCTCACCCCGAAAAAATCGCCGCGCTAGAAGCTAAGATAAAAGAGCTAAACGCCGGCCTTAGCGATCCTAAAATCTATCAGCAAATCGGCCTAACCACGCTTTATAACGACCTAGAAGCGGCTAAAAGCGAGCTTGAGGCGTTAGAGAACGAATACTTTGAAGTCTTAGAAATCGCCGAAAATTTGGAGCAAATTTGAAAAAATTAACTAAAACGGGCAGGGTTAGTGCTCTAAATTTACGTACGATTAAGCGAGACGAGTTCATCGGCGCTAGTTTTGAGCTGGACGGGATTAAGTTTAGCGGCGTTTTTTCGGCGGATTTTAGTCTGGACCAGGGCGATCTCGTGCGCGTAGAGTACGAAAGAGACGGCTTTATAAATAGAATAACCCTGCTTGAAACCCTGGCTAAAAATAGCGAAAATAAGAGCAAGACGGCAAAAATTATAAACATTGCGGTTTTTATCTCGCTGACGCTTCTTGCCCTTTGTATCGCGGGCGGAGTGATTTTTTCTTTGATTACGCGTAGGTTTGAGATTCGCGATTTTACCGATGTTATTAGGCTTATTTGTATTTGCTTCCTTGTTTGGTCGCTAGCTTACCATGCGATAGGAAAATTTAAAATTTTGAGGCATTTTGCGTAAAATTTGAGTTCGATAAACATCAGAGCTTCTAAAAATAGGCGGTACTTTGAAAGATAAAAAATTTATACTACTTTGCTTATTTGCGCTTTTTGCTGTGCTTTTTACGGTATTTTTCATGGTTTATGTCGCTAGCTACGAGGAGGAGAATGATTTTACCCAGATAGGTAACAGCGAATTTTACGCTACGCCGCAGGGTAAAATTTACGCGCTCATCCCAAGCGGAGGCAAATTTGAGCTAAAGGGCGTGCGGGCGGATAAATTTAGGGTTTTCGCGTCTGAGGGTTACCGCGGCCGAAACGTCGGCATGGACGAAAACGCCGTCTACTGCGGCAATCTCGCTATGACCGGGCTAGATCCATCTCACGCTAGGGCGATTGGCAACGGATATTTCACGGACGGCGAGATTAGTTATTTTTGTAGCGATGTAGGCGAGAGAAACTACGAGCTAGGAGCCTTTAGCGAGGTGGTTCAAACTATGGCGTACGCGATATTTGGTGCCGATAAACCGCAAAGCTATATTTATAAAACCGAGCGCGTTTCAAGCGCAAATTTAGCCCCTATTTTAGATTTTGGATTTGCGGCGGAAAAAGCGGCTTTGCGCGGCGAAGGCGGCAAGGTGTATTTTGAGGGCAAGCAGCTAGAGGGCGCAGACGTCAGGGCGCTAAGATACGTGCTAGACGCGCGCGGACGAACTAGCGATTTTTACGTTACGGACGGGCGAAATGTCTATTTTAAAAGCTCGCGGCTCGCGGTCAAATTTACGGCAGAGCTGCACGAGGCGGCATATTTTAACGGCGTGCACTATCTTTTAGAACCCGCTAGAGGCGCGGTTTATGCGGATGAGCATGAGTTCGCGCCCAAATTTGCGCCTTATTCGCTACCCTTTGGCGTCTCCGGCACGCACGCCTACCATCTACTTTTTCGCGGCAAGGGCGGGATTTACTTTTGGCAGCGTCATAGCGGCGGCGAAAGCGGCGAGCTAAAACGCGCGGGAGATGATCCTTTTGCGGGTGAAATTTCGCCACTTGCGGGTAGCGTTTTTATTAGCGGCGCTCACACTTATTTTGTGCAGAGCCGCGAAGTATGGCACAGAAATAAGAGTGGCAGGCGACTAAGCTCGCGCCCCACGGAGCTTTTTAGGCTTAAAAAGAGCGAGCAATGGCGCAAAATAGGGCTTGTGCGTAACGGCGTATACGGCGCTGTTTATGCAAACGGCGATAAAATTTACTATTTTGACGCGCTTGGGACGGGGCAGCTCATAGACTCTAGCATCTACGAGATCGCAGATACTGCCGCCATAGAGATCCTGACGCGGCCGTATGATCCGCGCGGCAAAAATCTGAGCAGCGAGGATATCCGCAAGATGATAAAAGATGAGCGACTCGTGCCGGTACAAGGCGAGCTAGTTTTTGAGGCGGTTACTAGCTATGACGGCGTGGAGAGGTATTATCTTTGGATATTTTTAGGGGTTGCGATTTTGGCGGCGATCGCAGGCAAAGCGTATGAGTATAAAAGCCGTGCAAAAGCGGTAGAAAACGAAGTCGCGACAAAACCTCGAGGCAAAGTAAAATTTAGACGGTAAATTTGCTTAAAACGCTCAAATTTGACGCTGTACTCGCCGATAGCAAATTTTAATCAAATTTTCGCTAAAATCGAGTCAAATTTAAAAGGAGTGCAAATGAAACTGGGAAATTTTTCCGCAAACTCAAGCCTAAGCAATCAGTACCTAGAACAAGCTCAAAATAACAGCGCAAAAGCCCTAAATAACATCTCCGCACAGCGTGCTCTAAGCGGTATCGACAGTGCAAATCTTGCTATCGCGGACTCTTTGCGCTCTCAAAGCTCCACGCTAGAGCAGGGCGTCGCAAACGCAAACGACGCTATCGGCATCCTACAGATCGCAGACTCCACGCTAGCAAATATCACGCAAAGCGCCGACCGTATCGGCGAACTATCGGTGAGATATAACGGCGGTATCCTAAACGCCGATCAGCAAAAGATGATAAAAGGCGAGGTGGATGCGCTCGTGGGCGCGATGAGAGAGAGCACGCAGCAGGCGAGTTTTAACGGTAAAAACGTATTTGGCGGGCAGATGAGCTTCCTAACCGGTAACGGCACGGCGAGCGTAAATTTAAACGCGCCTGATTTTAGCGGTATTGACGTGAGTAGCGGCGATAGCGTGAGTAAATTTATCGGTAGCGTAAATGCTTTGCGAGGCGAGATCGGCGCTGCGCAAAACGGCATAATCTCGGGCATCAACGCAAGCCTAACCAAAAACGTCGCACTAAGGCAAAGCGAGTCGCAGCTGCAAAATAACGACATCGCTAAAAATATAAGCGCCTTTAAACAAAATGACCTGCAAGCAAACGCCGCGATCCTCGCGCAAGCGCACAATACCGCAAGCTTGCAAAACCAGTTTAACAGGCTTTTGGGTTAAATTTAACTACTTTATAGTTTTAGCCGCTACGCTCATTGGCGGCTAAAGCTCTTTTATTTTATTCTACTTTTGGCGATTTTATCGCGCCTTACAGTCGGTCAAATTTTACTTTCGCGTTTAATGTTAGTCTCGCGCTTTGCGATTAAAATATAAATGCTCACCAAGTTAAATTTGCCGAGTCGGGCTGCGTACTCGTCAAATTTACTTAAACCCTCCACATTACCTTCGCAAGGATTATCATTATAACGCACAAAACAAGGGCGATGATGTGCGAGTATTTGCCGAATGGATCGGGCTTTTTGAGCTTATAGACGTAAAAGAGCGATATCGCCGTGATTAGGCACATTAGCCCCAGCACGCCGATCTTGGTCGCGAGTAAAATTTGAAACGGGCTATCTAGCCATCCGTTTTCGCCGCCAAAATAATCCTTTGCCATATAAACGCCGCTGATAATTAACATCAAAAACGCCGTGCCAAATACCTTCGCGCTGCCTTTGGTGTAGGCTTTTTTGACGCGAGCGAGCGTATCCTCGTCTATATGCTTTTTAGCAAACGGAAATATACAAACATCGAAAAATACGTAGCCGACGAAGGCTACGGCGCTCAAAATATGAACGATCAGGAAAAATAGATACATTTAGGACCTTTTTTGTTTGATTATATTTAAATCGGTAGTCCAAACTGATGATTTTGATTAAGGATTGCGCGGAAGAGGATTAAATTTAAATTTATTGGCGAGGCGGCAAATTTATAAAAAAGGTTTGTGAGGTCAAATTTGAATAGATTTGTAAATTTAAGATTGTGTAAAATTTAAAAGAAAATTATAAAATCCGCCCGTTAAATTTAACGGGCGGGGCAAATTTAAGGGCGCGTAAAAACGCTAAAACCTTAAATTTTCGTTTGAGGCCCTTGCCAAAACAAGGGCTAAATTTTACTCGACTTCGGCGTCGATGACGTCGTCGTCTTTTTTCTTGCTGCCGTTTGCTTGCTCGCCAGCAGCACCGTCTTTTTTATACATCGCTTCGGCTAGCTTGTGGCTGGCTTCGCTTAGAGTTTTGACCTTCGCGTCGACTGCTCTTTGCTCGCATTTTCGTCTTTTAGCGTCTCTTTTAGCTCGTCAAGCGCCTTTTGGATACGCTCTTTGTCCTCGGCCGGGATTTTCTCGCCTAGCTCGTCAAGGCTCTTTTGCGTTTGGTGCGCGAGCGCGTCGGCTTGGTTGCGCGCCTCGACCGCGTCTTTGCGCTTTTTGTCGTCCTCTTTGTGTAGCTCGGCGTCTTTTACCATGTTGTTGATCTCGTCCTCGCTTAGGCCGCTTGAGCCTGAGATCGTGATATTTTGGGCTTTGCCGGTAGCCTTGTCTTTGGCAGAGACCGTTAGGATGCCGTTGGCGTCGATATCAAACTCAACCTCGATCTGAGGCACTCCGCGAGGAGCGGCAGGGATGCCCTCTAGGTTAAATTGACCTAAAGATTTGTTGTCGCGGGCAAATTCGCGCTCGCCTTGTAGTACGTGGATCGTAACGGCGCTTTGGTTATCCTCGGCGGTTGAAAATACCTGATTTTTCTTAACCGGGATAGTCGTACCTTTTTCGATGATTTTCGTCATCACGCCGCCTAGAGTCTCGATGCCTAGACTTAGCGGAGTGACGTCAAGTAGCAACACGTCCTTTACGTCGCCTTTGATAACCGCGCCTTGGATCGCCGCGCCGATAGCTACGACTTCGTCCGGATTTACGCTTTTATTTAGCTCTTTGCCAAACGCCTTTTTGACCTCTTCTTGAACTAAAGGCACGCGCGTCGAGCCGCCCACCATGACGATTTCTTTTATATCTTTTTTGTCAAGTCCGGCGTCTTTTACGACCTCGTTTATCTTAGTGATCGTTTGAGCGACCAGATCCTCGATCATACCTTCAAATTTAGCCCTAGTTAGCGTCTTTGTGAGGTGTTTAGGACCCGTAGCGTCGGCGGTGATAAACGGTAAATTTATCGTCGTTTCTTGAGCCGAGCTTAGCTCTTTTTTAGCCGTTTCGGCTGCCTCTTTTAGGCGCTGCATAGCCATCACGTCGGTTTTTAGATCGATGCCTGAGTCGCTTTTAAATTCGCTCGTTAGCCAGTCGATTAGGCGGTTATCGAAATCATCGCCGCCTAGGAATGCGTTACCGCCGGTAGCTAGAACCTCGACCACGTTATCGCCGGTCTCTAGTACCGTAACGTCAAACGTACCGCCGCCTAGGTCGTAAACCATGATCTTTTCGGACTCTTTTTTATCTAGGCCGTAGGCTAGAGCCGCCGCGGTAGGCTCGTTTATGATGCGAAGCACGTTTAGCCCCGCGATCGTGCCGGCCTCTTTAGTCGCTTTTCTTTGGCTGTCGTTAAAGTACGCAGGTACGGTGATGACGGCGTCTACGACCGTTTCGCCCAGGTAGCTTTCAGCATCCTCTTTTAGTTTTATGAGCACTTTTGCGGAGATTTCTTGCGGAGTGTATACCTTGCCAGCGATCTCGATAGCGCACGCGCCGTTTCTATCTACGACGTGGTACGGAAGCCTAGCTTTAGCCTCCTGCGCGTTTTTCTCGTTGCTCATTAGACCCATTATTCTTTTGATAGAGTAGATGGTTTTTTCAGGGTTTGTGACGGCTTGGCGTTTTGCGCTGTCGCCTACTAAAATCTCGCCCTTATCCGTGAAAGCCACGACCGAAGGAGTCGTGTTTTTGCCTTCTTTGTTTGGGATTACCTTGCTTTCGCCTCTCTCATACACGCTCACGCATGAATTCGTCGTTCCTAGGTCTATGCCTATTACTTTTGCCATTGTTGATCCTTTTTACTAAATTTTTCTTTCAAATTTTACTTTGCTATCGATACCATCGCAGGTCGTAAAACTCTGCCGTTGATTAGATAGCCTTTTTGTATCACTTGCACGATCTTGCCTTTTTCCACGTCTTCGCTCTCTACTTGCAACATTGCATTGTGGAAATTCGGATCAAAGTCCTCGTTGGCTTCGATCGCGGTGATGCCGTTTTTCTCGAAACATTTTTTAAACTGATCTATCGTTATATAAATTCCTTCTTTTATTTTAGCCGCGTATTCGTCGCCTTCGGTTTCAAAATTTACCGCCATCTCAAGCGCGTCTATCACAGGAAGCAGATCTCGCGCGAATTTCTCGTTCGCATACGTAGCGATGTCCGCTTTTTCCTTTTCAAAACGCTTTTTGATGTTTTCAAAGTCCGCGTTGGCTCTATAATACTTATCGGTTAGCTCCTCGAGCTGCTTTTGAAGCTCTACGTATTTCGCATCCAAGCCCTCAAAGCTGATACTCTCGTCAAAATTTGACGGGATCTGCTGCTCAAGCTCCACGTTTTCATTCTCGTTCATGCCGCCTCCTTTAGGTTGTTTAAAAATCTTTCGTAATCATTATAAATACTGCCCGCGCAAAGCATTTTAGCCTCTTTGCCCTCGTAATTTACGCCAAGCTTCATGCCTAGATAATTCTCGCCGAAAAATACCAAATTTGAGTCAAAAACCATCTCAAAGCTAGGGCTTAGCGCGTTTTTAAAGCTCTCGCCGAAAATTTCAAGTGCTATCTTTTCGTTTTCTAAAAAGCGAATTTTGGTGCGCTTTAGCTCGGCTATCTTATTTCTTAGCTCATTTAGTCCCACCTGCATACAGGTAAGCTCGAGTCTATCGAGATCTATGCCTATGAGATTACTCAAAAATTTCTCGACTTTCGAGTTAAATTTGAGTGCTATTTCGTCCTCGCTAAAGCTCAAAATCAAAAATCTATTGTTTAAATTTAAGACCTGATTTAGCGTTTGGGTTTTGCTTTCAAAAATCATCGCGTAAATTTCAAATTTATCGCTTAGCAACTTTAGCAGGTTAGGATTTGCGATATCTAGCGTCTCATCGAAATTTAACCTAGCTCGCCAATAATCTCTCATCGTCGCAGCCGTCGGTATCCTGCCTCCACTAACGTGAAACTGAGTAATCGCACCCTCGTCGGAGAGCTTTTTAAAATAAACCCTAATCGTAGAGGCCGGGATCGACATCGCCATGCGCGAACCTAGCTCGCTAGAGCCGATCGGAGCATTGTCGCTAAGATAAGCTTGAATGATAGAATCAAGTATCAGATCTCGCTTGCTCACCTTTATCATATTAGCACTCTCTCCTTTAAATTGCTAGGCGCATTATACAACATTGAGCGGATAATTGTCAAGGGTTAGAGTTAAAAAAAACTATTTAGATAACTTTAGCGTAGTTAGCTCAAGGTTAGAAAGGTAAAAATTGGGTGTGATGAGTGGCGCGCGGGAAAATTTGAATAAATTTAATGTAAGAGTAGGTTAAATTTGGTTTTACCGCTAGAAATTTTATGAATTTAAAATTTGAATTATTAAAATTTGAAGTAAGTAAAAAGTAAAATTTAAGAGAAAAGCCCCAAATTTGGGGCTTGGGATTATTTATCTCTGAGATTTAGCTCAGCGATAACTTTTGTGTAAGCTGCGTAATCTTTAGCTTTTAGATATTTCATCAAGCGTTTTCTGCGGCCGACTATTTTAAGTAGTCCAAGGCGAGACGAGTGATCTTTTTTGTAGATTTTTAGGTGCTCGGTTAGCTCCTCGACTCTTGCTGTTAGCAATGCGATCTGAACTTCCGGAGAACCGGTATCTTTTTCTTTTCTAGCGAATTTCGCAACAATTTCTGCTTTTTTAGCCGAATCCAAAGCCATAATGACCTCCTGATTGGTGAGATTAAAAAAGGCGATTATATCATAAAAATCAAAAAATGCGGCACCTGTTTTAAAAAATATTGATTTAATCAAATTTGCAGATAAAATTTAATAAAATATCCGCAAAAAATTTAAGGGGAATTTATGCTTTTGACAAAAGCGAGCGAATACGCGCTGCTTTCGCTGATTTATATAGCGCAAAAAGACGCTCCCTCGGACGTCGATACGATGTCGGGCGAGCTTGAGATATCAAAAAGCTTTTTGGCTAAAATTTTGCAAAATTTGGCTAGAGAGGGAATTTTGGTTTCGTTTAAGGGCGCAAACGGCGGATTTATGCTCGCGCAAAAGCCTGAAGAAATCAGCATAAAAAGAATAATCGAAAGCGCAGAAAAGCGTAAAATGGCGGTATTTGAGTGCTCGATTTCGGCCGATAGTTGCGCCTCTAGCAAGGGCGGAATGTGTCAAATTTGGCCGATGTTTAGCGCGCTTCAGTCTAAAATCGACGATTTTTTAGATACGATTACGTTAGCAAATATAATCAAGAAGTAAATTTTGGCAAAACAAAAGCGCAACATCCTAACCCTGGTCGCACCGTTTTTAGAACCTGTAGTAAGGTTTAAGGGGCTCACGATCGTCGGCGTCATAATCGCCATCCTAGCGATCATCATCGTGCCGCTTCCTAGTGCGGTTTTGGACTTTTTTCTTGCGCTTTCCATCTCTATTTCGGTACTCATCATCCTGATCGCCGTTTACGTGCCAAAGCCTACCGACCTTAGCACGTTTCCGACGCTCGTCCTCATCATCACGCTTTTTAGGCTCTCGCTAAACATAGCCACCACGCGTATGATTTTGAGCGAAGGACACAACGGCCCCGATGCCGTGAGCGAGATAATCTCAAGCTTCGGGCAGTTCGTCGTAGGCGGCAACTACGTCATCGGCGTGATCGTTTTTACGATCCTAGTGCTTATAAATTTCATGGTCGTCACCAAAGGCTCGACGCGCGTGAGCGAGGTGCAGGCGAGATTTACGCTCGATGCGATGCCGGGTAAGCAAATGGCGATAGACGCCGACCTAAACGCCGGTCTAATCGACGAAAAGACCGCTAGAGAGCGCCGTGAAGCTATCATAGGCGAGGCAAATTTCTACGGAGCGATGGACGGTTCGTCTAAATTTATCAAAGGTGATGCGGTCGCTGGCATCATCATAACGATCATAAACATCGTCGGCGGCTTTCTCATCGGCTCATTTCAGTACGGCCTAGACATGGCTACCTCGGCTCAAAACTACACTATCCTAACTATCGGCGACGGTCTAGTGAGCCAGATACCTGGCCTCATCACTTCGACGGCCACGGCGATAATCATCACGCGCGCTAGCAAGGACGATGAAAATTTCGCCGAGGGCTCGCTAACGCAGCTACTAGGCGAATACAAAACGCTTCTAATAGTCGGCTTTATACTATTTATCTTTGCTCTAGTCCCGGGACTACCGACGCTATCCCTGGGCTTTATCTCGCTTCTGTTTTTAAGTATGGGCTATATAATGAAAGAGGTAAAAGAGGGCAAGATAAATTTGACCTCCAAAGCTCAAAGCATGAGCACTGGGCAAGGCGAGGAGGAAGGACCGGCGGCGCCTAAAAAAAGCGAAGAGGAGATCGCTCGCGAAGAGGAAGCCAAGATAAACGACATCTTAAAGCTTGAAATTTTAGAGCTTGATCTGGGATACGGTCTGCTAAAGATCGCCGAGACCGATCTCATCGAGCGCATACGAGCGATGCGCCGAAATATCGCGGCACAGCTTGGTTTTTTGATGCCAAAGATCCGTATACGCGACAACCTTCAGCTACCGCCAAACGAATATCGCTTTAAGCTAAAAGGCGTCGTGATCGGGCAGGGCGAAATTTACGCGGATAAATTTCTAGCTATGGATAGCGGGCTAGTTAGCGACAACATCGAGGGTATCCCGACTAAAGAGCCCGCGTTTGGCCTAGATGCGTTATGGATCGATGCGAGCGTAAAAGAGGATGCGATACTAAGCGGCTACACGATCGTAGATCCCGCGAGCGTCATCTCTACGCACATGAGCGAGTTGATAAAGCAAAACGCTGCCGAGCTCTTAACCCGACAAGAGACGCAAAATTTACTCGACAAGCTAAAATCAGAATACCCCGTCATCGTCGAGGATACGCTACGCATTGCGCCTATCGGAGTGATCCAAAAGGTGTTAAAAGCGCTGCTAAAAGACCACATCCCGATAAAAGATATGCTAAGCATCCTAGAGGCGCTAAGCGACATCGCCGAGGTTAGCAAGAACCTCGATATGATAGTCGAGCACGTCCGCACCGCGCTTGCTCGTGCTATCACTTCGCTTTACGTTGATGAGGGCGGGCGGTTAAATTTCTACGTGATGGAGCCAGCCGCACAGCAAAAACTGATCGACGCGGTGCAGTATAAAGACGGCGCGTATCATCTGATGATAAACGTCTCGCAGACGTCGGCGATCGTACAGGCTCTGCGTGAGGCGAGGGCGAAGCGGCCGATCTCGGAATACGGCTCGATGATACTTTGCGTGGAGCCTAGCTTGCGTAAATTTATCGCTGATATCTGCGCGAATTTCGCCATAGATATCACGGTGCTTAGCTTTGCCGAAGTCGCGGCAAATACGCCGTTTGAGACGCTAGGCACGATAGAAATATCAAATTTGTAAGGAAGAAAATGACCATCCACCACCTCTCGCACACCGATCTGGACGGATACGGCGCGCAGGTAATAACGAATCACTATTTTAAAAACGTTAAATTTTATAACTCAAACTACGGCAAGGAGATCGACGAGAAATTTGATCAAATTTTGGCTCAAATTTCGGATAAAAACGCAGCCCGGGCGCAGTCAAATTTAAGCGGCGAGCAAAATGGTAACTCGCAAAACGCGTCCGAAAATCGCGGCAAAGACGAAGCGATTAAAAATGACGAAAAAGCGCTTATTCTGATAACGGATCTAAATTTAACCGTGGAGCAGTGCGAAGCCTACGAAAAAGCGCTCGCAAATAAAAGCGCTAAAATTTTACTCCTAGATCACCACCAAAGCGGGGCCGAGTGCGCGAGCAAATTTGGCTGGTATTTTTTAGATAGCTCAAGGTGCGCAACCAAGATCACGCATGATTTTTTCTCTAAAATTTACGGGGTCGATGCGAGCCTAAATCACTTTAGCGACGTCGTAAATGCGGTCGACATCTGGCTAAAAGAGGACGTAAATTTTGAAATGGGTAAGGTCGGGCTCGGACTCGTCGCAAACGCAAAAGAGATAAACAAAACGATGTTTGAGGCTGAAAACTCGCGCTATCTTTTTTATCTTATCGAGCGCGCGCGGGAGTTTTTTGACGCGGGAGACGACTATGTCGGGCTTGACGAGGCGATTTTCGGGTTTAAAAAGGACTTTTTCAAAGATGATAAAAACGATACGTTAAGCAACCTGATCTCGGCTTTCGTCGTTAAAAAACTAAGCGAAGAAAAAGAGAAATTTAGCATAAAGTATAACGACCTTAACGGCATTTTGACCTACAATATCGGCAATACTTCCGTTATAGGCAACGATTTTTTAGTCGCAAATCCAGATGTTGATTTTTTCATCGACGTTACGAGCAAAAAGACGCTGAGCTTTCGCGCTAACGGCAAAGTAGACGTCAGCCAGATGGCCAAAAATTTAGTCGGCGGCGGCGGACACGTGAACGCTAGCGGCGGACTTTTTGCGGGCTTTAAGGATAGCTTTAGCTATGAAAACGTAAAAGCGCAGATAACCGACCTGATAACTAAAAAAACGATTTTACAAGGATAGAAAATGAAAGAAATAGAACCTACCGTGGACGAGCTAAGCTACGAGCTTTCGATGATGCTAGAGGCGATGCTGTATTATGCCGGCGTGAAAAAAGATAGGCTCGAGGACGCCGCCGAGACCTATATCGAGTGCATCGATGACGCGCTGGAAAACTCGGGTGCCGAGGGCGTGGACGAGGTGCTCGAAGTCGTCGAATACATGAAAAAAAAGCACGCTAAATTTTTCAAATGAAAACTCTAGCTCAAATTTTATTTTTTTCGGCTCTGGCGGCGATGCTGGGCGGATGCGTGTTTTTAAACGATCGCGGCGTGACGACGAAGTACTACAACGAGTGCAAGGAGTACTACGACGCGACGGGCGTCTATCACAAAGAGTGCCCTAAAAATATCATCGACTGGACGGAGTGATGAGCTTAGAAGCGGCTAGAGCGGCGAAGGCTAGGGAACTGGCGGGCAAAACCTACTCACCTTTGATGCGGGAAGTAGAGGAGCTAGCGGCCAAATTTAAGAGGCGCGAATTTGAGCTTAAATTTGACGATATAGTCGAGATAAGTGCAAATTTAACGCCAGCGGAGCGTAAAGAGACGCTTCAGACGGCGCTAAATTTACGCTCGTGGCGCAAGGGGCCGTTTAAGATAGACGACATCTTGATAGATAGCGAGTGGAGGAGTTTTGTCAAATTTAACCTACTCGCGCCGCACATGGATCTAGCGGACAAGGTCGTGGGCGATATCGGTTGCAACAACGGCTACTATCTCTTTCGCATGTTGCCTAAGCGCCCAAAAAAGCTGATTGGCTTTGATCCAGGCGTTATGAGTTTTTTGCAGTTTAAATTTATCGACGCGTTTGCGCGCTCGGGCATAGAGTACGAGCTGCTAGGCGTCGAGCATCTACCGCACTACGGCGTCAAATTTGACGTGCTCTTTTGCCTGGGCGTGCTCTATCACAGAAGCGATCCCGTGCGTACGCTAAAAGAGCTAAAAGGCGCGTTAAATGCGGGCGGCGATCTCTTTTTGGACACGATGTATCTTGATATGGAGGGCGATTTTGCCCTGAGCCCCAAAAATACCTACTCAAAGATACCAAATATCTACTTTGTGCCGACTATTAGTGCGCTTTTAAACTGGTGCGAGAGGGCAAATTTTAAAGACGCGCAAATTTTAGCCACAAAGCCGACGGATGCGCACGAGCAGCGAAAAACCGAGTGGATCTTGGGTCAGAGTTTGGGCGATTTCCTAGATCCCGCAGACCCTACGCGCACGGTCGAGGGCTATCCCGCGCCAAAACGGGTCTATCTAAAACTAAGCGTTTAAAAAGGTGAAAAATGGACGAAAATATCTACGACGACGACAGTAGCGACAGCGTGGTGCTGCCCGAGGATGAAAATCCGTTTCGCAACGAACTAAAACCTCGCCGAATATAAAAATCGGCCTAAGCGGCGCCGTGACGCAGCTCGAGCCAAACCGCGCCAAAACGCGTTTTTTCGCCACTAGCGACATGGTTGCCGATAGCGAGGGACTTATACATAGCGGGTTTGTGTTCTCTGCGGCTAGCTACGCGGCGATGGCGGCGGTCAATGAGACTTTTAGCGTAGTTATCGGGGCTAAGATACATTTTTTCGCTCCGACCAAGCTAAACGAAGCGATCGAATTCGACGCGCGCTCGCACTTTAACGAGAGCAAGAAGCGCGAGGTGCGAGTAACCGGCACGACGAACGATATAAAGGTATTTGAGGGGACTTTTCAGGTCGTGATTTTAGAGGATCATATCTTTAAAATTTACAAAACGAACCTGCAAAAACAAGCCGCACAAAGACGAAACGAAGAAAAACGTAAAGAAGAGGCGAAGCAAAACGCGTAAGCTCGGTCAAATTTGATGAGAAATTTGGGCGGCGCGGTGAATTTAGCGCCGTCTTTTTCGGTGGCATTTTGGCGGAACCTGTATAAATTTAACGCTAAAATCTCCGCCGTCAAATTTGCCGTTTTATTTGTAAATTTAGCGCGGTTATTGAAAATCTTAAAAGCTCAAATCCGACCTTAAAATCTCATCTCCCTGCCGATCATATTTATCCAAAAGTCCAAATTTGCTCGCTCGGCTTTTAGCGTCGTTTTGTCGCCGTGACCTGGATACAATACGAAATCGCCTTGTAAATTCTTGCATTTTAGTAGGCTTTGGCGCATATCCTCGGCGTTTGAAAACGGAAAATCATAGCGTCCGATCGAGCCTCTAAACAAAAAATCTCCGCTAAAGATAACGTCGTCCACGCGCACCATACAGCATCCCGGCGTATGCCCCGGAAAGTGCATAAACTCAATCTCAAAGTCCTCTATGTTAAATTTAACGTCCTCAAATTTTGCTCCGCCGACACAAATCGCGTCATACATCGGCTGTTGCCCTGCATCCCAAAGATCGTCATGAAGCATGAAATTATCGTCTTTGTGGATGTAAACTGGAACATTAAAAAAATTTTTTAAGCTAACATTGTCAAGAACGTGATCAGAATGCCCGTGAGTGTTTAAAATAGTGAGTAGCGCGTGTGAATTTTTTACAACAAAATCATATGAATCTTGACCTGGATCAATGATAATTTCGCACCCGTTTTTGGATACTACGTAGCAGTTGGTTTGATAATCTCCGCATGGTTTTGAAAAAATTTTCACGTTTGTCCTTTTATAAAATTTAATTAAAATAAATTGT
>NZ_AOTD01000129.1 GCF_000344295.2 Campylobacter showae CC57C | reverse complement strand
TAAAATCCAACCCGCCTCGGAAGCACAAAAATAGCGATGCTCTGGGATGTTTTCAACCATAAATTTTAAAAATCGTAAAAATACTCGGGGGCAAATTTAACCCCTGTACCAGTTAAATTGTCGCCGGTGCAACTTATATTGCCGCTTAGAATTTTGAGCTCAAAAAGTTTTTAATATCGGCAAAATTTTTATAGTTATCCGTTTTGTAGCTTTTTAAAATTTGCAAAACTGGTTTTGAGCCGACAAAAGTAAAATTTCGCTCTATAAACTCCGCTCCGTCGTCGCTAATACGCCACTTTTGGCCCAAATTTGACAAAAAAGCGAGCATCTCATCACCCGCTGAAATAAAATTTGAAACGGGATTTTTCGGACTCATTTGTCTCCTTTTGCGAGATTGCCGTAAATTTTATAAAAACGTAAATTTTAGCAAGCCGCTCGTATGTTTATTTTGTAAATTTCAAGTGCAAAGCTTGCGGCAAAGAATTCGCAAAAACCGTAAATTTAAACAAAAAGGCGTTATATCTTGAGATGATTTTTGAAGTTGCGACGTAAAAATAAAACGGAGCGGACCGGTCGTCCGTGAGTATTTATTTTTACTAGCCCTTCAAAAAGCGTCCTAAAAACTTCGCAAAAATCGCCAAATTTCGCACGACAAACTCGCGGCGAATTTAAAATTTATCCAAAAAAATTCAAGAGATATTATATCTTGGAGAGATTTTAAGGGTTACGAAGTGAAAAGTAGGCGTAGGCGGGAAAAGCCGGTCCACCAAGCCGATTTTCGTAAGTTCCGTTAAAAGCTCCCGAGAGATAATATCTATTTCAAAGCTTCGAGCCTAACCGCGACCGAACGCTTATGTGCCTCCAGCCCCTCGGCATCGGCTAGCTTCATGCACGCATTTCCCAGCTCGCTTATGCCTTTTGCGTTTAGCGAGATGAGCGAGGTGCGCTTCATAAAATTTTCAACCCCGAGCGGCGAGTAAAATCTCGCGCTACCGCCCGTAGGTAGCGTATGATTGGGCCCGGCTAGATAGTCGCCCATCGCTTCAGGCGTGAAGTGCCCGATAAATATCGCGCCCGCGTGCCTGATCTGCCTAGCCAGCTCCATCGCGTCGTTTGTCGCGATCTCTAGATGCTCGGGCGCTAGCTCATTGGCCAGCCTCACGCACTCATCAAGGTCGCTAGCTACGATGATGGCGCCCTTTTTGTCGATGCTAGCCTGCGCGATCGGCTGCCTAGCTAGAGTCTTGATCTCCTCGTTTATATGCCTTTGCACCGCCGCGCCGAAAGCTTGATTTGGCGTGATGAGTACGGCGCTAGCCATCTCGTCGTGTTCGGCCTGCGAGAGTAGATCCACGGCGATGTGGCGAGGGTCGGCGCTCTCGTCGGCGATGACGCAGATCTCGCTAGGACCGGCGATCATATCGATATTTACCTCGCCGTAGACGAGCTTTTTAGCCGTCGCGACGTATATATTGCCAGGACCCGTGATGACGTCTGTTTTTTTGATCGTTTGCGTGCCGTAAGCCATCGCCGCTACCGCCGAGGCGCCGCCTACTTTATAGGCCTCCTTGATACCGCAGACATGCATGGCGGCTAGAAGTAGCGTATTTACCTTGCCTCCGACGGCAGGCGTGCAGACTACTATCTCTCCAACGCCCGCGACCAGGGCCGGGACAGCGTTCATGAGAAGCGAGCTAGGATAGGCGGCCTTGCCTCCGGGGATATATAGTCCCGCGCGGTCTAGCGGAGTGTATTTCGCACCTAGCAAAACGCCGTGCTCGTCGTGCTCCATCCAGGTTTTAGGCAGGCTTTTTTCGTGGTAGCTTTTTATGCGCTCAAAGGCTAAATTTAGCGCGTTTCGCAGGCAGCTATCTATACCGTCGTAGGCCTTTTGCATCTCGTCGGTGCTGATTTTTAGGCTATTTGCGTCGGGTTTCCAGCGGTCAAATTTCTCTATCTGTTCAAAAAGCGCCTCGTCGCCTCTAGCGCGCACGTCGCCTAGTATCTGCGAAACAGCAGGCATAACCGCGCTCATGTCGCCGTTTGAGCGGTTTACCAAAGCCGCAAAATAGTCCTTAAAATTTTCATTGCTAGTGAGTAAAAACTTCATCTCATCTCCTTAAATTTTCTTTCGTATCTTAGTTTTTGACTGATATTTCCGAGCGCGCCGCCTTGGTGGATGTATAAAATCTCGTTTTTAAACGCGCCCAGGTTTGCCATCATTGTTAAAAAGCCCACTGGATCATAAATGAGCTCAAACTCTATCCCTGTTTGCTCGCATACTTCGCGCCAAATTTGATAAAGCTCGGGCTTTAGATCACCGAAATGATATTTTTTGGGCGGCGGCAAAATGCGCGCCTTTGAGTTTGGCGTCAGCGCCTCGATCTCGCTTTTTAGGTAGTCCGCGTCGCCCACGCAAGGACAGGTAAAAACGTCAAATTTGACGTGCTTAGCCAAAAATGCCGCCGACGTGCCCGTGCCTGAAGGCAAAAATATATCACCGCCCTTCCCCTCCGCCTCCGCCCAGCGCTCTATCTGACTAGCCTGCGAGATAAAGCCCGCCTCAGCCTGCGGCTGCCAAACGCCCTCGTTTATAAAAAGCGAATCGCCGATGAAGCAATCCTGCGCGTCGGGTAAATTTGAGCTTGTTTGATCTGCGAATTTTTCAAAATTTGAGTTTTTATGGCTTATGCATTCAGTGGAATTTACATCTGCTAGCTCTGCTTGTTCGTCAAATTTGTTCAAATTTTCTCTGCCTAGATTTTGTAAATTCGGTGCGATCTTGGCTTGCGAATTCGGCACATTTTTCGCACTTAAATTCGTACCCGCAAAACCTAGTCTTTCATTAAATTTACTTAAATTTGATCCGTTTCTACCAGAACCATCCATCAAATTTAAAGCATCATCGCCGTAAATCTCGCCCTCTTTTAGGCCGGCTAGTTCGTAAGCTAAAGCCCTAGCCCGCGCCCGTCTATCTTTTTCTATATAGATTTTCATACCGTTTTCAAGGGCAAATTTAAAATTTCCGATCGAATTTGCCGCCAAATTTGTGCTTAAATTTGAAACGACGTAGTGAAACTCGAGCCCCTTCATCTTCGCAAAAACGCTTAGGCTATACATCGCGTTTGACTGGCTTGAGCCGTAGCTAACAACACGCTTTATACCGCCAAGACCAGCATGCAAGAAATACTCCAGCTTTCTAGCCTTGTTGCCATTAAATTCGCCATCCATCAGATCGTCGCGAAGTACGTAAAACTCAAGTCCGTTAAATTTAGTCTTTTGAATACTTTTGATTTTGCCGCTCCAAGAGATCTTGCATCTCTTTCATCGACTCTTTGTCCGAGATCGAAAATTTGATCTCGATGCGCCTTGAGGCATCAGGATCTTCTTTGCCGTTTTTCATCACCAGATCGCTAAAGCTACGCCCGCTAGCGATGAGATAGTGCTCTAGGCGCTTATCCTTGTTCCACGAGTAGATAAAATCTAGCACCGAATACGCGCGCTTTTGCGACAGATCAAGGTTGTACATGTAGCTGCCTACGGAGTTCGTATGCCCCTCAATCACGATTCTGTCGATGTGTTTTGCGATCTCTTCGTTATTTAAAATCGCCTCGAAATAAGTCTGCAAAATTTCTTTTAGGCGCGCCTTTGCTTCGTCTCTTAGCTCGTATGAACCCGTGTCAAAAAGTATAGACTCAGGTAGTGATACGACGCCCGTGCTAGGATCTATGCTAACCTTGTTTCCAAGCTTGGCGCGTAAATTTGATATGACGTTTGAGCGGAGCGAGCTGATGTCTTTTATCTTGTCTTTTGTTTTGTTAAAATCCTCTTCTAGCGCGATAAATTTTGAAATTTCGTCGCCGTATTTTGCGTTTAGCTCGTTTATCGCTTCGTCCTTTTGTGCTAAAATTTGCCCCAGCTGCACCACTCTATCCTGCAAATCTGCGATAGTTTTGTTTGCGTCGTTTAGATTTATCTCGTAGGTTTGGGTTAGATTCGTGAGTTCGTTTTTCTCTTTTTTGACGCCTTCAAGCATCTCGTTTACGAGCCTGTTTATGTCGGCAAGCTCTTTATTTTCACTCTTTGCGCGGTCTAAATTTGAAAAAATTTCTTTTATTACGTTTTCTTTGCGCGCAAGCTCGCCTTGCGATGAGACGATTTGCTTTTCGCGCTCGCTTAAGTCTTTTTGTAGTTTTGCCAGATCGCTTTGGCTAAGGACGTATTTTACGACGACGGCGCCGATGATGAGCATAAAAACAAACATTAGCCCGGCCATCAGGTCCGCATACGATATCCAAAAGGTCTGGTCTCCGCTTTTGTTCTCGTTACGCGTTTTCATCTAGCATATTCGCCTTTTCGATGGTTTGCAGGACCTCGTTTGCTTCTCTATCAAGCTCACTGATGTCTTGCTTTAGCCCTTCAATGAGCGCGCTATTATCATCATAAACTTCGCCGGCTTCGGCATCAAAGGCCTTTTTAAAGGCCTGCACGCCCTCGATTAAGCTCTCTTTAAAGCCCTCCATCGCTAGCTTTTGTTTTTCTAAAATTTCGCCGCTAAATTTAGAAAGCGATTCGCTAAAAATTTTGATGTTATACTCTAGCTCGCCCACGCTCTTTTCAAGCCTAGCCATGCGCTCGCCGCCCACGTCGTAGAGGCGGTTGTATTGCTCGGCAAATTTTAGCTGCATATCTTTGATATTGCCGTTAAATTTATTGATAACGTTTAAGATTTCGGCGTGGACTTTGATTAGATCTTTTTGATCTTTTGAGGATTTTAGCAGCGTATTCATCGTTTGTTTGATGTGCTCGCCGCTTAGTTTGACGGCCTCTTCCTCGTTTTTCAAGATATTTGTAAAAGTTTTAAATTTAGCCTCGATAGTTTTGTCGAGCTCCTCAAAAAACTCGGCGTTACTAACGTGCTCAAATATCACCCCGATCTTCTCAAAGTGTCTTAAATTCTCTTGCAAATATCTTCTACCAAGCTCCTCTTTCGTCCAGAAAAAGTCGCTCGTAGCGTTTTTCTGTCTTCGCACTAGCGTTTCAAATTTGCTCGTTCCGTATTTTTCAAAAAATATCCACCAAAGTGCCAAAAAGATACCGTAAATAGAGACGTAAAACGCAGTCGCTACGCCGCTAAGAAGGGTTGAAATTTCAGCCTCAAGCTCCATCGTGTTTGATGAATTAAACTCCGGCATAGAAACCGCGATACTGATAAACGTTCCTAAGATACCCAGCATCGGAAAGATGCCTGCACCCACGGAAGCGAAATTTTCATTACGCAAATTTCTGGTGTAATAGGCGACAAATTCGTCAAATCCTGCATTTGACTTCGTATCTTTGCCGATAACTAAAAGATGTTTGATGATATATTCTTTTAGATTTCGCTTAAAATCAGCCCCGCTTTGCTCAAAATAACAACAAGCAAGCTCGGCACTATTTTTAGCAAAGATTAGCGAGATCACCCAAATAACGCCCATCATAACGACCGTATGTAGGCCGATTTGGAAATTTATGTACCCAAAATACCCAAGAAGCGCGACGAGATAGATCACCGTCGGCAAAAATACGATTTTCGCATATACGAAAAAAGACCGCCTGCTCTTTACTTCAGGCAGCGCCAAATCGGTGAAATTATCGCTTCTCGCTTCTTTTTTGGGTTCCATCGTGAGCCTTAATTTCTATTTAAGCAGTTTAAATCTTCAAACGCGGTTAGCAGGCGCTTTACCATCGACTCCTCGCCGCTTCGTAGCCATTTGCGCGGGTCGTAGTATTTTTTGTTAGGCTTATCGTCGCCTTCAGGGTTGCCGATTTGACCTTGTAGATAGGCTCTGTTTTTTAGCTCGTACGCTCTCACGCCGTCCCAAAACGCCCACTGTGTATCGGTGTCGATGTTCATTTTTACAACGCCGTAGCTGACCGCGTCTTTGATATCTTGTAGCTCGCTACCGCTACCGCCGTGAAATACGAAATTTACGGGTTTATCTGTCGGAGTTTGAAATTTGTCCGCGACGTATGCTTGCGAATTTTTCAAAATTTCCGGTCGCAACACGACGTTACCCGGCTTATACACGCCGTGAACATTGCCAAAGCTCGCCGCTATGCTAAATCTATCGCTGATTTTGCTTAGTCGCTCGTATGCCTGCGCGACATCTTCTGGTTGGGTATAAAGAAGCGCGTTATCAACGCCCGTATTATCCACGCCGTCCTCTTCGCCGCCGGTTACGCCAAGCTCGATCTCTAGGCTGATACCAAGCTCGCTAAGCTCTTTTAGATACTTCTTGCAAGTGCTTAAATTTTCCTCCAAGCTCTCTTCACTAAGATCAAGCATATGCGAGCTAAAAAGCGGCACGCCGTGAGCTTTTTTGTATTCGCGGCTAAATTTAACCAGCTCGTCGATCCAAGGCAGTAACTTTCTAGCCGCGTGATCAGTGTGAAGGATCACGGGCACGCCGTAAGCCTTAGCTAGCAGGTGCACGTGCTGTGCGCCCGCTACTGCGCCTAGTACGTCGGCATTCCCGCAAGCTTTGCCGGCGTAAAAGCCGGCCCCGCCGTTACTAAACTGGATGATAACGGGTGAGTTAGCCGTTTTCGCCGCTTCTAAAACAGCATTTACCGAGTCGCTTCCGACCACGTTTACCGCAGGTATGGCAAATCCCTGCTCCTTTGCGTATTTATACAGCCTAGTTACGTCATCGCCGCTTAAAACGCCGGCTTTTACTACGTCTAAAACACCCATTTTATCGACCTTATTTATATTCTACTTTAGCTTTTGAGCGAAGCTCGTCGCCTCTTTTTCTGATATCGTTTCTAAATTTCTCCATCTTTAGATTGCCCTCTATTTGAGGTTTAACCTCGTTTAGACCTATAGTGCCGGCAGCTTTGCTATCCTCTTTTAGGATTACGTGGTAGCCGAAATTTGATTTAACAGGTTTTTGAGTTACTTCGCCTTTTTTAAGCGCAAAAGCAGCGTCCGCAAAAGGTTTTACCATTTGAGATTGGCCAAACCATCCTAGTTCGCCGCCGTTAGCCGCAGAACCTTGATCGGTAGATTTAGATTTTGCTAGCTCTTCGAATTTTTTAACCAGCTCGTCGCCTTTTAGACCTTTTAGCGCAGCTATTATGTCGTTTGCATCTTTTTCAGTAGCCACTAGGATATGCTTGGCTCTTACTTGTGCAGGCACGGCAAATTCGGCTTTATTTTTGTTATAAAAGTCGCTGATTTCGCCTTCGCTAACTTTGATATTGTCGAAAATTCTCTTCATCCAAAGATCAAGCGCGAGGTTGTTTTTTAGCTCTTCAAGCGCAGCTTTGTATTCGTCAGTCTTCTCTAGTCCGCTCTTTTTAGCCTCGTCTAGAAGTAGTTTTCTGTTGATAGTTTCGTCGATCACCTTTTTTTGAGTGTCTTTAGGTAGTTGCTCTAGTGTTACGCCAGGCATAGCAGCAAGCGTGAAAGCTACGTCCTTATCGGTTATAGCAGTTCCGTTTACGGTGGCGTACTCCGCCGCGTTTAGGCTTAGAGCCGCAGCCAAACTAAGAGATGCGAATAAAATTTTATTCATCTTTGTTCCTTAAATTTAGATTTTTGCGAGGGTGATTATAGCAGGAAAGTCATTAAATATAAGTTATAATTCATCAAAAATTTAAATAAAAACGGCTAAAATCGGCGCCATGAGAACAAAAAAAGATATAAACGCTATCAAAAACTTATTTTTAGAAAATTTCAAAGATGCGGGCAGCGAGCTTAAATTTCACAGCCTCTACGAGCTTCTCGTGTGCGTGATGTTAAGCGCGCAGTGCACCGATAAGCGCGTAAATTTGATCACGCCGTCGCTTTTTGAAGCATACCCCGACGTAGCAAGCCTAGCTCAAGCAAATCTAGCTAGCGTAAAAGCACTTATAAATTCCTGCAGTTTTTTTAACAATAAGGCCGAAAATTTGATCAAAATGGCAAAGAGCGTGATGAGCGAATTTGACGGCGAGATACCTACGACCGAAAAAGAACTGATGAGCCTAGCCGGCGTGGGCCAAAAGACCGCTCACGTCGTACTGATCGAGCATTTTGGATCAAATTTGATGGCTGTAGATACGCATGTTTTTCGCGTGGCGCATAGGCTTGGCCTTAGTAGGGGTAAGACACCCGAAGCCGTCGAGCTTGATCTAACCAAAGCCTTTAAAACGCAGCTAAATACGCTTCACCAAGCGATGGTGCTTTTTGGCCGCTACACCTGTAAAGCAATCAAGCCAAACTGCAAAGAGTGCTTTTTAAACGAACTGTGCAGCAGCAAGGATAAGAAATTTACGTAAAATTTGGCTTGTAAACACAGAACTAAATTTTACGGGTTAAATTTGATGTTTTGAAATAGCGAAGCAAAAGAGCTTTTTAACACCGCCTATCGCCTACGACATTAAGGCGGCAATATATCTTTGCCTCAAAGGTAAAGTGTCGCGCATTTAAAATTTTAGTAGAGTCAAATTTGCGTTTTCAGGGTACGGGTCTGGGCGAGTAAAATTTGAAGCCAAGACTTTGCAAATTTAACTTCAAATTTGAATAGAAAAAACCAAGGCGAAGTATTTTTTCTTTAGACTAGGCGGAAACGACGGAGGCGAGGGAGCGTATATGTAATACGTGACCGAAGCCGACCGAGTTTCCAACGA
>NZ_AOTD01000128.1 GCF_000344295.2 Campylobacter showae CC57C | reverse complement strand
CGCACGAGCCCGCCCGTGCCTAGCTTTATCCCGCCAAAATACCGAACGATGAGCGCGCCCGCGTTTATGAGCTGAGCGCCTCTGAGCGCGTTTAGCGAGGGTTGCCCGCTCGTGCCCTTTGGCTCGCCGTCGTCGCTTTGATTTTCCACTATCTGGCCGTAGCCGTTTCGCTCGCGTAGCGCCCACACGACGTGCGCGGCCTTTGGGTGCTCCGCTTTTAGCCGCTCGTGCAAGGCCTTAAACTCGCAAATAGGGCACAAAAAACATAAAAACGTCGATTTTTTGGCTTCAGTTTTGGTCGATACAACCCGCAAAACCGTTTGCAATTTTCTCCTTTAAATAAAGCCCGATTTTAGCGAAATTTTAAAAATATTCTTATAAAATGGCGGCTAAAATGAAATAAACTCTCAAAAAAAGAATGAAAATG
>NZ_AOTD01000127.1 GCF_000344295.2 Campylobacter showae CC57C | reverse complement strand
ATTCAAGCCCCTTCCCCCTTAACAAAGAAGTAAAATATAAATTTGACAACTAAATTTTATCATATTAAAGATACGGGTCTCGGCGACTCAAATTTAAAATATTCCCCGCAAATTTAACTCAAAATCCCGTCAAATTTCCGCTCAAATTTTTGATAACGATTATTTTCTAATTATCAAAATATTTATAATGGAGGAGTAATATTTCAGTTATTAAATAATTTTAAAGGAGAAAAAATGGTTAAGTTACAAGAAAAATACGGCCTTTTTATAAACGGCGAATTCGTCCCTGCAAGCAGCGGCAAGACGCTAGACACCTTTGATCCGGCCACCGGCAAAAAGCTAGCCGCGATCGCGGACGCGAGCAAAGAGGACGTGGATGCGGCGGTTAAGGCCGCACGCGAAGCATTTAAGACGTTTCGCCATAGCACGGTGAGCGAGCGAAGCAGAATTTTGCTCAAAATCGCCGATATAATCGACGCAAACAAGGACTTTTTGGCCGCGGTCGAGACGATGGACAACGGCAAGCCTATCCGCGAGACGCTAAACGTGGACGTGCCGTACGCGGCGGAGCATTTTAGGTATTTTGCGGGCGTGATCCAGGGCGAAGAAGGCAGCGCAAACGTGCTCGAGGAAAAGCACCTCTCGCTCATCTTGCGCGAGCCTATCGGCGTCGTAGCGCAGATCGTGCCGTGGAATTTCCCGTTTTTGATGGCGGCGTGGAAGCTAGCCCCGGTCATCGCCGCGGGCGACACGAGCGTGCTAAAACCGTCGTCTGAAACGAGCCTGAGCGTGCTCGAGCTAATGCGCCTCATCAAAGACGTGCTACCAAAAGGCGTCGTAAACGTAATCACGGGCAAAGGCAGCGGCGCCGGAGCGTTTTTGCAAAAGCATAGCGGCATCGACAAGATCGCATTTACCGGCTCGACCGAGATCGGACGCGAGATCGCTATCTCTGCAGCTGAAAAAATCATCCCCGCAACGCTCGAACTAGGCGGAAAATCGGCCAACATCATCTACGCCGACGCAGACTTTGATCTGGCTCTAGACGGCGTCCAGATGGGCATTTTGTTTAACCAAGGACAAGTTTGCTGCGCGGGCAGTAGGATATTTGTCGAGGAGAAAATTTACGACAAATTTATCGCCGCGGCTGTGGAGAAATTTAAAAACCTAAAAGTCGGAGATCCTCTGGATCCAAAGACGCAGATGGGCTCTCAGATCAACGCTAAACAAGCCGCCAAAATCGTCGAGTACATCAATATCGGCGTCAAAGAAGGCGCCAAAATCGCCGTCGGAGGCAAGCTTGCGGCTGCGGGAGATAGCTTCGTAGAGCCGACGCTGCTAGTGGACGTGAGCAACGATATGCGCGTAGCCAGAGAGGAAATTTTCGGTCCGGTAGGCGTCGTGATCAAATTTAAAAACGAGGACGAGCTCATAAAAATGGTAAACGACAGCGAATACGGCCTAGGCGGCGGCGTCTTCACACAGGACATCACTCGCGCCATCCGCACCGCTCGCGCGATGGAGACGGGCCGCGTGTGGATAAACTGCTACAACCAGATCCCGGCGGGCAGCCCGTTTGGCGGCTACAAGAGCTCCGGCATAGGCCGTGAAACGCACAAAATCATCCTTGAGCACTACACTCAGATGAAAAATATTATGGTAAATTTGACGGGCAAAGTTAGTTCGTTTTATTAAAATTTACTAGCACAAATTTGGGTCGGGCGGTTTGCTCGGCCCTTTTTATATTCGACGAAATTCTTATAAATTCGCACAAATTTAAAACTAATTTTTATCTACTTTCGTTTTAAATTTAATATCAAGCCGGTGATTTTACATTAAACAAAATCACTCCCTGGACTGCAAATTTAGCCAAATTTGGTTTTATACATTTTGATCGTTAAATTTCCAAATTTTAGAAGTCGAACTCTCGCGACTCATTACAAATTTCTCCGCAAATTTGCCGAAAAAATGATACCCCGAACCAGCCTGCCCGATCACGTCCAGAAGTTCGTCCGCATGCGTAGTATAGATGCCGCCCACATGGCTCACGCCCCTATCAAAAAGTGCTTTAGGCGACATCGAAACGGTAGGACCCACGACGATGACTTCGGCTCCGCTCTTTTTTAAGCTCAAGATATCCTCCAGCGTGTCGTTTAGTAGCGTGACGCCGGTTATGATGAGATTATCGGCCGCCCTGATCGCGTCCGAGGCGCATCCTTGCGGGATAAAATATTTGAGCTCATCGCCTTTTAGCGCGCTCTTATCAAGCTCCAAAATGCGAAAATCCAGGCTGTTTTTCATCATAAATTTGATGTAAGGCACCAGTGCACCTACGATCACGCTAAACGAGCTGCGCTTGATAGCTAGCTCATCAAATGGATCGGCCTTAAATTTAGTCGCATACAGACTACCAGAGCGCTCATAACATGTCTGCGAAAGCGCGTTTAGGGCGGCTACGGCGATGGTTTTCTTTAGCAGGCTGTCGCTAGTTATGTCTTTTAAAAGAGTTTTTACGTTTTTACCGCAAATGTTACCGGATTTTGGCATTATCGCGGCTTGCGACGGACAGCAAACGGCCTGCGGAAATGATTTTAGCGGAGTGTAGCTCACGCCGCAAACGCCGTTACTTAGCTTTACGCCCGTAAAAAATAGTCCAACCACAACGCGCTGCACGTTTAAATTTTTTATTTCGTCGCCTAAATTTTCATAAATTTGGCTTAGGGTATCGTTTAAAATTTGACCCACGGCAATCTCCTTTCGGCTATGCAAGTAGTTAAATTTTATGAAAATTTTACAGCAAAATATTTTAAATTGTATTACTCTATGTTAGATTTTATCTAAAGTATGTAACATACTGTAGCACAAATTTATTCAAATTTAGTGCTAAAAAATTTAAAAATAGATCAATTAAGCATACGATAGAACAGATTTTATTGTGGAAATGGATTTAAGAATTTTTAGATGGTGCGGATGAAAGGACTTGAAAAAATACGCCGCAGATTTATTAAGGATTATATAAGTTTGTATAGTCCTAAAATACGATATTTTAAGCTGATTATAACTTTTTTAGAATTATAATTCTATCGCCAAATGGGTTACCTAGTGGGTTACCCAAAGCGGCGCAAAGGATTTTAAAAAGGACTCAAATGTCAATCAGTCTAAGCGAATACAGAAAGACGAAAATTCCAAATATATACGTGAGTAAAAATTATACGAATAAATTTTTATTCAGAAAAAGAAGTAGCGATGGAAAGCGAGCTACCAAAGTAGTCGAAATAGCCGTAAGAGAAAAATGGACCGGGCGGGAATATTTACAAGAAGCTATGGCAGTTTTTGCGGAGTGGGCAAAAGGCAAAGATATGGCGGCGTCTAATGTTTCTAGAATCCAGCCAAATATCAAAGTTAAGCAGCTTTGGGATTTATATATGGAAACTAGAGCCAAAACCAAAGCTACGACCGGGCTAGCGGCGATGTTCAACAATCATATCAAAAATAGCCCTCTAGGCTCGCTGGCAATAGAAAAGGTAACGCTTGACCATATTCAAATTTTTTATAACTCCATGCGAAACAAGGGACTATCGCCAAAAACATACAACAAAACGATAAAAGAAATTTTGCGCCCGATGTTTAAGTACGCGCTTATTCATAGGGCTCTAGCTTTCGAGCCGACGCTTGGTTTAAAGTTGGACAGGATCGAGAAAAAATCAAAAGTCATCAATTGCTCAGATAAGCTTAGAAATTTATTTTCTGCCATTAATGAACTTTACGCTGATGATGTTTTTTATTGGACGCTTTTTGCTTTGATTTTTATGGGCAGGCGAAAGTCTGAAATTTTAAACCTACAATGGAAAAACATAAATTTCAACAACAACACTATGCTTTTAGAGAGGACGAAAAACTCCAATGACTATATCGTAGCCATCCCAAATTTTATAGCATCCAAGCTACAAGAGATACCCAGGATAGCCGAGCTAGTGTTTGCCAGTCCCGTAAGCGGCGAGACGATAGTTAATCTCGACAGACAAGTTAAAAAAATCAGAGAACTCTCAGGAGTTGAGAATTTTCACCTACATATGGCGAGAGATATAGTAGTCGGCGCTCTTGCGGAAGCTAGCGCAGATATCCATACGATGTCAGGCACTTTACTACACGAAGAACTGGCGACTCTGCAACACTATCTTGGCGTCGATACCTATAAGGCGACCCAAAAAAGTTCGCAAGTGATAGAAAATTTAGTAGCCACTAAAAGATTGGGGTATAAATGACGGTTAGAGCAAAATACTGGAAAAGCAAAACGAGAGGTTAAATATATAAAATATGATATAATGAAACAATATAATTGTAAAGAATAAAAAATTGGATAAATTTAATAAACCAAAGTTATCTATAGCCCGGCAAGTTGTCTACTTGGAAACCAAAGGGGTAAAATTTAATATATGCAATAAAGAATCGGCTATCGATTTTTTAACCAACAATAGTTACCTATTTAAAATAAAAGCCTATGCTAAAAATTACACCAAACGAGACGACGGTACATACATAAATTTAGAGTTTGCCTATTTAAAGGAGCTATCTACTATAGATATGCATCTTCGCAGATTTATCCTAACTCTTACCTTAAATATAGAGCATCTTTTAAAAACTAAGCTATTAAGGGATTTTAATGAAGATGAGTGCGATGGATACTCGATAGTAGATGATTATCTCAATGCCAATCCCAAACAGAAAAACTATTTTTTAAATTATAGCAAACACGATTTTACAGCCAAAGACAATATTATTAATAAATATAGAGTCAACCTATCGATATGGAATTTAATCGAGATATTGGAGTTTAAAAACTTTACAAATTTTTGCGATTTTTATTATAAAAAATTTCCAAATCAAGAATACATAAAAATAAAAAACATGCTAACATCAGTGCAGTTTATTAGAAATGCAGCGGCGCACAATAACTGTTTGATAAACAATCTAAACCCTATCGACAAATTTAGACCGACTTATCAGATTATGGATTTTTTAAATTTACATCTAAGATCATCGAAAAAAAGCGTTGAAAATAAAATGAAAAATCCATTTATAAATAACTTTTTATGTTCTTTTTTGATATTTAATATACTTTGCAAAACCAAACCCATGAAAAAAGCTACAGTAGTAGAGCTAATGAGCCTGCTTAAAAGAGCTAGAAAACATAAAGGATTTTATGAATCCAACAATAAACTAACCAGTACCTACGCCTTCTTGGTAAAATCTTCAGCAAGCATAAAAAGAAATTTTATACACTTTTAAGAGAATATATTGTAGTATTCGCATACTTGTACGCGCCTTACGGCGTAGGTCTTAGGCTACTTCGGTAGCCTTCGCACCTAAAAATCATACTTAACAATCCTCCAATTACCATACTATTACCTCAAAATAAAAAACAGTAAAATATCTTTGGCGAACCGATTTTTTGCTTGACTTAAAGTTTGTCACATGATAGGATGGGTATAAAATTTATAAAGGAAAAAAATGCAAATAAATCCTTGTCAGAAAAAGTTTATAACCCCTACGGAATTTGAAGCGCTCTTTAGTATCGGTACGGATGCTCAATCCATTTGGAGATCAAAAGGCATCTTGCCTTATATAAAGCTGGGTGGTAGAAAAGTTCTATACGATAGAGAAAAAATAGAAAAATGGATAGCCCGGCACGAAGTGGATAGAGATCAAGTGCAATATATTTTAGATGCCGAATCTGTATAATATAAATGGACAGATAACGAAATTGGTATTAAAATAAAGCTGAGGTACGCTTGGGTAGGCCTATTTTTGGGCATACCCAAGCTCTGAAAAATAAACCTAGCAAATCTATCTTTGGATTTCAACTGGGAGCATAATGCCAAACAGATAAAACCATCAGATTCTATCTCGTATCCATTCCCCATACATTCTCGTTCTCCTGGCCTAGGACTTTCAGCAGTTCATCATCTGCACCAAATGACATCTCGATATTTTTGTTTTTAAGATACTGTTCGTCAACTACTATTCTTGACACTTCTCTTTCAAAGATTCGTATTTTTTCGATAGTTCTTTGAATTTTTCTTGCAAACTTATTAATTTCTTTTTTAAAAACTCCAAAGATCTCTCGTATCTTTCTTTTTGCGCTTGCGACGATTCGTATATTTTGTTCTCGCAATCGTTTATCAAATATTGCATGCATTCTATCAAATTTACATTCGATTGCCGCAAATTCGATAACTCCTTCTCGTATTTTTCGATCAAGGCCTTCTTCTGCGATTCGTGTTCGCTCCTTTCGCTCTTGATCATCTGCGTCAAGCTCTCGTTTTCTTTGAACAATGCTTCTTCCAATGTCGTCATCTTCTACTCCGTTCTCATAGGTATGTAGTATTTGTCGTTTTGCTCGAAGATCTCCTTGCTCCGAGAGATCAATATGTAGTACCGCATCCTTCCGTCCGCTTCTGGTTCGGAATGTCTCCAAGCTTGCGGTATCGTCCATACCTCCATTGTCTCCATCTTTTTCGTTTGCTCGCCTAAAATCGCTTGCAACTCCTTGATCGCATCCGATCTCGTTTTCTTGATTTGCGGCTCCAGTGCATAAGAGCGCATCTGATATCCCGCCGCTATTCCTATTATCAGCGCCATCGTAGCCGTGAGTACCGATATCCATCTTTTGCTCCTGTTCTGGTTCGATATTATCTCTTGAAAGCGAGGCTCTAAATTTCCGCTTATTGAATCTATCTCGCTTTTCAATAAGCTCTTCAAGCTTTCGCCTATTTCTTTCGCGCTCTGCTTGTGTATCTCTATTATGGAACTCTTTAATTCTTCTGCTTGAGCTTTGGCCGAGTTCTCCAAGTCCTTGAGCGCCTGTGAAATTTGCATCGTATATTCCTCCTTTGAGACGATTTTTTGTTTTTTGATTAGGTAGTACTACGGTTATACTTTTCTTTGTAGATCTAGTTACTTCAATGCCACTTTGGTTAAGAAGCTCAATCATATGATCTCTATTTTTGATGTAGCCCTCTTTGGCTAGGTCGTGTAGCTTTTTATCTAGTTCTTCTAAATTTTGATAGTGTCCAATATTTTTCTTGCTAGCCGATATCGTTTGCTCTCTTGCGGGATCATCGGGGCTAGAAAGGTTATATTCGTCGTTAATCATTCTTTTAATCAAATCAATCCTATGTTGGTCAAATTTAGCCAGGTATGGATTAAATGATTTACCTGTTATAAGATCAATCTTTGGGATCAAGAAATTTAACTCAAGCCGACCGTTCTTGTCCGAATGCTCGACCCAGAGCACATTTACTCTATCTAACATATAATCCCCAAGCAGTGCGCGCTCAAAATCTTTTATTATTTTTAACTTTTGCTCTTCATCCAAAAAATCGTGCTTCTCCTCAAATGACAAAACTCCAAAGCATGTTTTTTGCTTAAAGTCGATTCCTTTAATAATAGCTCTAGTTAAATTTTCGTCGCCCTTTACGACCTTAGCCGTTCCGGCCGCTTTTCTTTCGTTTAGTAGATAGTTTATACTTCCAAGGCCGCCACCGGTGTAGGTTGGAAGGAATTTAACTAGCATAGTTGTTAATAGCTTTCTTTATGTTTGTGAGGTAGCGGTCTTGATTGATATAGTTCACTATTTCCCCAAAGTCTCGTAAATTCGATGCAAAAGAGCATTATTTTCGGTGAGAATTAGAATGGCAACCCTACCCAAACTTTCGTCGCGGTTTAACCTGGCAGCCACTTGGTTTAGGTTGTTTCCTTGTTTAGCTAACTCAGCTAAAAGCTCCCTTTCAATAGGAAGTCTAATTCGCCTGGACAGCATTGAACTTAGGGCAAATTTTGAAAAGGTCGTTCCCGTTTCTTTTAGCTTCTTTTCGATAGCCGACCATTCGGCATCGGTTAGTCTTAGTTTTTTGATTATGTTCTTAGTGACGCTGCGCTTTTTATGAAAATCTACATTCATAAATATCTCCTACATAAGAATGTCCCAATAAAACACATGATAGATGTTTTATTTGTAGAAGTAAAGCCAAAATATAGATCACAAAGCAAAAAATCCAAATATTTTTTTGAGTCCATAGGAAGTAACTGCATACAAACGTATTTATACATGTTAAATAGGTATGGGATCGGAAAAAGAAACAAACGAGCATTTAGCTACACACTATAAGAAAACTTTAAAAAACGTATTTTATGGGCTATAGGGCACTTTACACTACGAGTTTGGTTAAATTTTACTTAATTTTGGTTTTTCCTTGAATTCCGTTATAAAACGTATAGAAAAACATATTTTAAGTTTATGGTACTAGCAGCCAATAGAGAGAATAGATGGATTGTTTTTTAAGCAAGAAACAAAATAAAAAATTAACCTACAATCACTCCGAGCTCTTACGGAAATATGTCCGTAAGTTTAAATATTTATTGAAAACAGCCTACTTAGTTCAGCTGTTTTCAATAAATACACTCGGAGCAAAAGCGTGGGTCAAAGGAGCAGCAAGCTCTCCTTGCGAGCCTCTACGTAAGCCAAAAACGGTAACGTTTTGTGGTCACGTAGAGTATGCTCGCCCTATTAACCCTATTAAGAACAAGCTAACGTAAGAAGACAAGGAATTTTTAAGATAAGAGGAGGGAAACCCCCCCCCCCCCCC